>JAIPJW010000085.1 GCA_021734075.1 Cephaloticoccus sp.
AGTCGGAGTGGCCATGTCCCCACAATAGGCCTGAATCTTGCCGGCCAAACGCAAAATGCGTCACACCTCTTACCGCTCGTAATCCCATGAAAGAATCCATTTTACGAAACTTCGTCTCTCAACATTCCGGACAGCACTGGGTGTAATGTTTTACGTATCGTGAGCTACCAGTCTTTTGAAGATCTTGAAGTTTGGCAGCGTTCGCGGACGTTGGTGCGTGAAATTTACCAACAGACTGGAGCTTATAAAGATTGGTCCCTGCGGGATCAAATGCGACGCGCGGCGGTATCGATAGCATCCAATATATCTGAAGGTGCCGAACGCAATGGGAGTGCGGAATTTCAACATTTTATTGGAATAGCCAAGGGATCAGCTGCAGAGCTCAGGACCCAAGTTTATCTTTCCATGGACCTCGACTTGATTGCCAATACGGAGGGTCAGAAGATAGTGGACGAAACCAAGGTCTTAGGCGCGAAGTTGGAGGCGTTGCGTCGTAGTCTCGTTCGACGTCCAAGTCCAAACCGTAACGCTTAAAGCCTAAAACATAAAACTTTACACGGTATGCGTATCTACATTGCGGGTCACAATGGCATGGTGGGGAGCGCACTGGTGCGCCGCTGGCAGCAGGAAGCCGGCGTAAAGCTGTTGCTGCGTTCGCGGACAGAGCTCGACCTGTTGAACCAGGCGGCGGTCAATGCGTTTTACGCGGCGGAAAAACCGGACGTGGCGATTATCGCCGCGGCCAAGGTGGGCGGCATTCACGCGAACAACACCTACCCGGCGGATTTTTTACACGACAATCTCGCCATCGCGACCAACACGATTCATGGCGCGTGGTTGGCCGGGGTGAAGCGCCTGCTGTTTTTGGGCAGCTCCTGCATCTATCCCAAGCACGCGCCGCAACCGATGCCGGAGGATTGCCTGCTGAGCGGACCGCTGGAACCGACCAACGAAGCCTACGCAATTGCGAAAATCACCGGACTGAAGCTCTGCCAATATTACCGGCAGCAACACGGGGTGATGTTTCACTCCGCCATGCCGACAAACCTCTATGGTCCCGGGGACAATTATCATCTGCAGAATTCGCATGTGATGCCGGCCTTGATCCGCAAATTTCACGAGGCCAGGGTTACCGGCGCAGCGGAGGTCGCCGCCTGGGGCACGGGTTCACCGAAACGTGAATTTCTTCATGTGGATGACCTCGCCGATGCCTGTGCGTTTTTGCTGCGGCAGGAGAATCCACCCGACTGGATCAATGTGGGCACGGGCATCGACGTGACCATCAGGGAACTGACCGAGGTGGTGGCCGAGACGGTCGGGTTCACCGGCCGGATTGTATGGGATGCGACCAAGCCCGATGGCACGCCCCGCAAGCTGATGGATGTATCCAAACTGACCGCTCTGGGCTGGCAGGCAGGCACGACCCTGCGCGATGGCGTCAAGCAAACCTACGCGAGTTTTCAGGCTGAATTGGCGACCGGAACCCTCCGGGGTTAAAATGCACGCTTGCGCCCGGCGCCGCACTTTGCGGCCATAGTCCCTGTATCATGCTCCTTCCCGAAACATACGACCATATCGAGAACATCAAAAAGCGCGCCGGGCACTTATGGAGGTTTCTTTGACTGCGAACAAAAGCTGAGGGAAATCGAGGCGATGGAGGCCCAGATGGGCGCACCGGGATTTTGGGATAGCAACGAGAAGGCCCAACAACACATTGCCAGACTCAACGGGTTGAAGCGCACGGTGCTGCCGGTCGTCGCCTTCAACAAGAAGGTAGCCGATCTGCCGGTCATGCTCGAACTCATCGAACTGGCCGAGGACAAGGAAAGGGAGGGCTTTGAACAGGAACTGGTGGCGACCACCAAGGCCATGCGCACGGAGCTCGATGCGATTGAAATCGCCTCCTTCCTCACCGAGCGCTTCGACGCCAACAATGCATTTCTCACGATCCAGGCCGGCGCGGGGGGCACCGAATCGAATGACTGGGCCGACATGTTGTTTCGCATGTATAATCGCTGGGCGGAGCGCAGCGGCTATGACGTGGAAGTGCAGGATGTGCAACCCGGCGACCAGGCGGGCATCAGCAAGGCGACCTTTCACATCAAGGGCTTGAATGCCTATGGTTACGCGAAAGCGGAACGCGGCGTGCACCGTTTGGTGCGGATCAGTCCCTTTGATTCCAACAAGCGCCGTCACACTTCCTTCTGTGCGGTCGATGTCGTGGCCGAGGTGGACGATGACATTGACATCGAAATTCCCGAGAGCGAAATCCGGGTGGATGTCTACCGTTCCTCCGGCAAGGGCGGGCAGGGGGTGAACACCACGGACTCGGCCGTGCGCCTCACGCACATCCCCACGAACATCGTGGTGGTCTGCCAAAACGAGCGTTCCCAGATCAAAAACAAGGCGGCGGCCTTGAAGGTGCTCAAATCGCGGCTCTATGAAAAGAAGCTCGACGAGCAGCGCAGCGAGATGGAGCGCTTCTACGGTGAAAAGGGTGAAATCGGCTGGGGCAGCCAGATTCGCAGCTACGTGTTGCAACCCTACCAGATGATCAAGGATTTGCGCACCGGCGTCACCAACACGGACGTGCAAGAGGTGCTCGATGGTGATTTGGAGCGATTCATCAATGCCTGGTTGCGCGCCGGTTGCCCGCGGCACCGCAACAAGGACATCCAAATGGACGATGAATAAGTCGTGGCCGGGTCACTTTCTGGTGCGCCCGTTTGCATCGAACGACTCATCGGTTAACTAGGTTGCTGCACCCATGTCCGACCTTTCTTATTCCGGGATCAAATCAACCCTCGCAGCCCAACCACTGTTTGAGGACAAAACGTGGCAGCTGTCGCCCGAGGCGTGGCCGCTGACCGCCGCGGATGTGACCGAACTGGAGGCGATCGGGGCGGCTTGCCTGGAGTTTCACCAAGCTTTGGAGAAACTCTATCTTCGCACCATCGCCGGGAAGAATCTGCTGCGCAACAAGCCGCTCTCGGCCCCGTGGGTGATCGATTACCTGGATCGCGGAAAACCTGCGGCCTTGATCGCTCATGCCCGCGATCCGCGGAATCTCGGCGCGTTTCCCACGGTCTTGCGGCCCGACCTTTTGCCGACCGACGACGGGTTTGTGCTGACCGAGCTGGATTCGGTGCCGGGCGGCATCGGTCTTACCGCGTTTCTCAACCGGCTTTATGCCGGGCAGGGCGGCGTGCTCGGGGCGGATGACCGGATGATCAATCTATTTTACAGTGCACTCGCGAGCTTGTGTCCCGGGTCACGCAATCCGTTGATCGCTCTGGTGGTCAGTGACGAGGCGGCGACCTACCGGCCGGAAATGTTGTGGTTGGCCGAGCAGCTGCAACGGCAGGGCAAACGGGTTTTTTGCCTGCGTCCCGATGATTTGTTTCCCTTGGAGAATTCGCTGTTCTTCGATGTGGAGGGCAACCCCGAGAAAATTGATGTCATATACCGGTTCTTTGAGCTTTTCGACCTGCCGAACATTGCGACCCAGCGGTATATCTTTGAGGCCTGGTCGGCCGGGGAAGTCGCGATCGCCCCGCCCATGCGGCCGTTTCAGGAGGAGAAACTCTCCCTGGCGTTGTTTCATCATCATCTGCTGCAGGATTATTGGGCGGAGGCGTTGAGCGGTCGGGCCCTGAAATTGCTGCGCAAACTGATCCCGGCCTCATGGATCATGGACCCGGCGCCTTTGCCACCGGGCGCGGTGTTGGATGGACCCCAAGTGGGAGGTCGGTCGCTTAATGATTGGCGGGACTTGAGCGGTGCCTCCCAGAAGGAGCGGGATTTGATCATCAAGATCAGCGGCTATGACGAAACGGCCTGGGGGGCCCGCAGCGTGGTGTTGGGGAGCGACAGTTCGCGCGAGGAATGGCAGGTGGGCATCGAACACGCCATCGCTTCCGCACCCACCAACCTGCACGTGCTTCAAGCCTATCGCAAACCCAAGCGGGTGCGGCATCGGATCTATGATCGGGAGCAACAACCCCGCGAGGTGGACGGGCGTTTGCGCCTTTGTCCCTATTACTTTGTCAATGGCGGCAAAGCGACCTTGGGCGGGGCGCTTGCGACTTTCTGTCCCCCCGACAAGAAGATTATCCACGGTATGCAAGATGCTGCCTTGCTCCCATGTAGGGTTTTATCCTTAAGTGAGCCAAGTGCGTAGCCCTACAGCATATCTCCTTTTGCGTGCCCCTTTCCCAAGAAAACGGCTGTGTTGTCTGCTGGCCTTGCTGCTTGTTTTCGTGGGGGTCGGGCCGGTTCGGGCGCAGGAGAATGTAGCGAGTTTGCAGGCCAAGGCCAACACGGGTGATCCCGTGGCATTGAACGCTTTGGGCAATATGTATGCCAATGGACAAGGGGTCGCTCGCGATGACGCGGAAGCCCTCAAGCGCTATGCCCAATCGGCGGAACAGGCCTATGCCCCGGCCAATTTCAACCTGGGCATGATGTATGAATTGGGGCGGGGGGTGCCGGCCGACATCACCAAGGCTTTTGCCTATTACTTGAAGGCCGCCCAACAGGGATTTGCCCCGGCCCAGTTCAATGTCGGCAACATGTATGCCGGTGGTCTGGGGGTGGCGCAGGATTATTTTGAGGCCGTGCTTTGGTTCCGGCAGGCGGCGGAACAAGGCGTGGCCGAAGCCCAATACAATCTGGGACTGGCCTATGAATTGGGCCGGGGGGTGAGTGCGGATGCCGCCCAAGCCCAACGTTGGTATGGCTTGTCCGCCCAACAGGGTTACGCCCGTGCTTCCTACAACCTGGCGGTGATGCTGGAGGAAGGCCGAGGATCCGCCAAGGACGAGGCCACTGCGGCCAAGCTTTACCTCGCTTCTGCCCGGCAAGGCTTCGGTCCCGCGCAAAACAATTATGGCATCATGCTGGCGGAAGGGCGGGGTGGGCTGAAGGCCGATCCCGTCGAGGCCCTGATCTGGCTCAACATTGCCGTCCAAAACGGGATCAGCCCGATGGGACGTGACATGGTGGCCAAGCAGGTGACACCGGTCCAATTGGCGGAGGCCAATGCACGACTGGAATCAATGCGGGCTGCGGCGGCTGCCCCGACGGCAACGCAAACCCCGGCAGCGGCTCCCGCCCGAGCCCCGGCCCAAGGAGACGAGGCCGCGGGCAAACAACTCGCCGCACTCAAAGCGGAGAACCAACGCTTCCTGGCGGCACAACAAAAGCTCGAACAGGAGCGGGCCGATTTGGGCGCCAAACTGCAGGCGGCCATGGCGGAAAACAAAAAACTCAGCGCCAATATTGATGCCATCAGTCAGGCTCAGGCAGCAGCCCAAAAGGATCCCAATACGGATCCCAAATTGGCGTATTACATGGCCGAAAACACCCGGCTCAACGATGAGGTTACCCGATCAACCAAGGAATTGAGTTCACTTTTTCGGCAATTGCGAGTCGCCCAGGAAAAGTTGAATGCGGTGTCACCGTCCGTCGCCAATGCGGCCGCCACCAGTGCCTCCGAGACGGAGACCAGCCTGCGGGAGGAGTTGGCGGCTTTGCGGGCGGAAAACCAGCGCTTGGTTGAAACCGCACACCAAGCGGGTGCCGGTGGATTGACGGATGTCGAAATTCAAACTTTGCGGGACAAGGTTGCCGCGGGCGAAAAAGCCAATGCTGATCTGGCAACGGTCAATCGCAACGCAGCCACCCTCACTCAGGAACTCGAGGCCGCGCAAAAGGCCCGGGATGCGGCAGTGGCGGCAAACAAGGATCTGGCGGACAAACTGGCGAAGGTGGCTGCGGCACCCGCGCCCAAGCAGAATGAGGCCGAGTTGCAGCGACTCGATGGGGTCATTGCGCAAACCCAGGGTGACTTGGTCTCGGCCCGGCGTGAATTGGAGGAGATGCGGGTGCAGTTAATGGCTGCCCAGGCGGCGGTCAAATTGCGGGCCGCTCAGGCAACCAAGGACAATGAGCAGGCCAAGGCCCAATTGACGGATGCCACGACTGCGGCCCGGGAACTTTTGCTCTCGAACCAACAATTGCAGGCCAAGGTGGATGACATGCAACAGGCCCTGGCCGCAAAGTCCAGCCAGCCGGAGGTCGCGCCAGGCGCGGCGGGTGACCTGGAACAATTGACGGCGGAGTTGAGTGCCAATCAACGGGCTTTTCGCAAATTATCCGACGAGATGACCGCGCTTGAGCAGGAGCGCGATCTCATGGCACAGGAAAAGGAAAGTGCCCGCAACGAAGTGGCAAAATTGCAACAGGAGCTGACCGCCGCCCGGCAGACGGCCCCGGGCTTCACCAAGCTGGAAAGCGACCTCACTTTGAGCCGACAGGAAGTCGACCGGCTAAGCACCCAGTTGGCCACCACCGAGAAAGAGCGCGATCGCGTGGTGCGGGAAAAGGCGACGGCGGAAAATCAATTGGCGAAATTGCAGCAGGACCTGGCCGCCGCCGATGGGACGAGCAACCGGGTCACGACCCTGGAACGTGAACTCAACGGCACCCGCGATGCCGTCACCAAATTGGCGACGCAACTGACCGCCACGGAAGCGGAACGTGCCCGCTTGGCCAAGGAGCAGGCCGACAGCAAAACCGTGCTGGCAAGTTTGCAGCAACAATTGCAGGCCGCCCAAGGAAGTCAGCGCGACGTGTTGGCATCATTGCAAACCCAGCTGGACACAGCCAGCAATCGACTCGCGGCCCAACAGATTGCCCTCACGAAGGCGGAAAACGCCAAACAGAGCCTGGAAAAGTCGGCGGCTGAGAGGCAAAGCCAGATTGCAAAACTGACTGATGAGAACCAGCGCCTGGCGACGTTGAGTCGGACCGGCGGAGCACAGTCAGCCGCGGCAACGGAGGCACAGGCGCACCTCAGTGCCCAATTGGATGATGCCGCCCGCGGCATCGCCGAACGCGATGCGGCCATCACCGAACTCAAGGACAAGGTGGCTTCGCTCCAGCAGGATCTGGAGAATTCCCGCAAGAGTGCGGACGCCGCCCTGGCCGCGCAGGCCCAAGCCGCGCAAGCCCTGCCCGATGCCCAAGCCGCCTTGCTGGAACTCAAGACCCTGCAAGCCCAGGTGGGGCAACTTGAGACCCAACTGGCTCAGGAACGGGCAAATTCGGCCAGCCAGGTTGCCGCTCTCGCCCAGCAGTTGAACCTGGTGAGCGAGACCAACAAATCACTTACTGAAGCCAACCGGGCATTGATCCTGACCAAGAGCTCGGATGTGACCTCGTTGCAGTCTCAACTCCAACAGGCCCAAAATCGCCTGACCGAACTGACGGCGATCAATGAGAAATTGACCAAGGAACGCGATGAGCAGCGGTCCCAGGTGGATGGCATGTTCGCCAAACTTTCCGCAGCGGAAAAACAATTTGCCGATTTGCAGCAGTCGGAATCGGCGGCCCGGGCGGCCGCGGACAAAGCGCAGGCTGAGTGGAAGGCATTGAAGAACAAATATGCGGATGCAGATGACGCACTTGATCGGCAGGGTTCCACGGTGGCGGAATTGACGGGTTTGAATGAAAGCTTGACCAAGGAAAAGGCGCAGCTGCAGACCCAGCTGGCCCAGACGCTGGCCCGATCAGAGCAGATGCAGTCCGACCTGGCAAAGTTGCGGACTCAGTTTGAGGAACAAAACCGCACCGTTTCCACCCTTAGCACCGATGCGGAGGGTTACAAAACCCGGGTTGACACCTTGCAGACCAAGCTCGACGAAACCTCCGCCCAGTTGGCGGCTCTGAAGTCGGAAAACAGTCGTTTGAGTTCGGCGGATTCCCTCGTTGCCGACCTGCAGAACCAGTTGGCGGATAGCCAGGGCAAACTGGCCGAGGCGGAACGCAAAGTTCAAAACCAGACGAGCAACGGGGCGCAGCTTTTCGACGAAAACACGAAATTGACGCAGCAATTGATCGCCGTCACCGCCCAACTGGAAACCTTGCGTGCGGAGAATTCCCGGCTGGCGAATGCCACCAGTGCCTTGTCCGATGCCCAAAATCGCATCACCTCATTGACTGCGACGGTGGCCCAGTTGAACACGGCGCAACAGGAGCTTGCCGCCCAGCGGACCGAGAACACCCGTTTGAACCAAACCCTCCAGGCCTTGGAGCGGGATCGCACCTCAAGGATTTCCAGCTTGGAACAGGAAAACGCCGCCCTGACGGCACGTTTGCGTCAGGCCCAGGGCACGCTGGATCAAATCGCCTCGGCGGCCCGCTACATGAATCCGGGAGCAGTCAATAGCAACCCCGCGCCGGTGACACCACGAGCCGCGGCTGCACCTGCCCCGGTGCGGCGTTTGCATACCGTGGTGGCGGGCGATTCCCTGTCGCGCATCAGCATGCAATATTACGGCACATCCACCCGCTGGCAGGAAATCTACGAGGCCAACCGCGAAGTGTTGAGTGCCGAGAACGTATTGCGCCCGGGACAACAACTCATTCTGCCCTGATCAGCCGGGACTGGTGTTCACGGCGGAAGTCGTCCAAGTCGACGACCGTGTGCTGCAGACGGGCGGCCTCGGCGGCAAACCCCATGGCGTGACTTTCCACGGAACGCTGCAAGGAGGAACGCATGTCGGCCGGGTTGGGCTTGCGCCACTCCTCATCCAAAACATTCATCAGGCCGTAATCGCCGCCCCCGTGACCGGCGAATTCTCCCTCCTCGACCTTCACATCATGATACTCGGTGCGGCCGGTATGATGATCGGTGATGGCGATGTCATGGTTGGCGAGTCGGTTGACCGTCGAGCCGGCGAGCAGCACGGCCTTGGTGCCGCGGATCTCAAGGCTGCGGCCGTTGTCGAATGCGGTCATCGTCAGGGTGGCCGTGACCTTGTTGGCAAAATTCAAGTTCACCGTTTGGCGGTCGACGGCGGTATTGTCGCAATGGTAAACGCACCGGCCCCACGGCGACGTGCGCAACCATTGGCGGACGCTCTCGTCGGTCGCGTTCACGCCGCCATCGAAGACCCATTGCAGCCAGGGACGTTGATCCCCGACATAACGCTGGGCATCGTAAATACAGGTATCCGCCACCGGACAGCCCTCGACGCAATATAACGGCGCCCCGGCCGGTGCATGCGCGGCGTTGAAATGAGACAGCGAGCCAAAGCTGGAAACCTGCAGGCACTTGGCATCGATCAACCAGGAGAGGACGTCCAGATCGTGGCAGCACTTGGCGATGATCATGGGCGAGCTTTTCTCCACCACCCCCCAATGGCCGCGCACGAAGGAATGTGCCTGATGAAACGGGGCCACGCCTTCAATGGCCGTGACCGTGGCGATTTCGCCCACCGCACCGGCATCGAGCAGTGACTTCACCAGGGTATAGAACGGAGTGTAGCGCAGCACGTGACAGACCAGCACGCGGCGGCCCAAGCGCGCGGCTTCATGCTCGAGTTTCATCACCTCAGTGAAGTTCGTGGCGATGGGTTTTTCCAATAGCACGTCGTAGCCGAGCCGCATCGCCTCGATGCAAGGTTGCACGTGATAGGCGTCCTGCGTGCCGAGCATCATGATGTCGGCAAGCTTGCCCGCCGCAAACAGCTCCCGATCCGAGGCGAAAGTTCGCAGACTGCCAGGGGGCAACAGGGCCTGCATCATTTTCAATCGCTCCGGATTGGGGTCGGCGGCGGCGACCACTTGATAGCGCTCCGGCAGGAGGGCGGCCGTTTTGGTATAAGTCCGCACACGGCTGCCACAGCCAATGGCGGCAAAAGTCAGGGATGGAGTTGGCATCGGATCAACAGCCTGCAAAAAAAAGCCGCGACAGGGAAGCGCGGCTCCAGCGGCGACCGGAAAATATTCTACGCACTGTGCCGCTGATCCGCGATCAGCTCCTGGAAGTATAATTCACTAATTTGACCCTCGATATCCTGGCGTGAAAGCGTGCTATGCAGTCCGGTGGCCCGTCCATCGGACAAATGGAAGGCCCAGCGCGCCGGGGTCCCATGCCCGGCGGCATGCTGCACAATGTGACCGACCGGGGTCGGCTTATCATCCAGCAGGACATCCAGCAGCACGCGGGATCCGGGCACGGCGCTCCCAGCGCCGCCGGCGGACCGGAAGCGTAGAACTCGATGGGGTGCACTCACGCGGCGGCGGCTTTGCGCTGGGCAGCAGCCTTCGCGGCCTCGCTTTCCAGATGCTCAAAGAAGGAGTCGCGTCGCGCCCGCGCCACTTCCAAGTCCTTGGTGCCCAAGGAACGGCGAATGCGTTCCTTGGTGAAGGGGGTGGGATGGACCGTGTAGTGCAGGAACCAGGTCCCGTGGTTGTTCCACAGGTGGTGATTGGGATTGTCCGCTCGAACGCGGATACCGGGGAGTTTTGTGATGGTTGACATGATGCGTGATGATCTGTGGTTGCAGGTTCGCGCATCAGGGAGGAAAACAAAAAACCGACCTGAGGGCATCAGATCGGTCTCGTCTTCGGGAGCGTTCTTGGTTCGCCCCCCTTGCGGGTGACGCACATCCGGGGTTTCCCCCGATCCACCGTGGCCGCTCCCGGCCCGGTTGGCGGAGCCGACTTTTTAGGGCCGACTCGTTCCTGATGCACCGTGAAAGTGGAGGATATGACACGTCCGGGTCCAGCACTTTTTTTGTCATAAGACAAAAAATACGGCCAACCAGGAGTTTGCCGTTATTTTTGCCGCGGCACCCAGCCAATTCAGTGGTCGGCAACCGGCTTGACCCTAATCCGCACGATCGCCTCCAGGACAGGTTGGGCCAATCGCCAACTCAGCCGGGTCGGGGTGGAGCTTTCCTCGATCACGCAGTGGGCAAACTCCAACTTCCCGTGGTCGGTGGATATCTCCACGTCGATGGCCGCATCGGTGCCGGTGATGCGCAGGTGGCCGTCGGGTTGGAGTTCCCATTTCGCGTAGGTGATCAGGGCGGTTTCGTAAGTGTCGGGCCGGGAGAATTTCACCAGATCGCTGACCTCGACGGTCCCCTGACCGGTGCGATCGTAACTGAAGGCGCGGATCAGGTTCATCAGGTGCGGGACCTTGTAGGCCCGGTCCATTTCCAGGACGACGCGGTCGCGCTCCGCCGTGAAGGTGGTGTCGACCAGCTTGGTGTAGGCATCGCGCCCGAACCCGGTGCGATGATAGGTCGAGTCCGGGAACTGGAGTTGCCCGCCGATCACCGGCACGGGGTGCCCGAAGGAGTTGAGCAGGTTGCTGGTGTAGCGTTGCACGCTGAAGGTGCGCCGGGTGTAAACCTCCGCGCCGGGGTCAGTCAGCAGTTCCTCCCGGCCGAGCAGCACGGTGAAGGTGCCTAGATCGTTGTGGTTGTGGTTCACGGCATTATCGCCGCCCTTGAAGGTGGCGGCGAGCCGACACGCGGAGTTAGGTGCCGGTCGGCAGATGAGAAACTGCACGTCCTCGAACCATTCACGCAATGCCCGGGGACGCTCGACCGCATAGGCCTGGTTGATGTCTTCCTGCTGAAAGAGCAGCAGGTGGATCGCGTCGGCGAACTGGAAATGGATGGGATCGAAGGCCCGGGAAGGCACGGACGTGGCGCGTGTGACGCGGGCCGGATCACGGCGGTTGTTGTGCCAGTGCATGAGCCAGTCCGGCAGCACGATGTCGCGCTTGCAGTCGGCGAACGACGGGAAGGCCCCCTCCTGGATTTCCATGCGGTGGCCGAAATGCGAGATCTGTTCGACCCGGGGTTGGTGCAGCCAGTCGATTCGTCCGCCGGTGGCGGCCCGAAACAGCTCGGCCGCCACGATGTAGTGGCTGTAGCCGTAGCCCCAGTAGGCGACGCCCTCGGTGTAAAAGCCGCTGGGTTCGAAGCCGTTCTCGGAGTGCTTGATGAGTTTTTCCGTCACGGCGAGATACCAGGCGCGCTCGGCCGGATCCTCCTTCAGCCGCAGCGCGCAACTGAGAATGCCGGACAGGCAGACGCTGTTCCAATTGTGGGTGACAATGGTCCACCAGAAGACATCGCGGCCGGACTTGATGCGCGCCTCGAAGGGCCGGAAAATCCGCGTGTCGACCTCGCGGCGGATGAGGTCGCAAAGTTCCTTCGGCAACTTGGCCTCGAGCAGGTGCAGCGTGGCCACGAGATTGCTCGCGTAGTGCACCGACGCCAGATCGGTGAAGATTTCCGTGCGTTCGTAGTGCTGGCGGCCCCGCTCGTGAAGGGGAAAGGTCCACGAGTTCAACGCGCAGAGGTGCCGGATGTCGTCACCGATGCGCGCGAGGTAACGGCCCTGATTCTCGATGCACTCGGCGATGGGCAGCAGCACCTGCCGCTCGCGCACGCGCACCGGGAAAGGATCGAACTTGGCGCGGTCCTGGGTCTCGATGACGTAGAGGCAGTCCTCGTTGGTGAAGTAGGGGCGGGGGTCATCGCGGCCGGCTTCCTCGGCCCTGGCGAGGAGATCCCGGCCGGCTTCACTGGCGCCGATCCGATCCCACGCCACGCGGTCGGCGATCGGCCGGCCCAAGTGGAAGGGGCCGCCGATCAGCGCCAGCAGTTCGTTAACCCGCGCGGGCGAGGGTTCAAAGTTGTGCCCAGTGGGCAGATTGAGGTTTTGGTCGCCGTGTCCCATGGCGTCTAGCCGTAGGGCGCGGAGCAGGATCGGTAAAACAAAAAGGCCTAACGCAACCAATGAGTCCGCATCCGGGAGCCGGTGAATGTGCTCCGGGCGGTCTCAACCCGACGGTCGGGACGGTTGAACGCTCAAGTGGGTTTGACCGGGTCAGGCTTGGGCGGCCGGCACGATCGATCGCTGCCGACGGCGGTAGGCGGCGAAGCCAAGGGCGGCGAGTCCGAAGATCGTGGCGTAGGTGCTGGGCTCGGGCACGGCGCTGCCAACAGCAGACATCGTGCTTTGCAGAACAAAGTCGCTTCCTCCAAATACAGGATTGCCCCAATAGAGTGCGAAATTGGATATGGCGCCCGGATTGAAGAGCCCGGCACCGGAGAAACTCACCTGATAGGGGGAGGCGAGAGTTGAGCTGCTGACGAAATCAGCATTCGTAAAAGCCACCTCGACGAAGTTGCCTGCGACAAAGTTCGATGTGACCACCTGATCCAACTCAATGGGCACACTACCGATGGCTCCAGGGGCAGTTTGCACTCCTGAAACTATTCCGTTTACCCATGTGTTGTTGGAAATGCTATCCGCATCGACGAGCACCAACTCATAATCGGCAAACAGGGGTGAACTGCTTGTCAGGGAAGAGGGGTTTAGTGTGATCGTCAGTTGGTTGGCATTGAAAGTGTCAACGGTGAACGTGAGCTGCGCCTTTGCGGTGGGGGCCAGACCGAGGCACAGGACAGCTGCGAACAGCGCGGCAAGGAACCGGTGAGATATGAATCGTTGCATGATGATTCGATTTTGAGGTTCGCGTTGAACGGCATCAGACTGCCGTAGCAGGGGTGGCATTGCGCCGGCGGCGGTAGGCGGCGAAGCCGAGGGCAGCGAGTCCAAAGATCGCGGCATAGGTGCTGGGCTCGGGGACCGCACTGCCAGTAGAGGTGCTGCCTGCGGTGGAACCAGCGATACCCTGGAGGGTTGCACCGTCATTATATGTGCCCCAATACAGGGCAAAGCTGGAGATATTTTCGGGATTGAAGAGATTGGTGCCAGTATATGTGACTGAATAAGGCCCGCTTAACGTGGCTCCCGCAGTAAAGTTATCAGAAAATGAATAGGAATATTCGACGTTATTCCCACCGTATGTATCATCGTCGTTGGATCGGGCGGATGATGCCGCTAGTGTTATACCTCCCAAGGTTACATTTGATGTCCATGAAGTCGGTGTATAAACGCTATTTACCCACGTCGTATTGGTGGGATTATTGCCATCATATATGGTTAGAGCATAGGTTTGGCCGGGGGGGGGTAGGACCAGCCAAGGTTCCTCCGGTCAGCGTGATGGTCATCGTATCGGCGGTGAATTCTGTGACGGTGAACGTGAGTTGCGCCTTGGCCGCAGGGGCCAGGCCGAGGCAGACGGCGCCCAACAGGAGCGCGGCCGGGACGAGTTGCTTGAGGCTGACGAGGTTGCGAACGAGGCTATTGATTTTCATGACTAGGTTTTGTTTTTTGGTTTTTGTTGTGGATTCGGTCGCTCGAAGGGAGCGGCCAAAAGGGAGAGGCACTGTTTGAGAGCGGGGTGAGAGCACGCGGCCTGGCATGGCCGGACCAGGGGTATCCGGCGATCCCCGCACAGGCATATTCGTGATGGACAAGTCTGCTGATGTGACCGCGTCCGATCTGGCAATCTCGTGGTCATCGGTAGTGGTAACCGGCAAAAACGCCCGGAACCGTGCGACGCAAAGAGAGGATGGCCTGATGACTGAGACGAACCGCGCGGAGTTGGGGCGGATACCATCATCAGCAGACCATCTGACGATTGAAAAACGGTCCCGGCACAAACAGCCGGGACAGCACGAGCGCAAAGATCAATGACGGTGGATTCATTGAGCAGCCGTTGGGGTAGGCAGTCCCAAAGATGCCCTTATGCACATGATGTCCATCTCTAATTAAGGTCGTTTGCAAAAAGCCAAGGCCGCCCCGCATTCCATGCAGATATATTTGGTTTAATCCATTGATAAGAAAGGTATGGCAGACTGCCACGATGGTCGGTTACTCCCTCGGAATGACACCGCAGGCTGGTGTCACGCTATGACGGCAGGTTTTTAGTCAGATGGATTGCCGCGTCGTCTGTAGCACGGACTCCTCGCAATGAAGGGCGAAGTTTCGTTCGGACCGCTTAGCGGTCACTCCCGATGTAATCCTTGCTTCGCAACAAGCTAATCCGTGGTTGAAAAGGGCTTGAGCGGACAGCCACGGCGGGCCGTCCCTACCTCGCAATAACTGGCATTGGGCGACCCGTTGTTGGTTGCGACCGCGAGCAGGCAGAAAAAGGCCGGGCCAGCATGGCCCGGCCTCAACCAGAAGCTGGAATACTCAGTCCAGCGAGACACCCTTGGCCTTGGCCGCGCGCAAGAGGGCGTCGGCCATGTCGGAGGGAGTTTCGGCGACCTCGATGCCGCATACCTTGAAGACGGCGATCTTGGCTTCCGCGGTGTCCTCGTGGCCACCCACGACGGCGCCGGCGTGGCCCATGCGGCG
>JAIPJW010000086.1 GCA_021734075.1 Cephaloticoccus sp.
GCCCGCGACAAACAGGGTCAGGAGCGGAATAATGACCATGGCGAGGGCAATCTCCGTGCCCAGTCCCTTGTCCCCGGCCTTGGTGGGGCCCCAGACGCGTGGTCGACTGACAATGCTGGCCGGAATCAGGACCAGGAGCACCGCCGCACTGCTCCAGGCCGTTGCATCCCCTTGCCCCATCCAGGTCAGCAACAAGGCCAGGGGCACAGCCAGGGACACGCTCCCGCCAATGATGGCCGCGAGTCCGGCCTCGCTTTCATCCCAAAGCGCCCGCAGGCGCCGGACCTGCCAAATCCCCACCAATAAAATCAGTCCGGCGCTGAACACCGGCAGACCATAGGCAAAGGCATGCGGCATTGCATTGATCCAAGCGCCCACCCGATCCAGCAACCACCCGATGCCCAGATTGATCGGCCCGACGTCGGGATTGTAGAGTTTCTTCCACAGGACAAAGGTCGCGACGCCCGCCGTGAAATTCGGCAGGTAAAACAAGGTGCGGTAAAGCGTGCCACCCGTGATGATGCCGGCGACGAGGGTCGTGATGGCAAGCAGGGCAAACAGCACCCAGATCGCACCGGACGACACGCCCAACATGACCAGACCACCCGCACTGATGACCAAGACCACGGTGGCAACCATGATCGCCGGCTTGATCAGATTGCGGCCCTTGGGCGTGCGACTGAGCAACAAGGCGGCGCCGAGACTGCCGGCGATGGCAAACGGCAAACCCATCATCAAAAAGAACGTGTTGCCGAGGTAATGCCAGAAGGCATCGCTCTTCATCAAGCGGACAAAGTTGTCCAATCCTGAAAAATGCAGCGGCACATTGCGGAACATATTGTGCCGGATGAAATCCCAATCCGTAAACGCCATGCCAAAGCTCATGATGAGCGGCACCAAGGTGAAGGCCAGAAAGCCGATGATGTTCGGTAGCAAAAACAGAATTGCTACCAGGGTCCCTTTTTTGCGCGGTAATTTGATCATGGGGCTTCCTCCAGCCAACCCTGGGCCCGGTAGTAGGCCAGGTGAAAGGGATTGGTGATCAGGGCAGCGGGCACTTTCCTGCCCGCGGCGCGCAAGGCATCGATCCGGGCCTGCACCGCCGTCAAACGTTCATATTCCGCCCTCAGTTCGGCATCATGTTCAATGTTCAGGGCGATTTCCTGGTCGATCCGCTGCGCCACCAAGCGGCCGGCATCCTCCGGAGTCACCCGGTCCGCCAAAACCAACTCCAACATGGAACTGTCGATGCCGGTATTCGAACGCGTGATGACATCCGAAGGCACAAACGGGCTGCGACAGATCGCGATGCCGATCGACGGTGCCGCCTGGGTAAAGACCTTCGCCAATTCCCACTCCTCAGGATGTTCGGGAGGTCGCATGAAAGCATCCGTATGCACATACTTGGGCACCGGTGGCAGGGAATCCCCGCTCTCGGCCACGAGCAGGTTGAACGGTTCGCTCGTGAGAAATTGCTGAAACCGCAGCACGTGTTCCTTGTGCTTGCTCCCGGTGTAACCCGCGATGATGCCGCAACCAAACTCCATGTTGAGAAAGCCGCTTGAGGGCGGTGTCACCACCTTCATGTTCAACTTGCCCAATGGCCGCAACCGGATGAGCGCCCAGCGCGGCAGATACATGGTTGCAAACCGACCCGTCGCGAAAAGGTAGAAGTCGCCGTCGGAAGCCCGCGCCGCCTCCGCGGACATGGCCGTGCGTTCCGCCTGCGTGGGGATCAGGTGCAGTTCCGTTGTCCAACGTTTCAGCCGCCGCATGACCTCGGTGTTGCGCGGGTCGTCCAGCGTGCACTTCGTCATCGTCTCGTTGAATATCGAAAGGCCCAGTCCGCGCCGTAGAATCATCGGCGGCAGGGCTTGAATGAAATAGGAACGCTGCCGGGTGCCCGGGGGGTTGGTCGCATCAACAAACTGTTGGCCGATTCGCTCAAAATCATCCCAGGACCAATGATAGCCCGGTTCCTCAATCCCCTGCTGGGCAAAGGTGTCGCGGTTGATCCAAACCAGGGACCCGCCGGCATTGCGGGGAAACCCATACTGCCGGCCATTGACCACGAGATCGCTGTAGAGGGCCGGATAGGTTTTGTCAGGGCCAAAGCCCATGCGCTGGGCATCCTCGGTCACATCAAGCAACATGCCGGAAAGCGCGAACTGCTCCGTCTGCGTGGAATAGATATCCATCAAGTCCGCCCCCACCCCCGCCAAACCCTGGGCGAGTTTCTTGGTCGGGTCCTGGTTGACGTTGTCGATCCGCACTTCACATAGCGGCAAATGGTTGTCCCGCAACCATTGCCCGAAACGGGCGATGGTTTCCCGCTTCACGGGATCATCCTGGGTGATCCAATAGATCACCGGCACCGGACTGCCGCGGTCGGGTTCGGTCCATTTGAGCAGGGCACTCGCAGCCGCCAACCCGAGAAAGAGGAGCAGGAAAAACCGCTTCATGGGCACGAGCATCCCGCGGGATCATTTTCGCGGGGCAAAAAGCGGATGATATAGGGTGCGGGCATGCAACAAGGGGAAGGTAAAAAATAACCGGGCGGGGTAGCGACCGGACATCTCTAGGCAACCCCGGCACCGAGGCGACAAGATTGCGTGTGAAATTTCATCCCCCATCAATTCCTCCCTTTCCACCCGGCCAACCCTCTTTACGCTACGACCCAAAATGCAACTCATCAAACACTGGGCCGCCACCCTCGACGATTATGCCATTGACCTCGCCTGGTCCCCGGATGGCTCGCAGCTGGCCGCTGCCTCGGCCGCCGGACCACTCACTCTGTTCGCGGCCACCGACGGCGCGGTGCAGCATGTGTTGCCGGGCCATGATGATGGCACCAACTGTCTCGCGTGGCGACCCGATGGTGGCGCCCTCGCCACCGGCGGTCAGGATGGACAATTGAAGCTTTGGGACCCCGGGGCCGGCCAGCACACAGCCTCGGTGAAAATGGGCAATGCCTGGGTCGAGCATCTTGCCTGGCGGCCTGTAGCCGGGGTCGCTGAACCCGGACAATCAAGTGCATCCACCTGGCTGGCAGTGGCCGCCGGACGCCAGTTGCGGGCCCTGCGCCCGGACGGCTCGGAATTGCACGTCTTCAAGGATGCGCCCAAATCAATCTCCGCCGTGGTCTGGCACCCGCGTGGTGGTTGCGTCGCCGTCTCGTATTTTGGCGGTGTGTGCCTGTGGGATGCCGATGATTTCATCGCGCAAAAGGAATTCCCCTACAACAATGGCATCCAAGCCCTCGTATGGTCGCCGGATGCGCGATGGCTCGTTTCCGGCAATCAGGACCCCAGTGTGCACCTGTGGGTGCCCGAGGAGGACATGGAACTGCAGATGAGCGGATATGAAAGCAAGGTGAAGGACCTCGCGTTTGATCAGTCTTCGCGCTGGCTCGCCACCGGCGGCAGCAGCGAGTGCTGTGTCTGGGATTGTTCGGGTCCGGGACCCGAGGGACGTGAACCCGCCATGCTGCCCCACCAAACGAAAATCTGTGCCACGGCCTTTCAGCATGCCCACGGTCTGCTGGCCACGGCTTCGGTGGACGGAGTGGTGATGTTGTGGAGTCCCGAGCGACCCAAACCCCTGCGCGCCACGGTGCAGATGCCGGCGGCGGCGACAAAACTTGTTTGGTCCCCCGATGACACCATGCTGGCCATCGGATCGGAACAGGGTGTCGTCTATGTGCTCAAGTGCGTGAGTTGAACCGCGGGACCGGCAATTGACAGCAATGTTAGTCTGGAGCCACGCTGCGCGGGCAGCGTGAAGTTTATCATGTCATCTCGTCGTCAATTTCTGCGCCTCAGTCTGCTCGCCTCCACGGGTCTGCTCCTCGATGGACCCAACGTATTGGCGGCCGCTTTGAACGCCACGGATGCAATTCATGTCGTGAAGAAAGGGGACACCCTCAGTGCCATTGCGCAAAACAACGGTGTGTCGGTCACGGCCCTCAAACGGCATAACCGGCTCAAGAGCAGTCGCATTCTAGTCGGACAAAAACTCTCCATTCCTCCGGTGCGAACGATGCACGCGGCCCTGGCCCCGGTCATCGCCGCGACGACGAAAATCAAGGTCGATGCGAAACGGTGGCGGTATATTGTCCTGCATCACAGCGGCATCGAGGATGGCAATGCCAAGGTCTACGATTCCAACCATCGCCGCCGCGGAATGGAACACGGATTGGCTTATCACTTCGTCATCGGCAACGGTCGTGATTCCGGGGATGGGGAAATCGAAATCGGTCCGCGTTGGACCAAGCAACTGCGGGGCGGCCATGTGCGGAGCACAAAGGTCAATAATTCCGGTATCGGCATCTGCATGGTGGGAAATTTTGAAACGCGCCGCCCGAGTCCCAAACAATTGGCCGCCGCCTTCAATCTGGTCGACTACTTGCAGGACGGTCTGGTGCACCCCCGGCACAAGCTGACCGTGCATCGCTGGGTGGATATCAACCACACAGTGTGTCCGGGCAAACACTTCCCCTACTCCACGCTGAAGCACCGCTATAATCTGGCCTGAAGGTGCCCTGCGAAATATTTGCTATTCTGATAATTGGGCCGCTTGGGTTACGGATGGGCGGGGTCTCCCGCCCGATGGAACTCGAGGCCTGGGCTTGTCGCTCGGCGAACCCCGCCATCCCGGTCCTGGCTATGTATAGCGGAGTGCGACGACCACGCCCCTATAAATCAGATGACTTCCGGGAACATATTGTGCAGCACCTTGAGCACGGGCGCGCACAAGGCGCGCCCCTACTAGGTCCGGTAGGGGCGCGGTTCGACCACGCCCGGGTTTGCTGGGGTCGCCCGTCACGGGCCAGGCGAGAGATGCCGACCATCCCTCGATTCAATCAATGTCCGGTCTAAACCAAACAGGCGGTCAAATCCTGCCTTAGCGCAACCGCGTCAAGATCGAGGCCGATAAAGACCAACTCCTGCCGGCGATCACCGTGTGGCTCCTGCCAATGCGACTTGGCCGAGGCCGGGATTTCCGCCGCCGTAACCACCCCGCGCTCGAGCAAGGCCGCGGCCCAAGTCCCGACATAGTCCCAGCGGGCAACGCCGCCTGCCAGGGACAGATAGCCCATGTCGTCGGGCCGCTCGGCCAACCAATAAAAACCTTTGGCCCGCAACAAAGCCTGATAACGTTGACCAATAAGTTCACGCAGTTTTTCCCCGTCGAAGGGCTGGCGCGCCTCGAAGACCACGGTCTCCCATCCCGGCTGGTGGGTGACATGGATGACTTCGTTTTTTCTTACCCCGAGCCCTGATGCGCTGGTCAATAACCGCAGCCAACGGGCCGATTTCAAGGTGGCCTCGGGATCAAACCGTTGTGGTCCGGGCAACAGATCGGGCGCAATCCGCCCTTCGGTCACCGACACGATTTCCGCGTGGGGGTTGAACTCGTGCAACACCGCGCTGATTCCTGCACTTTCCTCCGGCGTGACCAGGTCAACCTTGTTCACGATCAGGAGATCCGCGCACTCCACTTGTTCGAGCATCAGTTCAAAAACCGCCTTGGGTTCACGCGCCCGCTCCTGGCGGGCACCCTCCCGGGTGCGTTCGGCCTGCCACACCCGCAGCCATTGGGCCGCATCGACCACCGTCACGAGCGCATGCAACCGGGCAAAGTCACTGAGCTTGCGCCCGAAGGGATTGGCCCGGGTGAACAAGGCGGCGATCCCCCGGGGTTCCGCCACGCCGGTGGTTTCGACCAGGATGTGCTCAACGTTACCCGTGGCCGCCAGTTCGGCCACCGTCTCGGCCAGTTCATCGCGCACCGAACAGCAGACACACCCGTTGCCCAACTCAACCACCCGGGAGGCCCCGGCACGCTCAATCAGTTGCGCGTCGATATTGATCGAGGCCAGGTCATTGACCACGGCGGCCCAGCGCCGCCCGGCTGCCTGAGCCAACAAATTCCGTAACACGGTGGTTTTGCCGGCCCCGAGAAAGCCGCAGAGCACGGTCACGGGAGGTTTGGTGGGGGGCGATGACACGGGCCCAGTCAACAAAATCACTTTTCCGGTGGCCAGCTTGAAGGTGGATGGTCACGTGGGCGCCGTGTTTCGCCTCCTGTTGATTTTCCTGGTTGCCGGGTCGACCCTGTCGGCCTCCGGGACCCTGCGCATTGCCGCGGCGTCAAATCTCGTTTTTGCGGTGGAGACACTTGCAAACGCGTTTCGCGAAGTGACCCCAGAGCTAAAGGTCGAGGTCGTTACCGGGGCCTCGGGCAATCTTGTGGCGCAGATCACGCACGGCGCACCTTACGATGTTTTCATGTCCGCTGATCTGGCCTATCCCCAGGCCCTGGTCGCCACGGGGCAAGCCGATGCCGCCAGCCTCACCCCCTTTGCCACCGGTCGCCTGGTGCTCTGGACTACACGATCCGATCTGCCCATGACCGACCTGGGGGCCGTGCTTCATGACGCCCGCGTGCGTAAAATTGCCATCGCCAATATCGACACCGCCCCCTACGGCCGGGCCGCGCGACAAACCCTCGAAAAACTCGGGCGATGGACGGCCCTGCAATCCCAACTGGTGATCGGGGAAAACATCAGTCAGACGGCCCAGTTTGTGGCGTCGGGAAATGCCGATGCGGGGTTTGTCGCCTTGTCATTGGTGATGGCACCGGAGCACGAGGCGAACGGATCGTGGCTGGTCGTGCCTGATGAATTGCACTCCCCGCTGACCCAGGGGGCCGTGCTGACCAAACATGGCACCACCAATCCGGCCGCACTGGTGTTCCTGAAATTCCTGGGCAGTGAGGATGCGAGAAAGATATTTGCCCGCCATGGATACGGCATGCCACCGTCACCTTGATGGCTGACCCCGCATCCAGTTTTCTCGGTTTACCCGGTCCCCTCTGGCAGGCGCTGGGCCTTACGCTGAAACTGGCCGCCACCACCACCTTGATTCTCGGCTGCATTGGTTTGCCGATTGCCCACTGGCTCAACACTTCGCATCGCCGGTTCGCTCCCTTGATCGAAACCCTGGTTTCACTGCCCATAGTGCTGCCCCCCACGGTGATCGGTTTTTATCTGCTCAGCGCGTATTCCCCCCAGCATCCCCCCGGGAGCTGGTGGCAATCGGTCACCGGCACTCCGCTGGCCTTTACCTTCACCGGCCTCGTGATCGCCTCGGTATTTTATTCCCTGCCCTTCGCCGTGCAACCGTTTCAAGCCGCACTGCGCAGTGTCCCGACCGAGTTGCTGGATGCCGCCACTTCCCTCGGCACAAAACCATCCCGGGTATTCTGGCGCGTGCACGTGCCCCTGGCCCGGCATGGCGTCGCGGCCGGTCTGACCCTGGCCTTCGCCCACACCCTGGGCGAGTTCGGCGTGGTCCTGATGATCGGCGGTTCGATTCCCGGAGTCACCAAGGTGGCGAGCATCGCCCTATACGATGAAGTGCAAAAACTCGCCTACCCCACCGCCCACGCCTTCGCGGCAGTCCTGCTCGTGCTTTCCTTTTGTCTGCTGTTCATCGTGACCCTGCTGCAAAGGCGCCCCCGGCAACGATGAACGGCTCCCGCCCAACGCCGTGACTTTCGCGTCCCCTCCTTTTTGACCACCCCTCCTTCCACCAAACTTCCGCGCAATGTCTGGATTCTCGCGGTTTGCCAGGCACTGGGAATGTCCGCCGGTTCCATGATGGTTCTCGTCGGGGGTTTGCTTGCCGCCCAAATAGCACCTTCGCCCAAACTGGCCACGTTGCCCCTGGCCATGATTATCGTGGGCACGGCGACCTCCACCATCTGGGTGGCCATGCTGTTGCGAAAATTCGGCCGCAAGCGGGGCAGTCATGTGGGGTTTGCGTTTTCCCTGCTGGCGGCACTTCTCGGCTACCTGGCTGCCGAACACAGTTCGTTTACCCTGCTGGTCGCCACCGGCCTGAGCATGGGAGTGGCCGTAGCCTTCTGGCAGCAGTTTCGCTTCGCCGCCTTGGAGAGCATCGCGGACCCAGCCCTCTATGGCCCTGCCCTGTCCGTGATGATGGGCGGGGGCTTGCTGGCCGCCATTATCGGCCCTGAAATCGGGGCCCGCGGCGATGCCATTTTCCCAAACCTGCCCCCTTTCGCCGGTCCTTTCGTCCTGCTCACCGGGTTGATAGGTATCGCGATCATCATTTTTCAGTTTTATCGGGAAACCCCGATCAAGGTCGACCCAACCGCTGCGCCGGGACGACCCCTGCGCGAAATCATCCGTTCCCCCCGTTTCTTCATCCCGTCACTTTGTGCCGCGATTGGCTTCGGCGTGATGAGTTTCGTCATGACCGCCACCCCCATCACGATGTATGAAGTGTGCGGCTTCGAACTGGGCGACACCAAGCGGGTGATTCAAAGCCACATCGTGGCCATGTTTCTCCCCAGTCTGATCAGTGGTGGACTCATGAAGCGCTTCGGCATCGGCCGGGTCATGTCGGTCGGGGCCGCCCTTTACGCTGCCGTGGTCGTCATCGGCCTGGGCGGCCAGGCACTCATGCACTTCTGGGGCAGCCTCATCCTCCTTGGGATCGGCTGGAATTTTCTCTTCATGGGTGGCACGGCGCTGCTACCCCAGAGTTATCGGCCCAACGAACGCTTCAAGGTTCAGGCCACCAACGATTTTTTTGTCTTTGGATCGCAGGCCGTGGCCTCACTTTCGTCCGGCTGGTTCGTTTTTACCTTTGGGTGGACCGGCCTGATGTTCGCCTGTCTGCCCTTCCTTCTGTTGGCGCTGGGTCTGTCGCTTTGGCAATCTCGTTGGGAGACCGGAAGTCATTCCGTGTAATCCCCTGATTTCTTGTGGGATACCAAGGATGACAAATTATGCACTTGGCAAGAGAAGGGCATTTTGACTCTGTTCGCGCCTTGCGCCGCACGCTCGCCATCATCGCTCTCTTTTCCGCCTGGCTTTGCGCCAACGGCGCGTTGTGGAATTGTGTGCAGGTGGTGGCCTGGGGCAAGATGGTCCACGACTACTCGCGGATCATGCCGCTCACCCAGGCCGTGGAAAAAACCTTCGACGGTTCGGCGCCCTGCGAAATCTGCGCCATCGTGGATGACGTGCAGCAGCAAAAACCCGCCCAGCAAGTCGCTGAGCGAAGCAACGAACGCGTGCTGCTCGCATGTGAGGTCCCCGAGAAATTTTTGGTCAGTGTCCCTGATTACTCCTGGCCGGATGCAGTGAACTGCACCGGGCTTGAACGCACTGATCCGGTGCCGGTGCGGCCGCCACGCGTTTAACGCGTCAGCGTCAGCACTCCCTCCCGCCCGCTTCTCGCGTGGCGGTTTCAACCCGCACCCGGTCGCATTGCGACCCAAGGTCCGGCCAACCCTTGAACGGGATTGGCCCGGTCCGTTCACCCAGCCCTGTCATGAAATTTTCCCTTACCCGCATCCTCATCTCCCTGTTGCTTGGCGCACCCTTGGTTCGCGCCACCGATTCCACCGAAGCTCCCGTGCCACTGCCCGTCATGGTCGTGACCACCCAACATTCCCGCGATCCATTGATTGCCGTCGCCGATCCCAAGGCACCCGCTCAACCCGCCCCGGCCCATGATGGCGCCGACGTGCTCAAGAGTATCCCCGGCTTTTCTGTCATCCGCAAGGGTGGCACTGACGGCGATCCGGTGCTCCGCGGCATGGCGGGTTCGCGCCTGGGCATCCTCGTCGAAGGCGAAGGTGTGCTCGGCGGCTGCTCCATGCGAATGGATCCGCCGACCGCGTATATATTCCCGGCCGCCTATGACCGCATCACCGTGGTGAAAGGCCCTCAATCCGTGCGTTACGGCCCGGTGAGCCCCGCCGGCACAGTGCGCTTTGAACGTGACTTTGCCCGACGCGACGACACCGGAACCAACGGTTTCGCCACCCTCACCGCGGGCGACTTCGGTCGCTTCGACAGCGCGCTCGATCTGCGCGGAGGAACCTCCCTTCTACAAGGTCGTTTCGCCGCGACCTATGCCACGATGGATGACTATGAAGACGGCTCCGGCCGCACGGTCCACTCGCATTATGAACGCTGGAGCACGAATGCTTCCGCCGCATGGACCCCGGACGACACGACCTTCATCGAAATCACCGGAGCGCGCAGTGATGGTGAGGCTGCCTATGCCGATCGCATGATGGATGGTGCTCTCTTCGACCGCACCAATCTCGGCATTCGCGCCCGCCGCACCGCCATCTCATCCGTGGTGCAGGCAGTGGAGCTGCAGGCCTACCTCAACGCAGTCGATCACGTGATGGACAACTATTCGGTGCGCCGCTTCACCCCGTCGATGATGATGCCGAACAAATCGGTTTCCAATCCCGACCGCAGCACCTTTGGCGGTCGGATCGCGATGACCCTCGCACCGGTTGCAGCATTGCGGTTGGACATCGGCGCCGATCATCAGGGCAACCGCCATCGCGTGCGCTCCAGCATGAATCAAGATGCCATGCCCTACGAGGCCAAGAGCCGCGTGGCTGACGCGGAATTCCGCCAGACCGGCGTCTTCGCCGAAGCTGCTTATGCCTCGTCCGAACAAACCCGGCTATTCGCCGGTGCGCGCGTTGACCGCTGGACCGCCACAGACCAGCGCGCGACCGTCATGCTTGGCATGATGGGCGGCACCGCCGCCAATCCCACCGCTAATTTAAAGCGCACGGCCACCCTGCCCGCGGGATTTGGACGGGTGGAACATGACATCGCCAAGGGTTCGACGCTCTATCTTGGACTCGGCCACACCCAGCGGTTTCCCGACTACTGGGAACTCGTCTCCGCCGAGAGCACCGCAAGCGTCAGCGGCTTCAATACCGCTCCGGAAAAGACCACTCAAGTTGACGCCGGCTGGCTGCTCCGCCGCGGTGCGCTCGAGTTGTCCGCCTCGCTCTTCGCTTCGCGAATCGACGACTATATTCTCATCCAAAATAGCTACGCCAAACCGATGATGATGATGATGACGCGGATGGCCACGGTCGCGCGCAATATCGATGCCACCACTCGTGGGGGCGAACTCGGTCTCGGCTACAAACTCTCTGATACGTTGAGGTTTGATGCCAGTGTCGCCCATGTGCGCGGCGAAAACGACACGGACGGGCGTCCGCTGGCGCAAATGCCACCGCTCGAATGCCGACTGGGTTTCACGTATTCGCAACCAACATGGTCCGCGGGATTGCTCTGGCGTTCCCTGGCGGCGCAAGACCGGGTCGCGCTCAACCAGGGCAACATCGTCGGACAGGACATCGGGACTTCGTCCGGATTTGACGTGGTTTCGCTCAACGCCAGTTGGGCGCCGACCTCCGCCCTGCGGCTCTCGGCCGGCGTAGACAACCTCATCGACGCAACTTATGCGGAGCACATCAGCCGCGCCGGTGCCATGGTGGCCGGTTATCCGCAAACCACCCACGTCAATGAACCCGGACGCTTCATGTGGCTCAAAGCCGACTTCCGCTTCTGAACCTTCTCTTTCGATTCTCACCCTTAATTTCCCTTCCCTTGAAAACCATTCGTATTCTTTCCCTTTTGGCCGCGACGGCACTGCCGCTCTGCGCCCAGGATTACTCCGAGATCGTCGAACTCGATAAGCTCGAAGTCTCCGCTGACAAGGAGAGCAATTTCTCCCTGCCACTGGATGCCGCGCCCGCCTCCGCCTCGCGGCTCGGTCTCACCAATCGGGACCTGCCGGTCTCGGTTTCAGTCGTGACCCAGGAGGTCATGCAATTGCGCGGCCTGCGCACTGCCGTCGAAGCGGTCGAGTCTGCTGTCGGTATGACCGGCGGCACGCAATACGGCTCCATCCCCACCTACACCACGCGCGGTTTCGGTTCGAACAGCGTGAGCATCCTGCGCGACGGCATTCGGCAAAACACCGCTTCGCAATCCTCGCGCACGGTTGACTCGTTTCTGATGGACCGCGTCGAAGTGCTGAAAGGCCCCGCCGGCCTCATGTTCGGCGAAGGCGCCATCGGTGGGGCGGTCAACTACCTCTCGAAAGCGCCCTCCGCCTTGCCCAAAGGCGAGGCGTTTTTCAGTGCCGGGGCATGGGACAGCTATCGTCTCGGGCTTGGCTGGGGCGGACCGCTCCCAATCGGTCGCGAGGGCGCAGTCACCGCACGGGTCGATTACAGTCACAATGAGACCGCCGGCTACGTGGATCGCAATGCCCAGCGCTATGATGCCTTGGCCGGTGCCATCGGCTGGCAGGCTTCCGAAAAGCTCAAGCTCACGTTCAACACCACCTACCTGGAAGACTGGAACGAAAGTTACTACGGCAATCCCGTGGTCTACGACGCGGTCATCGACACCACCGTCGCCGGAGCCCAACCCGAGGTGCGGTCGTTCAACTCCAACACCGACGCCATGATCAATGCGCGCGTTGATGAGTCCACCCGCCAAACCAATTACAACATTCTCGACAACTACGCCGAGACGGAGAACTCGCTCACCCGCCTGCGGGCCGAGCTCACGCTCACGCCCGAGATCGAGGTGCGCAACGAGACTTATATCGCCACGCAGTTGCTCAAATGGCGCAACCTTGAGACCAACGTGTGGAACCCCGTCACCCAACTGGTGGACCGCCGTTCGTTCCTACACATCTATCGCGACGACGTGCTCACCGGCAACCGGCTCGACTTTACCCATCGCGGCACCATCGCAGGCCGGGCCAATCGCTTTCTCATCGGCGGTTTCTTCGAACGCAACGATCAGACCCGCGGCGGCACGCCTGCGGGCTATGCCACCACGGCGAGCAGCGTCACCCTGCAAAATCCCAACGAGACCTATGGTCCGGGAGACCCGAATTATTTCCAGAAGAACTCACGCATCGTCGTGCAAACCGGCGCGCTCTATCTGGAGAATTCTCTCGACCTCACTTCCGCGCTGAAGCTCATCATCGGCCTGCGGCGCGACGAGATCAACCTGCAGCGCGACACGCTCGTCACGCCGACCACGATCTTTGCCACCTATGAGAAGCGTTACGACCCGTGGACTGGTCGCGGCGGCTTGGTCTGGAGCGTTACCAAGGATCTCAATCTCTACGCCGGCTACAGCCGCGCCGCCGAGCCCACCACCCAGCTCGTTTCTTTCAGCGCCTCGTCGAATGATTTTGCGCTGCAGACGGGCCGCCAGTTTGAAATCGGCGCCAAGGGCACGATCGCCGAGGGCAAGGTCGACCTCACCTTCGCGCTCTTCGACATCGAGAAAAACAACATCCTCTCCTCGACGCTCGACCCCGACACTGGCCTGCGCATCAGCCAGCAGATCGGTGCACAGAATTCGCGTGGCATCGAATTCGCGGTGGCCGTGTCACCCGATCCGACTTGGCGCACCGAACTCAACGTCGCGTGGACCGACGCCTGGTATGGTTCCTACGCCCAAAACCTCGGTGCCGGGGTCATTGACCGCACCGATAACTCGCCCACGAACATTCCGGACTGGGTCGTGGGGCTGTTTGTGCACAAACGCCTGCCTGCCGGTTTCGCGGTGAATGCCGGTCTGCGTTATGTCAGCGATCGTTTCGGCAATCTCAACAACTCGGTCGTCGCCGACGGTTACACCACGCTCGATGCGGGCGTGAGTTATACCCTTGGCCGCACCAGCGTGACCTTGCGCGGGCGCAACCTTACGGACGAGGTTTATGAACCCGTCGCCGGAACCACCATGCGCCGCCTTGCCGATCCCCGCAGCGCGGAACTGTCCATCCGAACCCAGTTTTAAAATACCATGTCCACTTATCGACCTTCCACCATTGTCAGAATGCAGCCCCTGATGCAGCATTCAGCTATGCGCTCCCTCTTGCTCGTTCTCGCCCTCATCGGCGGTTTCATCGCGCCTGGCCATGCGGAAACGGCGGATCCCGGCTATCCGCTCCGTGGTGTCGTCACGCGCAAGTTGGAGGAAAAAAAACTCGTGCTCGTCCAACACCAGGAAATACCCGGTTTCATGCGGGCCATGACCATGGCTTTCAGCGTGCCGGACGACGTCTGGCCGCAGCTCGCCCCCGGGATGCACTTAACCGCCACCTTGCATGGCAGCCGGGGCAATTGGCAGCTGAGCCAGGTGACACTGATCGACGCGAATTTTGAGCCCCTGCCGCCGCCCCCCAAGGATGACTATCCGGTGAAGATGACCGCGCTGACCGCGCCCGTCACGACTGGCAGCGAGGGCTCGACGATCACACGCGGGGCCGACGGCTCAATCTGGCTTTCATGGCTGCAAAACGATGGCGAGGATCTAACCAGCCTGCAACTCGCGCGCTATGAGCCCGCCGCACAGACTTGGGGCGCAGCCCGCACGGTCGCCCGTGGACCTGACTGGTTCGTCAACTGGGCGGACTTCCCGGCACTCGCCGTGGAAGCCAACGGCCGGCTTACCGCCGTGTGGTTCATCAACAACCCCCCTTCCGATGCACCGTCCACCGACCACGCCCACCACCGCACAGGCTACGAGGCTTGGTTCAGCCGCAGCCTTGACCAAGGCCGCACATGGACCGCCCCGGCGCGGCTCACGGCGGAGAGTGCGTCCGTTGAGTTTGTCTCGCTGCAACCCCTTCAGGGCGAGGGCGTCCTCGCCGTGTGGCTCGACGGTCGCGCCAAACGCAGCGGACAAAAAAAGGCCCAACAACTCTACGGCCGCGTGCTCGGCGGCGAAGGACCCGATCAGTTGATCGACGACTCCGTCTGCGATTGCTGCCAGACTTCACTAACCGGTTTCCCGAACGGGGACGTCCTTGTCGCCTACCGCGCCCGCCGCGAGGGCGAGGTCCGTGACATTCACACGAGCCTGTTTCAGGACGGCCACTGGACCGAACCGCGCATTCTCAGTGCGGACGATTGGCAGATCAACGGCTGCCCGGTTAATGGGCCGCAACTCGACAGCAATGGCGGAGATGTTTCGGCGGTCTGGTTCACCGGGGCCGGCGGCATCGCCCGGGTGTATGCC
>JAIPJW010000087.1 GCA_021734075.1 Cephaloticoccus sp.
GCCACCACGGCATTTTTGCCGTGGGCCGAGGGTATCGGGGGGGTTAACCTGCGGGTCTTTGATGGCGGTAAACCGCTTGATGAGTCCTCGATCGCAATTCAGGCCGACCGCATTAACTGGTGGCAGGAACTGCGGGCCAGGAAGGGCTGGACCAGCGACATCATGATCGAGACACATGACAGCCTCTTCACGGCGGAAACCAATCTGGCCTTGATTGCAAAGGCACCGGCAGCGCGGATTTTATGGGACTCGCATCACACATGGAAGCGGGGCGCGGAGGATCCGGTCAAAACCTGGCGGGCCATCAAATCCCACATTGTCCACGTGCATGTGAAGGACAGCATCAGTATGCCTTCAGCCCGGCACCCCTTCACCTATGTGTTGCCCGGTGAGGGTGAGTTTCCCGCGGCCGCTTTGATGGAAATACTGCACACCGAATCCCCGGTTATGGTCAGCATGGAATGGGAAAAGCTTTGGCATCCCTACCTGCCCACGTTGGACGATGCGCTCGCGCAGGCCGCGGCCAAAGCATGGTGGTGATATTCACCGAATCCGCGACTCGGCGGCCCAAAGATCGGCATTGGATCCCAGCGCCTTCTTCAGGTCTGCACTTGCCTGATCGAGGGCGGCGAGAGTGGCGCGGTCGAGCTTAAGTTCGCTGGCCCGAAGGTTGGCTGTGACCTGGGCCGGGGAGCGGGCGCCGAAGATGACCGAAGTGACTCCGGGCTGATGCAGCAGCCACGCCATGGCCACGTCTGTCATGGGCTGACCAAGGCCATCGGCGATGGCACGGATGCGATCGATCGTGGCGAAGGTAAGTTCTTCGTGACCGGGACCGTTGTGTTGGGCCAAGGCATTCTCGCAGTTGAAGTGGCGGGTGCGATTGCGTCCCGTGGGCACCTCGGCGGCACTTTTGAAGCGGCCCGTAAGCAGACCCTGTTGCAGTGGGCTGTAGCAGAGAATGCCCATATTGTTCCGGGCACAGGCTGCGGAGATCTCGAATTCGATGGCCCGCCAGAGCAGATTGTAGGCAACCTGATTGGTGAGCCAACCGGTGCCTGTTTTTCGCAAGGTGGCCAGTGAAGAGGGCCCGAAATTGCAGACGCCGAGAGCGCGAACCTTGCCCGAAGCGCGCAGCGATTCAAGGTCGGCGATCGCATCCTCCAGGACCGTGTCCGCACCGAGCCAATGGATCTGAAGCAAATCGATGCGGTCTGTCTGCAAGCGGCGCAGACTGGCTTCGACTGACGCGATCAATTGTTCGCCCGTCAGGTCCCGCGCTCCAACCTTGGTGGCGATGAGGGCGCGGTTCCGGTGTCCAACAAGGGCGCGCCCGAGAATTTCCTCCGAGAGCCCATTGCCGTAGCCGGGAGCGGAATCAATCAGGGTGATTCCCGCGTCGAGGGCGGTGTGAATTGTGACAATGGAATCGGTTTCATCCTGCGGACCCCAAAGTTGTCCGCCCGCCATGGCCCAGGTGCCAAGGGCCAATTTGGAAATGGGCAGGGGTAGTGAGGAATCCGAAATGACCATGGTCATTTCATACCAATGCTGCAGCGCAGTGCTCAACCTTCTTTGCTCCAGAACGGTGAAAGTAACCTATTGGGTGGTTGGCGCGATGAGGTGAAGGCGCTGGAGAAACGCCACCTGATGTTGGGTGGCCAAAGCCTTTGCTTCGGGTGTGGCCAGACCATGACCCCCGCCGGCGATGGTGATGAACTCACATTCGTTGCCTGTGGCCCGCAGTTTTTTGTCCAAGGCGACGGCGTAGTGGTAGGGCACGGTGGTGTCAGCATCGCCGTGAAACAGCAGCACGGGGGGCATCTTGCGATCGAGATTCTGATGGGGTGAGAGCTCGAGACCATGGCCGGCAAAACGCTCGGCGCGCTGACCGTCAACTTCCGAGGTGTCGGCCGCGGGGCTGATGAGGATCAGCCCGATTGGTTGGTAGAGCGGTGCTTCAGCCGGATCACTGCCCCAGGGAGTGCGCGTGATGGCCGTCCACAGCGCGAGGTGGCCGCCAGCGGATGATCCGCTGACCACGATCCGGTAGGGATCGATACCCAATTCGCCTGCATGAGTTTGCACCCAGTGCAGGGCCGCCCTGGCATCGGCGACGCAGGCGCTGGCATCCGTGTGATGCCGGTTGCGCACACGGTAATCGACCGCAATACCGACGAGGCCGAGTTTGGCGGCACCCTTGGCGATGCCGGCGGACTGCCTTGGGGTGCCGTTGAGAAAACCGCCGCCAAAGAAATGGATCAGGGCGGGGTGTTGATCGGTGGCCTGCCATCCGGCCGGCTTGAAAACATGCAGGCGCATCGCCTCGGGTTGCACCTCGTGGTAAATGAAGGTTTCCGCCCCGGGCAGGGTTTCGGGAGTGGTGAGCCTATCCACCTCCACTGCCGCCAGTGGCAGCCACGCAACGAATAACATCAGGGAGTGAAAGCGTCTGATTCTCATGGGATTTATTTCGTGGCCTCATGGCCAGGTTGCGTCGGCCAGATTTGAGCGGCTTCAGTCAGAAGGGCATTCAGAAAGCCGGGTTTTAATTTGGCATTTTGCGGGTGAGGCCATTGCTCGGGATGCTGGTTGTAGGGCCGCAGATAATCCAATGCCTGGCGGAGACTGCCACCTTTGGGCCTGCCGTGATGCCACAGATCGATACCGAGTAGGGCGGCGAGCCGGGCGACGCGAAACTGGGCCTCGAGATTAAACACGCTGTAACCGAGGCTGTCGGCCCGCGTAAGCTCAAATGGCTGGCTGCCATCGGCCATGATTTGTCGGTCCAATCGCTTCAGGTCACAAACACAAAGTTTGCGCGCCAGGTCTTCCTCCCCGACGAAGCGGGCGATGGCAATGGCTTGGGCCAAATACCAAGAACCATGGTTGTTTTTGGCCGCGGCTTCCTCCTTGGCGATGGGTGCGGTGGTGAGCCAATGCAGATAATCGGTGAACCACTGGCGGATGATTTTCAGATCGGCCGACGCCAGCACCTTGGTCTCGGCCAGTTGTTGCACCGATTCAACCAACTCACCGAAGCCGCGGGCGTCGAGCACCCCGGAAGGGTTGCCGCGATTCTGGTCATGACCGAGGCGAATCTGAGCATAGTCGAGGTGCGGATTCATCCGGGTGGCCGGGGTGATGAACCAGGCTTGCAGCCACTCGACGGCACGCCGGGCGGCTGCTGCGTCGTGGTGCTCCGTCCAGCGTTTCGTCAGGGCGTCGACGGTATCGATCAACTGGAAAAGTTTGGCGTGGTCGCCTTTTGCCACCTGGGCACGGTTGTGTTGACCATCACGACTGAGGTAAGGCAGCCCGTTGGGCTTTGCAGGATCCGGCCACCAGTAGCGGGCAAAACTGATGTAGTCATGCACATCGCCACCGGGCGAAGGTTGGCCCTTGTCCACCACGCTGACGATGGGCTTGGTGAGCATGGTATCGGTCAATTCTGCCGCGGGTTTGACGGGTCTTACCCCGGAATCAAAATTCTGCGGGGTAGCGGAGCGCCAAAGCTCCTGCCCATGAATGCGCAGGTAAGTGGCCTCCAGGGCGCAATAGTTGAGCACGCGGCCCTTTTCGTCGCGCCGCACCAGGGCGAAGGAGGCATCGGATTCCAGATCGCCTGCTTTCATGATTGATCCGGGTTTGCTTTGTCCCGCCATGAGTGTGCGCTCATTCGGAGCCATGATGGCCAGCGCTGAAAAGGCCGGGGTGCTCAAGTTCTGCACCTTGAAAGCGGAGGCGTCCCCGTCCGCGGTGGGTTTCAACAAGGTCAGCCAGGCGGATGAATCCGCCACGATCTCCCATTGCAAATAGGGGAACGCGGCATAGTCCCCCTTGATGTAGGTCAGCTCCCCGGATTTTTCCGTGATCATGGCACCAGGAGCGGCGAACCAAGTGTGCAAGGCTGCGGCGGGACCATAGGGGTCCTGTGGGTAGTGCCAGGTGTAATGCCCCTCCGACTGGCTGAGGCCACCTCGTCCGCCGTGCAGGGTGGCGGAGATGGTGCCGGCTTGTTTCGCCTGCACCCGGTCGAGGATGACGTAGTAATCTCCGGCGATCCAGAATATGCCACGCTGCCAGGTGGCTGCCGGCCCAAAATCTGTTGCCTTCACTTCGCCGACCAATCCGGATCGGTCGGTGCGGAAAAGTGAAGCCGGCGTTCGGTTGGACGGTTTGGCGTCGGCGGCCTTGCCGTCGAAGGTCAACGTGTTGTGGGCAGGTGCCTGATTATACCAAGCAGTGCGTTCGGCCCCGGCATAGGTGCCGCGGGAATAGCCGGAGTCGGAGCTCATCATCTGCCCCCCGGCCTCGAGAATGAAACTTAGCTGGTCGTCGTGGTTGTGATTGTCGGCCACGGCAACGCCGTGAAACAGCAGGTAACGTTGGCTGGCGCCCCGGTTGGTCCAGCTGTCACGGAAAAAGGACTGGCCCCCTTCGAGAAACACATTGGGCCCAACATCGGGGGCGGTCGCCGGGATGGAGGAATCGTGGGTCAGGAGTTCATCCAATTCCAAGGGGTAGTCCCAACTGGCACCGGTGTAGTTGAACCCGGTCTCGCTGCGCTCCTGCTGGAACGGGCGCAGGTCGGCGGTAACGTAACTCCACGTGAGAATTTCGGCGAGCGGCGCCGAGGAGTGGAGGTGGGTCGGGGTGTGGCGGTAGGCGGCCGCCGCCAGGTGGGTGGGGGTTGGCCGGATGTAGGAATCCTCGAGGTTCGGCAACCAGCCGTGGCTGTTGCGCATCTCAACCATGGCCTCAAACACCGGCTGGAAGGCGGGGAAGGCATCGACCCCCGAAACATTGCGGTAGTGATAGAGGAAGGGGAGAAAATTGGTGAGCGAAAAGATCAGGTAGTGGCTGCCCTCGCGGTAAATCCCGTCACCACTGAAAAAGTAACGGGTGTTCTTGTTGGTCGCCTCGATGGCTCGGGCCAGCCAGGCCCGGGCATGCGGGTGCGAAGAGAGCGTAAGCGCGATGGAACCCAGCCCCCAGGCGGGCTTGGACAGGTGATTATGCGGACTGGTGGGTGTCCACCGGTAAAGGTTTTCGTAGACGCACTCAGCCTCGCGTGCGAGACGGGCTCGGATGGTATCGTCCTCTGCCGCAGTGAGGGAGGGTTGTATGCAATCGTAGGCTGCGGCGTAATTTTGCAGCCATGATCCGCGGTAGATTTCGTCCACCGGGCTCCCCTTGACGCTGGAATCGAGTTCAAAAATCGGACCATCGTAAGCGCGAAGAAGCAGCTCGACGGCCCGCTGCCGGTGGGCTGAGCGGGTGGGTTCATCGGCCTCGACCAAGGCTAGGAACGCGTGGAGACGCGCCGCGATGGACATTGCGCCGTAATATTTGTGAATCGAGGTCGTCGCGTCGCTGGCGATAGGTGCGTCGGGAAGTGGCGCGGTGAGATCCGCCTGCGCCCTAATGTCCGCCAGTCGGGTCCGCGCGAACTCATCTGCGGTCAGGCGAATCGCAAGGGCCGGCAGATCCGCGGCCTGAAACCAGAGGGAAGGATGAGTCTCCATGGCTGGCAGGACCGGTTCAGCCGGAATAGCGAAGCCTGGATAGGAACCATAAAGATCAGAGGATTTCTTTTCACGGGCGTTAACCCCGAGACAAAGGACAAGAGAAAGAAAAAGGGGAAAGATTGGTTTCATGCGAGGGCGGGAAGTGACCAATGGGTGATTTCCCATAGGCCTAGGGTGGGATGTTGCAGGAGCCATTTTCCAGGTTCGGTGCGGGCGAGGTGCCAAGGTTGCGCCTCGGCCTGTTGGTTGCCGGTCCAGGAAAGGGCGGCGAGGAAAGTCGCTCCGCTGGTGCGTGCCGTGCGGAGGATGGGGCAGACGTGATAGGGCGCATGGATATGGCGCCGGGGGATTGAATCATCAGTCCGATTGTCCCACTCAGCCGCGGAGAAGCCATGCAGCGGCTGCAAAACCGTGCCACGTCCGTCGGGATGGAAATACGTGACGTTGCCAGGGGTGGAGTTCGCGGCGACCACCACGCCCGGCTCAGCCATAGGCAGGGCGTAGCCGCCCAAACGGTAGGTCACAGGTTGGCGAGCCTCGAGCTGGTGCACATGAAGGAGCCAGCCGGATTTCCACCAGAGAAAAGATTCGGCCCCGGTGCTGACCTGACCGATCTTCGAACCCATGCCGTGGCTGTAGCCAAGGTGATGCTCGTCCATCTCCACACAAACGGTGGAGTGGCGTCCGAAGACGCGGCCGTCGTCGGTTTCCTGCGTCAATGCACTGTCGAGGGACCAATCCGTGGCGAAATCCTTTTTCCTGGCCAGGGTGAAACCCACCCCGGTGCGGTAAGCGAGCTTGCTCCATTTCCAAGCACCATAGCGCAGCTGGGTATTGCCGACCATGGAGCCGGCATTGAGGATCTCGACCTCGCCGCCGACACCGCGCACGAGCAGACCGGCGGGTGCTATGGCACGGGCAAAGTCACCGAGTTCGGCAGGCAACGGTTCCTCGGGGACATGCCAGAACGGATGGTCGGGCGGGATGGTCAGCGCGGCGAATCCCTTGGCGCACCAGTAGGGCGAGGCGGCGCACGAGTAGACCTCGGCGATGGCGTCAAAGCGGTCGGTCCAACCCACCGACAGGCAGCCCTGCTCCTGGTAGATCGAACGCGAGAGAAAGAAATCGAGATTGCGCGTGCATAACCGGCGAAGGCGACCCAGTGGCAGGCCCGTGCAGTCGTTGGCGACGGCGAGGCCGAAGACATTGATGGCGTTGAAGCGGTAGCAGATCGACCGGCCGAAAGCGGGGTGTTCGCCGCTGGCGGCGAAGAAATACTGGTAGTCATCGACAAACTGCCGGGTCCACTCGCGCCAGCGGGTGGCCCGCGCCGGATCGCGGTCGCCGTGCAGCCGGGCCCACCAAAGACCATAAAAATGAAAGGCGTAGGCATTGTAGTGATCGAAGGCCTGGTTGATCCCATCCTCGAACCAGCCGCCGCCGCGGTGCATCGTCTCGAGTTGGCGCAGATGGGTGTCGATGACAGTGCGGTCGGTGCGGTGGGCGTAACCCTGTTGCCCGAGAAACTCGAGGATGTGCACGGACATGAACAGGTGGTTGTTGTTGACGATTCCTCCGCCCCGGCAGGTGCCGAGCCAGCGCGCGACCTGGTCTTTTTGTGCTTGCGTGAGTGGAGTCCAGAGTTGGGCGGGGGCAATCTGCAGCCCGATGGTCATCAGGCCCATTTCAACATGATGTTGATGATAGGAGGCGTCGGGTCCCCAGTAAGCAGGATGGGTGGGATCGCTGCCGATCACCAAACCTGATCGAAACCACTGCGCAATGCGGTCGCGAAATTCATGGTCGGCTGCGTCCGGAACGGAGTGCAGGTAGTGGGCCGCGAGGACGAGGGGCCGGGCGAAACTTTCGAGGCGGTCGGCCTGGGCATCGTGGTCGCTGGCGATGCCTTTGATGGAGAGATCGGCCAGGCCGGGCTGCATGAGTGCGGCCAAAGGCTCGAGCAGCCGTTTGGCTTGCTGCTGCCAGTTGCGATAGGCGGCGGGAACGGGAGTGATCATGGCAGCGATCTCAGGAAGAGTGGTCGAAGATGGGCGGGGTGACAACGGCCTCGAGTGCGGTGCCCGCGGCGTAGGCTTGCAGGTTGCGCAAGCTGAACGCACCGGCATCCCGCCTCCGGTCGTTGGTCGGTCCGGCCAGGTGGGGCGTGAGCGTGACGTTGCGCAGACCGCGGAAGGCGCTGTCGGTCGGCAACGGCTCGTGGGTGAAGACATCCAGGCCAATTTGAATGTTTCCTTCACGGGCGACCCGCAGCAACGCGGCTTCATCCACCACCGCACCACGTCCGACATTCACAAACACGCCGCCCGGCCGGATGAGGCGCAGCAGGCGTTCGGTGATGATCCCGGTGGTTTCGGGAATGAGCGGCGCAAGTTCGATGATGATGTCGTTTTCGGCGAACAGCGCCTCGAGCGAGGCGGGCCGACGAATTCCCCAATCCTGTTCGGTTGCAGCATCGACATCAGGGGCGAAAACCTGGATGCGAACGCCGAAGGGTCTCAGCATGTGAATGAGCTCGCGTGCCACCATGCCGAATCCATGTATGCCGATGGAGCGCCCGAAGAGTGAGGCGGTTTCGGTGCCACTATTCTTCCAGCCCTTTTCGAGATGCATGACGAGCGCCCAGCTGGTGGCGCGGCGCAGGCAGGAGAGCGTGTGAAATAGCGCCCACTCGGCGACGATGCGACTGATCGAGCCGCCCCAGTTCGTGAGCAGCAGGCCCTGCTCGAGATGTTTACGGGTCACCAGTTTTTTTACGGAGCCACACAAATAGCAGACATAACGGAGGTTTGACGGCAGGATGGCGGGCAGTGCAGGCGTCTTCCATGCCGCAACAAGGACCTCCGGATTCAGCTCGGCGAGAAGACGGTGACACTGGGCGGCGTCGATTTTGGTCGGGTCGTGCCGGGCAAAGTTTGGGGACAGGGACCTCAACTCGGAGGCAAGCGGCTCGGGCAGAAAATCACGGGCTTCATCGTTTGAGATCAGGGCGAGAATGGAAGCAGGTTTGGTCATGTAAGGAGGGGCAGGATCAGGCAACCGGTGGGTAACACTCGAGCAAGGTGCACTCCGGATCGGGCTCGATCTCGAGCGGGCCCAGGCCGGCCGGCACGAAAAATTTATCGCAGGGACCGAAGCGGTGGGTTTCACCGCCGGCATGAATCGAGCAATTCCCGGCGGTGACGATGCTGATGTGGCAGGCTTCCTCGGTCTTGCTGATCCTGGTCCGCACGCAGGATTGGCGCACCTGAAAACACGGGGTGCGTTCGGGGCCGATGAGATCGTCCTGCCATGAATCCGGCCCGAGCGCACGGCGGCGTCGCGGGTTACAACCGGCCTCCAGACGCACGCGCTCTTGCGGCCAAGGGGTGGGGTCAAACACGTCGAGGCAAAACTCCAGGCCGCGTTGCATGAACCGCGCACTTTCCGGCAGCACCCGACCGCCGCGTTCGAATTCGAAACGCACCACCAGATCGCTCGGTTCCTGAATCTCGACCAGAAAGATTCCCTCGCCCAACGCATGGGGCACGCCGCCGGGCACGATGTAGGTATCGCCGGGTCGCACGGGCACACGGTTCATGGCGCCCACGAGCGCATTGATGTCCTGATTTTCGATCCAATTGCGCAATTGGTCCCGCCGGGGGGGCTGTTGAAACCCCAGATAGATCACCGGGTTGCTCACTTCATTGCGGATGGAAACGATGTGATAGGCTTCCGTCTTGCCGGAGGGAGACTGCAGCCACCGGCGGGCAAATTCTGCCGTGGGGTGAACCTGCAGGTGCAGGCGGATGGCGGGATCGAGCAACTTGACCAAGAGATGTGGTTGGGCCCCGTGGCGCGCAAAGTGTTCGGCCCCGAGGAAATAGTCCGGATCACTTTTCAGCAGCGTGGCAAAATTATGGAGGTTGCCCGCCAACCGCACCGGGGAAACTCCCTCCACTATGGTCTCGCGGCCCGGATTGGTGGCCCGAGTGGTCGAGGCGATCCAGTCCTCCGGGAACGGGCCGTCGGTTGGCGCGGAGACGCCGGCCAGTTGGTCGAGGGTCCGACCCCCGTCATAATTGCGCCAGACCCGGTTGGGTGGTAGCAAAATCACTTTGCCCCTCAGGTTCATGTGGTGATCGGCGGTGCGGTTTGACGGGCCTTTTTGACCAGCAACCAACCGACCAGAATTACGACGCCTCCGCAGAAGACAAAGGCGAGCCGACCGGAGAGCGCGTTGGGAATCAATGCCATCAGGGCAACCACGGCGCCATACGGCAGGCACAGCCAACCAATGAGCCACGACTGCTTGTCATCGGTGCTGGCCGCCCCCTCTTCTTTGGCGTAGTCCACGGGGGTGGCGATATTGCGGCAGAAAATATCAATCTGGGCTTTTTGGGCCACGCTTTCATGCCGATAAAAAATTTTCGTGAACAGGAACCAGGCGGTGCAAACCCCCAGGATCGTAAACACTCCTATGCCCTGTTCCCAGTTTTGTCTTTCCCAGTTGGTGGTGCCGTCCTTCACACCGAAGAACTGGGCCGCCCAGGCGATGTTGAGATAACGATCGGTGAGGAAACTGACGATAAACCCCACGATCACCGTGGACCACCCGGCCCAGCCGGGAGTGCGCTGGATGATGAAACCCAGGACCAGGGGCACCACGTAGGGCAGTGACACGAGGATCTGGAACTTCACCATCAATTCAAAGAGCGTCAGGTTTTTCAGCTGACTGTAGAAAGTCGCGATACCGATGACGGTGAGTCCAAGGACAATGGTGGTGAGCTTCCCGGCCTTGAGCAGTTCCCCATCACTGGCCTTGGGCCTCAGGATGGGTTGATAAAAATTCTTGATGAATACACCGGCATTCTTGTTCAAGCCGGCGTCCATGGAGGACATGGTCGCCGCAAAGATGCCGCTCACCAAAAGCCCGATCATGCCGACCGGGAAAGTGGCCTTGGCCATGGCGAAGAATGCCCCTTCAGCGGGTTCCTTGAGCGTGGGAAAGGTGGCGGCCAGGTCGGGATGCGAAAGGGTGGCCGCCATGGGCGGGAGGAACCAGATGAAGATGCCGCCGATGAAGAGACAGCCGGCCAGCAGGGCCGCCTTCCGGGCGTGACCACTGTCCTTCACGCACAGATAGCGTGAGCCGTCGTTGATATTGTTGGTCGACAGAAACTGTTTGAAGAAAATGGCGACACACCAAAAGAGCAGAAAGTCGTCCGTGAAGGCCTTGTCCAGGTTCAGCGTGGTGGTGGACAGTTTCTCCACCATCGTGCTCCAGCCGCCCACGTGGGCGATGGCCAGAAAAGTGGCAACGATGGTCACCGGCATCAGGATGAGCACCTGGATGAAATCACTGGCGACCACGGCCCAACTGCCGCCGATCAGCGAGATCAAAAGCACGGAAACCCCCGTCACCAGAATGGTCGTGCCCACATCAATGTTGAAGGCAGCGGAGATAAACACGCCCAGACCATAGAGCCAGATGCCGGCCGTGAGCATTTGCAGGGGCAGGGTGATCCACGTAAAGGTCTGTTCGCTGGCGGGGCCGAAACGCTGGCGCACGGCTTGCATGGAGGTGATCACACGCATCTGTCGCATTTTCGGCCCGAACCAGGCGGCGTTGAAAAAGAAGCCGACGGCGTTGGCGAGATAGATGATCATGATCGGCCACCCATCGCCGTAGGCCCGGCTGGCCGCCCCGGTGAAGGTCCAGGCACTGAAGGAGACCATGAAGGCAGACCCGCCGGCCATCCACCAGAGCACCTGCCCGCCGCTGCGGAAGTAATCGCTCACGTTCGTGATGAAGCGACGGAAGACCCAACTGATCACCATCATGAAAACAAAATAGAACGTGATAATCGCGTAATCGTAGGGGCTCATGGGTGGGGGTCAGCAGAGCTTAATAATTATGAATTTCAAGCACAAACCTCCCCGGTATGTTTCGTTCTACGATGCAGGACCGGTGGATTCACCGATGACCAGCTGGGAGGGGAGCAGCTGGTCGTTGAAGGCTTCATCAACCTCCCCCGTGCTCGCCAGGACCAACCGGGCGGCGGCAGCGCCCAGATTGGTGGGATCCGATCCGGCGCCCGTCACGGTGGGGGCATCCGTATTTTCGGCTCGGGGAATATCCGCGCCGGCGATACTGACATCGCCCGGCACGCTCCAACCGGCGCGCAGGAACCCGCGCGCCGCACCTTGGGCCATCAGGCTGTTGTAGCATATGAAGGCGGTGGGAAAGTCGCGGCGTTTGCCATGCACCATCATCTGGTAAACGGCCTCGGCGCCCTCCTCGCGATCAGCTTGAGGGAGCGCAATCTGGTAGCGCGGATTGTGGGTCATGCCGGCTTCCTTGATGGCGTGGTTAAAGGCGGCGAATCGTTCGTCGTTGCGGGCCAGGCCCTGATTGCCGCCGAGCCACCCGATCCGGCGATGGCCCAGCCCATGCAGGTGCGCGACCAATTGAGTGAGGGCCTGGGGTTCGTTGCCGATGACCGAATGGGTCAACCCGGGATAACGGGCGGATATGGCGACCAACCGGCGTTCGTATTTGCGCAACTCGAGGAGGAAAGGGCGCGCGACTTCAGCCACCAGCACGACACCCTGAAGCGTGTGCCCGGCCGGAAAAAACCGCACGAGTTGGGTCGGATCCAGTTGATCCTCGGAACCCAGAAAGACGGTGGAAATGTCTTCGGACTGCAGGGCGGTGTGCAGGCCATGTTGCACCCGCCCGAAATAGCTCCCGATGGTGCTCAGGCGCATGGGCGCCCGGAGAATAAAACCCACGGTGCGCTGCCGGGCATGGTCGGGCGTCGAGGACAGCCGCATGCCCTTGGGGTGGTAGCCGCGTTTCACGGCATGCTGCCAAATCCGATCATAAGTCTCGGGATTGATGTTCTGTTTCCGCCCGTTCAGCACCAGGGAAACGAGGGACTGCGAGATGCCGAGTTCCTTGGCGAGCTGGGTTTGGGAAATCCTACCGGACGGAGGCATGGTCAATATAACTCTGCAGGTGGGTCATTAATTCAATCCCGGATTCGCCCTATCCTGCTCATTCCAGTGAAACTGTGCCCCGGCATCAGGTGGCTTGATCGTAAGCCAGGGGGGTGACTTGGCCGGTCAAAGGCTGTCCGCCGGCGTAGGCGCGCAAATTATTGAGCGCATGCATTCCAGCATCCGGGTAACGATCCAAGGTGGGTCCGGCGATGTGCGGGGTCACGCTGACATTGCGCAAACCGCGCCACGGACTGTCCACCGGCATGGGTTCCTGCACGAAGACATCGAGTCCAATCTGGATGTTGCCCTCCCGGGCGATCCGGAGCAAGGCGTCCTCGTCTGTGATGCCGGCCCGGGCGACATTGACGAAGACGCCTCCCGGACGAATAAGTCGCAGGTGGGATTCCGTGACCGTGCCGGCGGTCACGGGATTGAGCGGGGCGAGTTCGATGATAACGTCGTTTTCGGCAAAGAGGGCTTCGAGGGAAGCTGCGGGAGTGGCCCCGGATTGTTGGGCGGCTGTCGCGTCGAAATCCGGGGCGAGCACGGAGACGGTGCAATTGAAGGGTTGGATGAGCTTGAGGAATTCCCGGGCCACCGCGCCGTAACCATGCACCCCCACCCGGCGGTTGAACAAGGAGCGGACTTGCTCCCAATCGTCGCGCCAGCCCTGTTCCTGGTGGATAAGAAAAGTCCACCGGGTGGTGTGGCGCAAACAGGCGAGGGTATGCATCAGGGCGCATTCGGCCACGGTGCGACTGATCACTGACCCCCAGTTGGTGACCAGAAAACCCTGCTCCAATTGGGTGCGGGTGACGAGACGCCGCACCGAACCGGTCAGATAGCACATGTAACGGAGTCGTGGGGGAAGTTCGGCGGGGAGTGGCGGAGTTTGCCAGCAGGCCAACACGACCTCGGGGTTGATGCGTCGAAGTTCGGCGGCAAATGCCTCGTGGCTGAGTCCGCTTGGATCAATGAGCTGGAACTCCGGACTCAGGGCCTCGACCGCGGCGAACAGTTTGCCGGGCAGGAAATTTTCCCGCTCAAACGGGGTGAGAACGGCAAGGAGGGAGGAAATTCCGGGCATGGGGAATCAATTATAGAGCCAGTATTTGCGGGTCTGCTGTTGGTAAATCCTGGCCTTGGTCGCCCAATCGGCAATGAAGGCCTCGACGTTGACGCGGGTCCCGTCGCGCTTGATGGCCTCATAAAATTCGGTCGAACCCATGTGAATCAGGTAGGTGCGCACCGCCGTGTCGGTGGCATTGGCGAAGGGATTTTTCCCCTCATATTTGCAGGCCAAACGCATGAGATGAAAATTGAGTTCGGTGGGCCGCCAGTCCTGGTAATCGGTCACTTCCACGTAGAGACCGGTCACGGGTTTGCCGTTGCGGTTGGGCACACTGATGCGCCGATAGTTCAAGCCCGGCAGGTTGAGCGCCCGCAGTTCACTTTCCAGCACATTGTCTTTGATTTTGGGGTGGGAGATGCCGCGAAACGGGTAGAGCGGACCGGGAAAGCCATGACTGAAACCACCGAGAATCGTGCCCAGCCCGGTCATGGGATAGCCGATCACGGAGGCGAAATCCTGGATGTATTGTGAGGTGGGGACCCATTTCAGACCGGTCTCGGGCCAGCGCATGCTGCGCCGCCAGCCGCGCATGGAAATGATAGTGAGCCTGCCCCGGGCACGGGTCGACTCGGACACGTTGATACCGGTCTTGCCGGGGACCTGCATGATACCGGGGGCTTCCTTGGCCATGCGGGCCAATTCGCCAATGGTCAGGCCGTGCACGTAAGGCACCCGAAAGACCCCGACATAACTCTTCAACTGGGCGTCAAGGGGCGGGCCGTCGACCTTCAGACCGCCGAGGGGATTGGGCCGGTCCAGCACGATGACCTCGACGTTGTTTTCAAAGCACGCGGCCATGGTGTAGAGCATGGCGCTGGCGAAGGTGTAGCTGCGGGTGCCGATATCCTGCAGATCGATCACCATGGCATCAATGCCGGTGAGCATTTTTTTGGTGGGCTTGCGATTGACCCCGTGCAGGGAATACACGGGCAGTCCGGTGCGCTTATCAATGCTATCCTCGATGTTGGTCTCGGCCTTGAAATCACCGTAAATCCCATGTTCAGGTCCGAACAGTGCCACGAGACGGACGCCGGGTGCGCGCCGCAGGATATCGATGGAACTGACCCCACGCCGGTTCACGCCGGCCGGGTGGGTAAGCAGGCCGATGCGTTTGCCCTTCACAGCGGCGAACCCCTGCGCCTCCAGCACATCAATGCCGAGCATGACGGGGAAGGGGATTTCGTTGGCCGGCGTGGTTTTGAGC
>JAIPJW010000088.1 GCA_021734075.1 Cephaloticoccus sp.
TAATCGGACCTTTGGTCAGGGGACCCACCCCTTCGTCCTCGGTCTTCTCGTAGCGCACCCCGGTGATGAGACCGAGATGACCATCCATCAACTTGGCTTCGGCCTGCAAGTAGCCAGCCGAGATCGTTTCCTTCAACCGTTGCGAGTTTTGCCGCCGGAATCGTTCCGCCGCCAACGCCTGGGCTGTGGTCTGGGCATACTTGGCCGAATCATTTTGCAACAGACTGTAGAGCGCGTAGGCATCCGGGTATTGCTGGGGTCGCAGACCAAATCCGGGATCCTGGAAAGAGAAGCTTAGGTCTGTGTAGGCCGCTCCAGTCACCGTCCCAGCCAGCTGCCAGGATTCATCCCACTTGCGAATGTCACGTGTCTGCACCCGACGATCGGCGCCGAGCTTGATGGCCGCCGGGAAGGAAAGATCGAGGTTGTATTTGAAGTTCACGTTGCCTCCCACGAATTTGTCGTAGGCATCGATCGGGTTGCCCCGACCATACTCAACCCGGTAGTTAGAGTAGAGCGTGGGATCCATCACGTTACCCGCGGCATCGAAGATGGTGACATTGGAAATGCCGGCATCGTTGATGCCATCAAAATCGACCCGTTTGGCCCCCAGCAGGGAAGACCGGACTTCGCTGAAATGGCCGCGGCCGGTATCGCGATACCAGGTGCGGGATTTGGAAGCGTTCACGCTGGCATCAATTTCCCAAACATCCGCCTTGTAGTTCCAGTTCAAATTACCCGCAGTGGTGGCACCGTATTTGTCACGAAACGAAGTTTGACCGCGCACCGATCCGCGCCCATCGGCTCCGTGAGTAAAGTCGGGACCATACGACAAGGCGGCCCCACCGGAAGGCGTGGAGGACGCCGAAGTGCCCACGTTGTAGGTGTAATTGCGGTTGCCAAATTGGGACAGGTAGTAATTGGACTGCAGACTGGCCGACAGGACCGAACCGGGAGCAAGCTTCCAGTCAGCTTTGACACTGCCGGAACGGCGATAGGTGTTCTTGGGGCCATCCTGAAACAGGTATTGTTGCAGGTAGGGATTGGTGGGGGTTGCACCCGCCTGGCCAAAGCTCCAGACCTTCTGCGAGCGATGTTGCTCGTTGTATTGGTTGGACACCAAACCGGTCACCACAATGCCGAAGGTGTCGGATACTGGGAGCGTGTAGTCGAAGTCGAAGCCGGGCAGGACCTTGGCCGTGGGTTTGTTCATCGGACCGGGCGTTTTCTTGATCAGATCCAAAGCCTCACTATTCGCACTAACATAGACCTTGTATTTGAGCTGGGCGCCCTTGCGCTCAAACGCACTCTTGCTCACCATGTTCACCGCCCCGCCGAGGGAATCGGCCGGCATGCTGGGGGTCGGTGCCTTGGATACTTCGATCCGCGCCACATTGTTGATGGATACCTGTTCAAACTCAAAGGAGCGGCTGGCCGCACCGGAGGCGGAACTGGCCATGCGGGCGCCGTTGACCGAGATGCTGGTGAAATTGTCGGCAAATCCGCGCACGGCCATGGTGCGGACATCCGCCGCCACATAGTCGACCGAGATTCCGGGCAAAAATTTCATGAACTCACCAATGTTGCCCTCGGTCACATCGCCAAAGGCATCGGAGGCCACCACGTTTTTCAGATTGCCCGAGTAGCGCTGTTCGTTGGCGGCAATCGAGGCGGCGTTGGTGTCGCGTTCGGAGGCCACAGTGAAGGCATCCATGACAACAGTGTCATCGCCTCGCATGGCAGTGGTCATCCGCTGGGTCGTCAGACTCACGTCCTTGGCGACCGTGCCGCCGGCCATGACATCCACGGCAATCGTGCGCGAGACCAAACCCGTGTAGCTAACCAGCAGGGTCACTTCCCCAGCTGGCAAGCCGGTCAAGCGATATTCCCCAAATTCATTGGTGAAGACTTCCAGGTTCGTGCCCTGCACCTTTACTTTGGCCAGGTTGAGCGCGTCGCCGGATACTGTATTTTCGACGCGACCGGTAATTGTTCCGGTGTCTTGGGCCAAGACTGTGGTTGGCAGCGATACCAACGTGGCCAGTAAAAGAACAAAACCAAACAGACGGGCAAGGACCCGACCGGGTTGAAGCGTATCATTTGCGCGGCAAAGCAGCCGACGCGAGGCAGTGGTTGTCATATGTTAGGGTATTAGGGGTGTGGTAGATCACGGGGTAATCTGCGATTCACCAGTTTCACTTATGAACTAAGTATTCACAAGTGAACTATCATTGAACTTTGGCAATACTTTTTTGAGAAAATATTGCCGGGCCATAATTGGCCCTGTTTTCAATTTTCAGAGGGGGTAAATGAATACACAAGCAAAATATAATAATTATGAATAGGTTTTTCGTCCCCTCTCGCTTTGACGAAAGTGGCATTCTCGCCTGAACTCTACTTTCACGGGTGAATTTTGCTAGCCAAGGAGGCTTTTTGCCCAGATGACTAGTATTTCACCTGTGAAAACTTAATTGCCGCACTTTAACATGCCCTCACTCACTCTCCCGACCAGGAACAGTCGCACTGACGAGCAACAGAAGATGGAGCGTTACGTCATCCCCAACCTGCGAAACGCCTGCCGGATCCTAAAATTGCTGGGTCAGGATACCAATGGGCTCAAAGCCGCCGACATCGCCCGGCAACTGAAAATCCCTGTCACCACCACACTGCGGATCATGTCGACCCTGAATCTCGAGGGGTTTGCTCGCAAGGTAGACACGCGATATGAGCTGGGTCCGGTGCTTATTCAACTAGGCAACGCCTCATTGGCAGGAACAGAAATCCGCGAGGCCGCAATTCCCATTCTGGAAAAACTCACCGGGACCACCGCTGAAACTTCCCATCTGGCAATCCCCTGTGATGACCGATCCTTGATCGTTGCCGTGCAGGACAGTCCTCATCCCTTGCGGGCAGCATCACGTCCCGGATTCCTTGCCCAGTTGCATTGTTCGTCAACCGGGAAGGTGTTTCTCGCCTATTTGCACCGCAACCGCGTTGAGGAAATTCTGGCCAACCACGTGCCCGTCAAGCGGACCGTGCATACGCAGATTGAGAATGATGAAGTCTGCGAAGAAGCCGATCTGACCCGCAAACGGGGCTACAGTCTCGACGATGAGGAATTCAATCTGGGCGTGCGCTGCCTGGCCGCGCCGATCTTTGACTCGAGTGGTGCGGTGACTGCCGCAATTGGGATCACCGCCTCAACCGTGCGATTCACGAAAGACAGAATCCCGGAAATGTCGACGGCCGTAAGAGCGGCGGCCCGGGAATTATCCATGTTGCTTGGTTACGTCGGCAATAGACCCAGGGTGTAGTATCGAGGGACGGCTTCTCATGACCGCCGATCCTCATGTGGTTATTGGATCCCAAACCTCGCCAGTGTCGGCGGAGCAAGTGGCGACACTGGTCGCACAGGTGTGTCCGGCGGACCACTATCGTGAACAGCGCGTGGTGCTGGTCATCCCGGATGGAACCCGCACGGCCCCGATTGGCATGATGTTCAAGGCGCTGCATGCCCAGCTTGGGGGTGTAGCCGCCAGGTTCGATGTCTTGATTGCGTTGGGCACCCATCCCGCGATGTCGGATGAAGCGATCAATGCCCGCGTTGAAATTTCCGCCGAAGAGCGCAGTTCAACCTACCGGCAGGTGAAGTTTCTCAATCACGAATGGGACAATCCGGTTGCCCTGCATGATCTGGGTGTAATTCCAGCCGCGGATATCAGTGAACTGTCGAACGGGCTTTTTTCGATGGATGTGCCGGTGCAGATCAACCGACGAATATATGACTATGATCAAATCATCATCGTGGGCCCGGTGTTCCCGCACGAGGTGGTGGGATTCTCCGGAGGCAACAAATATCTTTTCCCCGGGATTTCGGGTCCGGGCATCCTGAACTTTTTTCACTGGCTGGGAGCCGTGGTGACCAATCCCATGATTATCGGCAACAAATGGACCCCGGTGAGAAGGGTCGTGGACCGGGCCGGGGCCATGGTCACAGTGCCCAAGCTTTGCTTCAGTCTGGTCGTGCAGGACCAGGGGGCATTGGCGGGATTGTTTGTCGGCACTCCGGAAGCCGCTTGGGATGCAGCCAGCGAACTTTCCCGGGAAATGCACATCACCTACAAGGAAAGGCCATTCCACACGGTCTTGTCCTGCGCACCTCCCATGTATGGTGAACTGTGGGTGGCGGGCAAATGCATGTATAAACTTGAACCCGTCGTGGCCGATAACGGAGAACTGATCCTCTATGCCCCGCACCTGCACGATGTATCCCTCACCCACGGGCAACATATCCGGCGCATCGGCTATCATTGCCGGGATTACTTTTTGAAACAATGGGACCGGTTCAAGCACGAGCCTTGGGCAACCCTCACCCACTCCACGCAATTGCATGGCATCGGTTCGTATGATGAACATTCCGGGGCTGAGTCCGCACGTATCAAGGTCACGCTCGCCACTGGTCTCACAGCGGCGGAGTGCCGGGAAATCAATCTCGGTTACCGGGACTGGCGCACCATCAATCCGGCTGATTATGCCGGTCGTGAAGACGAAGGCATATTCCTCGAACCGAAAGCCGGGGAACGACTTTACCAGTTGCGCGCCAAGCCCAAATGGGCCGGGGGCGAGTAAATCCCAAATGACAGGAGATCAGCAAAAGGCTGGTGGGGCCGGCGGGAGTCGAACCCACAACCCTTTCCTTAGGACGGAACAGCTCTATCCATTTGAGCTACGGCCCCTGACCCAGCCATGAACGGGACAAGTCGGGCATCGGTCAACCATCCATTCGTGGTCAAAATGCGGGTTGACAACCCCTCCCCGCGCCCAATCTTCTTCCCTCCCTATCACGTCATGAGCACTACCGAAGAAAAGCAACAGAGTCTTACGCCTGAAAATTTCCCATTCACCGACCCACAGTTGATGAACCGCTACGTCACGGACACCGGCAAGATTCTGCCTCGTAAATACACCGGTCTTTCGTCCAAGCAGCAACGCGCGGTGACCCGCACGATCAAACAGTCCCGCAACACCCTGCTGGCACTCTGATTGTAGGATCATATCCCTGACCAAACCAGCCGGAGCCATAAGTCTCCGGCTTTTTCATGCCATGACCAGTAGCACTACCGCCCGCATCTACCGGGGAACGCCCCGGAACCTGGCCATGTTGGCGAACCAATTGAGGAAGGGCCGGTTGGTGGCTGTGCCCACCGAAACAGTTTATGGTTTGGCCGCCAATGCGTTGGACCCCCGAGCCTGTCGGCGGATTTTCCGCGCCAAGGGCCGGCCCACCACCGACCCCTTAATCATCCATATCCACCATCTCGACCAACTCGAGGTCATCGCAAAATCGAACCCGACTGCGCTGCGACTGGCGGAAGCTTACTGGCCCGGCCCCTTGACCCTGATCCTGCCCAAAATGGCCATTGTGCCGGACTTGGTTACTGCAGGTCTCGACAGCGTCGCAGTGCGCATACCCCGACATGCCTTGCTGCGCCGCTTGCTAAAAAAATGTGGCCTGCCACTCGCCGCCCCAAGCGCCAATACGTTTGGCTATATCAGTCCGACCACGGCAGACCATGTGCGCTCGGGATTGGGTCGTAAAATTCGTCATATTCTGAACGGCGGACCTTGCGTCATCGGATTGGAATCGACCATCGTCGACGTGCGCAATCCCGATAAAATTCAGGTTTTACGGCCGGGGGCGATCACCGCGGCGCAACTCAGCGCCACACTGGGCGTTGCCGTGGCTGGCTTTCAACCCAAGCCGGCAAAGCCGGGCAACCGCCAACTTGCTCCAGGTTTGTTATCCCGTCACTACAGCCCGAAAACCAAAATGTTTCTGCATCGCACACTATCCGTGGATGCAATTGCAAAATTCGGGACGTCGGACGCCGTTCTGTGCTACGCCAAACCAAATATCCCAATTGAGGCCAATATTTTCTGGTTGGATGAAAAAGGCGATCAAGAGAAGGCTGCACATCGCCTTTTCGATCGATTGAGGTTCCTTGATGACCAGGGCTACGCAGCCATTCAGGCTGAAATGGCCCCTCCCGGCCCACTGGCCGAAGCGATCAACGACCGGCTGCGCCGAGCAGCGAACCGGGACTAACCAAATTCCCCAAACTCTGCTGATATGGGATCAGGCGCGGGTCTTTTCGTCAGTCGGCTGAACGACGTAATAATCCTTGTAGGATTTGTCGTAGTATTGGGCGTAATAATACCCCGAAACCGCTACATTGAGACCATTCAGGATCGCCCCAAAGATGGGCACATTGGATTCCTGCAGACGCTTGGCGGCAAACTGCGCAGCTTTGCGCCGCACTTTGTTGAAATAGATGTTGAAGAGCGAGCCATCAGCCATGGGCAGAATGATCAAAGCGTCACTGACCGCGGCCAACGGCGGGGTATCCAACAGCACCCGGTCATAGCGCTTGCGCAACTCGGCAATCATGGATTCGAAGCCCTTGCTGTTCAAAAGGTGGGTGGGATTCTTGGCGCGACCACCGGCCGGAATTACATCAAGATTGGGTGTCACATTATGGAGTATCACGTCATCCAAGGATGCTTCCTTGGTGCAAATATCTATGACCCCCCGGGAGTTTTCCAGCCGGAGTCCCTTGTGAATACTGGGCTTGCGCAAATCACAATCGACCAGGACAACTTTTTCCCCGTGAGCGGCAAAAGTCAGCGCCAGATTGGTGATGGTGAATGACTTTCCTTCACCCGGGATGGTGCTGGTGATCAGGATGCATTTGGCGTTCTTGCTCTCATCGTGCAAACGCAGGCTGGAATGCAGGGTCAGGAATGCCTCCGAAACCTGCCGATCCGCATTATTTACCACGATTTGGGCCTTGTCCGACAGGTCCATTTTACGGATCTGGGGAATGATGCCCAACAAGGGAAGACCCACGACACCTTCGATGTCGAAGGAGCTCTTTACCCGGTCATCAATGAAGGCGACAAAGAAGGCGAAAGCGAGGCCCATGCCGATGCCACCGACAAAACCCAGGGCGAGATTGAGCACCACCTTGGGGGAACTCGGTTCGATTGCAGGCGCAGCCCGGTCAATAACACGGGCATTTTGGGTCTCGATCGTGCTGGTCATCGAGGTTTCACGGGCCCGGGCGAGGATGTTCTCCAAAATCTGTTCGTTGATTTTAAAATCACGTTCCAAATTGGAGTATTCCACGGCATAGCGATCCAGTTCCATGGACTCTGCTTCCTGTTTAGCGAGGGCACTGCGGGCTTCCTGCTCATTGCTGATGGCATTCTGATATTCTGACTCCACTGCAGCCGCCGAAGAATTCACCGCCCGAATCAACTCCCGCTCGGTCTGCTTGAGGGAATTTTCCGCCTCAATCATCTTGGGATGCTTGTTGCGGTAACGCTCGCTCATCTGCGACAACCCGATCTTTTGCGCCGACAATTGCTGTTTCAGAGTGGCGATCAGCGGTTGATTCGCGATGAAGGGCAATTCGGTCAAGTCCCCACCCGTCGAACGACGATCCTTCACCTGTTGCCAACGGATTTCGGCATCACGCTTGTTGGCGGATGACTGGGTAAGATAAAGATTAAGCGCCTTGAGTTTTTCCGTGACGATGTCCTTGCGCTGGTCAAGCGAGACCAAGTTGTTCCGCTCGCGGTAATTCTGCAACTTGGAGGAAAGCTCGTCGACCTTCTTGCGCTGGTCGTCGGCCCGGGAGTGCAAGTCTTCCACCGCCTTCATCGACTCATCAATGCGGATGCGCGCATTGTAGGTGATGAATTCATCCATGAACAAATTAGCCACCTTCGCCGCAATGGCGGGATCCGGATGTTCATAGCTCACCTGCAACACCAAAGACAGTCGCAACGGGATTATTTTGCGGTTATTGCCGATAATTTGGGTGGGCAGGATCGGGTCACTGGAGTCACCCTTTTCATAAGGGGCCATGAAGCGACGCAGATCGTCGCCCGTCAGGCGGTCGGCCACATTCTTGATGATGGCCGCGCTTTCCAAGATCTTGACCTGTGTATTGAGGTCCTCGGCCGAGCGGATGTCATTGTCCATCACGGCCTGAACTTGCATGACGGTCGGATCACGGCGGAAAATCTGCACCGAGGCCACGGACTCATACAACTTGGTGCGGCTGAAGGTATATACCAGCACCGAGGAGAAAATGACCAAAAATACCACGACCACATACCAGATGCGCTCACGCAGGATCAGCACATAGTCCTTGATGGTGCGATGGGCCTGACTGGTTGTGTCCTCATACCCGTAACCGGACGCAGAATACCCTGCGTAATTGGCGGAATACCCGTAACCGCCCCCGGATGATGTTTGCTTGGCTTCAGAATCCATGGAAATTGGTTCAGAGAATGCGTTCGGGGACGAAAATGACGTCATCCCGTTGCAAAGGCCACGAGTCATTGGTGCCGCTTTGCATCAGATCGTTGGCATTGATAATGACCGTCTCAGTCCGACCATTCTCATCGGTGCGGGACAATTTGATTTTCTCACGGTTGGCAAAGCGATTGAAGCCACCGGCCCGGGCAATGGCATCCAACAGGCTCAAACCCTCTTCTTGGGGAAACAAAATCGCCCCGGGATTGTTGACTGATCCCAGCACATTTACGGTGCGTTTGGCGTATTCAATTACCCCGACATTGATCTGGGGGTTTACCAAATAATCCCGCTCGTAAAGTTCCCGGATTTTGTCCTCAGCCTGACGCAGAGTAAGGTGTTTGACGTCAACCACGCCGATCAATGGCAGCGTAATGGAATTCCCCTGGGTTACGCGGACCTCCCGGGTCAAATCCTCTTCTTGAAATACCTGCACCCGCAAAAGATCGGAGGATTGAATCACATAATCTTCACGACCGCGGTTATTGGAACCGATGGTGGTCGCTTCTGCACAAAAGGCCCCAGGTATGGTTTGGACAAATAGACCAGCGGTCAGGAGGAATAGGATTTTCGGAATTCGGCAGAAAAACATAGGGAGAAAAAAGCGGAAGAAGACCAAAGGTCATTCTTCCGCCAATATGCACTGACTTAAGCTAAGCTCAATCAGTAGCGGAAATTAGCCGACAGGCTGAGAACGTTGTTGTTAAACTCGCTGCCGGCCAAGTCGGATTTGTTGTTCCGGTAGGCATAGGCCCCACTCAGCTTCACACTGGTGCTGATCACGTAATCCATCCCGAGTTGCGCTTCGACGTAATCGTCCGTGCGGGGCTGAGTGATGCTATAGTAGTTGATTCCGCGGTAGCTCAGGCCGGCCCGCAATGAAAGTTGGTCAGAAACCTTGCTGGAAAGGATTCCCCCGAGAGAGAAGTTCTTTTGCTCCTGACCGGCCGCAGATACACCGAAGTCGTTGGAGGCGGTCAACTGCAGCGAGCTCTTGGGGGTTAGAGCAACGTTCAGCATGGCATCCAAATCGAAGAGAGTTTTGCTACCGCCAACCTTGGGCTCACGGGAGCCATAACCCACCATCACCGAACCGGTGACCATGGGGGAAAACTCACCACGAGCACCCACGCGATAGAAATATTCCTTGGCATCAATGCCCGTTTTCAAGTCCACGTTGCGGTATTGGAAACCCGCGCTCAAATCGACCTTCTCAGTGACCGCGTAGTAATAATTCAGCGGGATGGTAACGGTGGTCAGATCCACGTTGCCGGTCCGTTTGTAGGCCGTGTCACTGTATTTCAGCCCTGCACCGACCTTCGATTTGCCGGTGGCTGACGTTTCAGCCTTGAGGTCAACAGTGCTCACATCGCGACGGTTCAAGTTATTGCCAGCGCGCACATCCACTGTGTTTTGGTTCAACTCGTTGAAACCGGCACTGGCGGAGAACTTGGTTTTGCCGTCATCATAGGTGCTCGAAAAGTTCAGCGCCAGAAGCTCGGCATCGGCCCCGCTCGTTTGCGAGTAACGGCTCACATCGACTCCGAGGCTGAGATGGCCTTGATTGGCGGAGCCTTTACCAAAGACCAGATCAACCCCGGGGGTGACATTGAAAACGATGTCATCCACCTTGTTGGTGGCCATGAAGATATTGTCGTCAGCTTTCACACCAAGTGTGGCGGTCAAAAAGAGCTCAGCGCCATCTCCAACTGCCATGAACGGTGCTGAGTAGGCAGCAGATGCCACTGCCAGTGACAGGGCGATTAATCGAATGCTAGTCTTCATATGCTCGGTTGGTTGTCTGTATTAGGTCTTAACTGATTGTCGAAAGTGAGGAATTACGTAAATAAGGTGTTAATAGAGAGAGTCGTAGATTTCTTAAGGCAATCCCAAAAACTTATTACTGCAAAAATTAGTCAGTAAGCAACAGCAGGACCCAAACCAATTATGTCGGCAAGGCCAAAATAATTGAAATTTCAACTGCACACTCTGACCCTTGCCATCCGCGCCAAGCACACTACGGGCCACCGCCAAATCGAATCTGAAATGCCCCAAATCCTGAGTCCATCACCTGCCAATCACTCCAGGCGACGGCTCCGCTCATGGTTTTGGGGGGGATTGGGGGCAATTCTAGGTGGTTACATAGGACTGACCTCCATCACTTTTTGGTATGTCAAAACGCAAAAAGGAGTGTTCGAAGTTCGCTATCTTGATATTGCCCTCCCTTCCCGCTGGCCCGGGTATCAGATAAAAAAGGGCAATCACCATATCCATTCCGGATTAAATCTTCTCAGAAACGGACAGTTCAATGAGGGCTTCTACCAACTACGGGCAGGTCTGGCACGTGCTCCCTCCAACCGTGATGGTCGTTTGGCCTTGGCCCAGTTGTATGCCATAAGCAAGCGTCCTGATCTTGCCCAATCAACCTTGTTGCAAGGTTTGGAATATCATCAGGGCGATCCGGAATACGTTGCCCGTGTCCTGGGATTTCTCCTCAGCAAGTCCGAGGACCAAATGACCGTCACGCTTTGCGACCAGTTATTGAGAAAACCGGACACCAACCAAAATTTGGTCGAAATCGAGGCCCTGAGTGCTGCCATGGCCTGTTTTTACCGGGGAAATTACGACCGGGCTGAAAACTACCTTTCCCACTACAAGCTGGACCACACCCAAGCGGGGCGTTTGCTGATCGCGCAGTTGGAATGGGAACGCGGCTATCGCGACCTTGCCCTACTCCTATTGCGTGACCTGAACCATGAATTTCCCGGAGACGAGGAGGTATATGCCAAATACTCGGAATATTTGAGCGACGTCGGTCAAACCGAGGAAATCCGTCACTTGGCCGTAATTTATCAGATCGCACACCCGGACAGTCCCCGCTCGCACCTGGATCAACTTGGCAGCGAGTTGCAGGAAAAAAATCCCACCGACTTTCGAAAGGCTGCCCAGGGAGTGTTGGCCGAATTCATGGATGATCCGGTGGGCCTGCTCGCGATCGGTGATTTTGCCGCCACCCACGGCCTCGTGGACCTGATCCGTGATATCCAGGGCCTGTTCCAACAGCATGAATGGGAAGGGACAATGGCAGTCCGATTGATGGGTATCGAAGCCCTACTGGTGTCCAAACGCTACGTCGAAGCCCTGTTGGATATCCAAGTGTTCCTCAAGGAACCTGGGTTGGAAACTCAATTACTGAATGTGGCCACCGGGTTGCAGGCAATTGCCCAATACGGGGTTGGCGATCCTGTCACCGCCTACACCAGTCTCACCGCTTTGGTCGCGCAACCCAATCTACGCACCGAGAGTCTGCTCGCCATCGCCAATCGACTGATTGTCATGGAATATCCGGCCCCGGCACGATTGGTGCTGACCAAAGCCATGGAGCTAAATCCGCAGAATCAGGCGGTTTTGTCCCGTCTGATCGAGATGGACATAGAGGCCAAAAACACCACGTCGTTGATGGCCAACGTGCCGCGGTTACTCACCATGCGGAAGCCATCCCCGGCGCTGTTGGCCGACGTTCATCACTTACTGCGGAGTGACGCCTACATGTTCCTGCCCCAGCGGAACCAACTGCTCGACAGCGTTGCCGGAGCAATGTCGCGGCACTAAATCTTGATGAGCAACTAGGCACCGGCCATTGCCTCCGGCAGGGCACCAAGCAATCGGGCATTCTGTTCCCGGGTTCCCACCGTGACACGCAACCACTCCGGCATGCCATAGGGTCGCAACGGGCGCACAATTACGCCCTGTCTTTGCAGGGCATTGAAGACCTTTGCCCCCCCACCCACCCTGACCAAAATAAAATTCGCCACGCTGGGCACATATTCCAGTCCCAGCGCCCGGAATCCTTTGATCAATTGTTTCAGGCCGGCTTGATTTTCAGTCCGACAGTGCACCAGAAACTCTTCGTCATCCAAAGCCGCCACGGCCGCCGCCTGGGCAATTGCGTTAATATTGAAGGGCTGGCGGACCCGGTTGAGCAATGCGACCAATTCGGCACTGGCATACCCATAACCGACCCGGAGAGCGGCCAAACCGTAGATTTTGGAAAAGGTCCGCAGGCAGATAACCTTGCCGCCCTCACTGATCAACGGACGCAAATCGGGCGCTGAATCCAAATACTCGGCGTAAGCCTCATCGAATACAGTAACCACGTGTTCAGGCATGCTGCGGGCAAAAGCCAACAAATCAGTCTCGGTATTCGCCGTGCCAGTCGGGTTGTTCGGGCTCGGCACAAAAACCATGCGTGTTCTGGGCGTCACGGCTGCAGCCAACTGACGCAAATCATGTTTGTGTTCCACCAAGGGCACCTCGATCGGGGTCGCGCCAAACAGCAGGGTCACCAACTTATAAACCACAAACGCCGGGTTACCCATGACCACTTCGTCCCCGGGGCGCAGAAAAGCATGGCCCAGTAATTCAATGATTTCGTTGGAACCGTTTCCGATCACGAATTGGGTCGGGGCCAGTCCCCATTTCTCTCCCAGCTTGGAGCGCAGCGCGTAACAACCCCCATCAGGATAGAGCTCAGCATGACCCAAGGCCTGCCGTGCAGCCGCCACTCCCATTGGCGAGGCCCCGAGAGCATTCTCATTTGAAGCCAATTTGATTATTTCAGCCGGATCCAGGCCCAGTTCACGTGCCACCTCCTCAATCGGTTTTCCCGGCTCATAAACCGGTTGTGTTCGCACCTCGGGTTTGGCCAATGCCTCGTAATTCATTCCTGCAGCACAACAGAATCAGGCGCGACCGCAAAACTCTTTCGCCGCAGCCCGACCATCTGTCACAACGTGCACGCCACCCGCACCCAGCGCATGCCGGCGGCTTCTGCTGCCTTGATGCCCAATTCCGCGTCTTCAAAGACCAGACATTGCCCCGGAGGGACACCCATACGTTCCGCGGCCAACAAAAAGGAATCGGGGGCAGGCTTGCCGTGCTCCACATCGTCCGCCGTGACCACCACGGGGAACAATGAGGTCAAATCACGCATCGCCAATGTTTGCGTCACCACACTACGGGGCCCACCGGAAGCCACACTGACGGGATGCGTGCGCGCTACCTTTCTGGCAAAATCCACCACGGCGGAAATCAACGGGGCGTCCGGCAACCACTGGCCAAATTTACGCTCCTTCAGTTCGCGCAAGCCCACGGGGTCGTAATTGGCTCCCAGTTGCCGGTTGAACAAGGCGGCAACCTGAATGGCCGGCATTCCCCCCAAAGAATAAAACAATCGCTCATCGATGTCCGACCCATGTCCATATTCCCGGAACGCTTCGCACCAGGCCCGGTAATGGAGCGGCATGGTATCTACCAAAGTGCCGTCCAGATCAAAGATGTATCCCGCAAAGTTACCCGAGGGTATGTCCAGGTGCATAGGCACCCGAGCCCACCGGAGCGGGAGTTTACTGGCAACCGCGGAGTTTGCCGGCATTGATCGATTAATGCCCCGCCCGCGGGTTCTTCTTTTCCAAGCGACTGAGTTCCGCCATCGAACGGGTTTTCACCCGGGCTGCGCCCTTGTTAGCCTTCGTTTTGATGCGTGGTCCCTTTGCAAGTCGTTTTCTGGCCGCGTTGGTGGCCCGTTTGTATTGGGGTAGCCAGGGCGCTTGCGCCACGAGAAATTCATCCGCCATCTGCCAGACCTCGGGAGGATTGCAAACTGCTCCTACCAAGGGATCCAACAACAGTGCTTGGCGCAGCAACTGCTCATCGCCATGCACGGCCGCTTCCACCCCGAGGCGTTGCACGGCAATGCTCGCGTTGCATACGGCAGCACAGCCAAGCGGCAAATCGCCGACACTGGGCGTATTAAAGCCGTGCCGATCGACATAGCCCGGGGCCTCGACAATCGCATCGGGGGGCAGGTTCGTGATCGTGGCGTGATTCACGAGATTGAAATGCCCCCGGTAGACCCGGCCGGTTTCCATGCCCTCAATAATATGGCTGCCATGCTCACTACTGCGGGTTGCCGGCGTGTATTTTAGCGTCTCGGGCCGTTTACCCCGGCCGAATTCAGCCCGGAACCAATTGCGGCCCTCGGTCACGACCCGCAGATAGCCCCCTGTTTCGCCGTTGATCCAGGAACTCATGTCGATCCAACGTTTGATTTCATCCGGACGCTTGCGATACCATGGCACATATTCACTGAGGTGACCGTTGGACTCCGTGGAGTAATAGCCAAACCGCCGCATCATATCGATGCGCACTTTTTCTGTTTTGGCATACTCAGGATGTTTTTCAAATGCCGCCAGCAGCTTGCCGGTGCAGTCGCGCCCCTTGGCCATTACTTGAACATACCAAGTCTGGTGATTGATGCCGGCACAGACGATATCGACCTCCTCCTGTTTCAAACCCAGGACCTGCGCGATCTGGAAGTGTCCGTGTTGCACGCCATGGCAGAGCCCCACACAGCGCACGCCGCCATAAACATTGGCCGCCCAGGTCATCATTGCCATCGGATTGGCATAGTTGAGCAACAAACA
>JAIPJW010000089.1 GCA_021734075.1 Cephaloticoccus sp.
CATCGTTGCGGGGCATGCCCCCCGGGGGTGAACGGCACCCCAAAAGACATTCCCAAATGGGTTGGGGCAAACCCGCTAATAATTGCGATCCGGTGGGCATTGGCTTTTGACTGCACTTGCGCACAGGCGGAGGTTTTTTCGTCATGCCGCTCCGAACCATTGCCGTCGATTTCAACTGCTTCTTTGCCTCGTGCGAACAGCAGGAAAATCCGGGCCTACAGGGAAAGCCCGTTGCGGTGGTGCCGGTCAAGGCTGATACAACCTGCTGCATTTCAGTGAGCTATGCCGCCAAGGCCCGCGGGGTTCGCGCCGAGATGGGTGTTGCCGAGGCCCGGCAGCATTGTCCTCAGCTGGCGCTGGTCGAGGCGCGACCCGATGTTTACATCCATTATCACCGGCGGCTGCTCGACGCCATCGAATCCTGTATCCACATCACCGAGATCAAGTCGATTGATGAGGTGGAGTGCGACCTCACCACCACGTTTGCACCGCGCGAAAAAGCGCTGGGCGTGGCTCGCCGAATCAAGACTGAGGTCGCGCGCCGGGTCGGGCCCTGCCTGACGAGTTCCATCGGCATCGCGCCCAATTGGTTTTTGGCCAAACTCGCGAGCGACATGCAGAAGCCCGACGGGCTGGTTGTCATCGAGGAATCGGACCTCCCGCAAAAGCTGCTGGACTGCCAACTACAGGATTTCCTGGGCATCGGCCGGCAAATGGAGATTCGCCTCAATGCGCATGGGATTCACACGGCAGCGCGACTGTGCGCCGCAACCAAGGCGGAGTTGCGCGGAATCTGGGGCGGGGTGGAGGGTGAGCGGATTCATGCGCGATTGCGTGGGGCGGCAGTGCCGCTGGACACGCAGCGGCACAAGACCGTGGGGCACTCCCACGTGTTGCCACCGACCCTGCGCACCGAGCCCAAGGCTCTCGCCGTGCTGCACCGGCTCCTGCAAAAGGCCGCGCTGCGGTTGCGCAGCATCGCCCACTATGCCGGTGCCCTGACCGTCTACGTGCAGTATCGCGAGGGCGGCAAATGGGAGGAGGAGATTCGTTTCAACGAGACTCAGGACACCCTCAAGCTCACTCATGCCCTGACCCAGCTCTGGCAACAGCGGGATGCCACCGTCCGGCGCCGTCACCCCATCCAGGTCGGGTTGGTGCTCCATCGGTTGCTGGCCATGCAGGGCCATACAACCGACCTGTTCGAACATGACCATGAAGCGGCGCGCGAACGACTGCACGCGGCCATGGATCTGCTCAACCAAACCTACGGCAACGGCTCGGTGTATTACGGCGGGGCCTTTGGGGTTACCCGGAATGCGCCGATGCGCATCTCCTACACTTGCATCCCCAAACCCGAACTGGAGGAGATCGACCCCGAGCGGCAACGCCGCGTGCGTCCGTTGCAAGTGGAGACCCCGGTTGATTGGGATGAGAACTGATTGCGCCGGTCAGATACGCACGGTGACAGTGCATCACATGACGGGATCAACGAAGCTTATCTGATCCCTTAATGCTATAAGGACTGAAGTTACATCCCGTGATTATGGCTGTATCAATTGACAGAACTACCCTAGTTTAAAACTTCTTGGTGTGTTACGTATATTTAAGGGAAATCTGTTTTCGTGTTGGTCAGCGCGCCCGGGATTGTGGGCGTTGGCACTATTGTGTTTTGGCTCACTAGCCCAAGGCCAAGTGACCATTACCGTGAATGGCACGATCACAGGAGTGGGCTCGGGGCACAGTTACACCTCCAGTCAGTCCGTGGTATTTCAATTTGTGCTTAATGATTTCAACGGCGCACCAGCAGCGGGAGTAGCTTCCGATGGGGTTTACTATCAGTGGGTGGAAGATAATCTTTCCGACACTCCACTCTACACCTCGGTCTCGGGCACAGGAATAACGGGGTCGTGGTCCCGATCCACGGCCTTTGACGGGAGTGCGTATGCCTATCTACAGGCCCACCAAGACAGCTCGCCAGGTCAGGTTTTTTTGGTTGTAGGCACCAATGTGAGTCCCGCCGACATGGGTATCAGCACCGGCGGTTTGCCGGTTTCCCGCATCGAGGTGAATGTGCAATTGGGGGGCTTTGCACCGACCGTCGGCTCCACCTTGCCGGATTCAACTGCGTATTTCTCGGCTCTTGCTGGCACGTATACCGATGTTTATCAGCCGACGAGCAAGATAGTGACGAGTGATGGCACTTCCGTGGTGACGTCCACGTTCGCAGTCGACAGCGTCACAATCACTGCCGTCCCGGAGCCGGCCCATCTTACGGTGCTGGCCGGAACCTTTACCCTTACCGGTCTCTTGATTCACCGTTGTTGCCGGGCACGGAGCAAGTTGCGGCAAGCGGCCGAGGCAGCTGCGTAAGCGACATTCCAACAAGTAAGCAGGCGCGGTGGGCAGCGTTGGTAGACGGTTTTTCAATTCGCCGAAGCGGCTGCGGATGGTATCGGTCTTGGCATCATGCAAACAGTGCGCGATCAAGGCGTTGCCTGCTTGCTAACCGCAGATCCGAGTTCTGAGTTACGGTGGATAGGTTCGAAATTGAAATACTGTGGGGAAGCACCATCGTCTCCTTAACCTTATCATGGCCATGTCGCTCCATCCCCGTCGTTTGCTTTGGTTGCTCATCCTCCTGGCTCCGGTGCTGGTCTGGTCGTGGATGAATCCCCATGATCGGACAACGTGGTGGTTGGAATCCACCCCGGTCGTGGTCGGAGTGGTCCTGTTGCTCGGAAGCAACAGTCGTTTTCCACTGAGCACCCTCTTGTTGAGCCTGATCTGGGTGCACGCCGTGATTCTGTTGGTCGGCGGTCATTACACCTACGCGGAAGTGCCTTTGTTTGATTGGTTGCGGGATTGGACCGGCGGTGCGCGCAACAATTACGATAAGGTTGGGCATTTTTTTCAGGGTTTCATGCCCGCCATTCTGACCCGCGAATTCCTTTTGCGCACTTCGCCGCTGGGCACGGCAGATTGGCGACCGGCGAGTCGCTGGCTGGGGTTTCTCTGCGGTTGTGTGCCGCTGGCCTTCAGTGCGTTTTATGAACTGGTCGAGTGGTGGGCCGCCGTGCTCGGCGGTTCGCAGGCTGACGCCTTTCTCGGCACCCAAGGCTACGTCTGGGACACCCAGAGCGACATGTTCATCGCCCTCATCGGCGCGACAGTTGCTTTGTTGGTGTTGCCGCGCTGGCACAATCACTCACTCGAGAATCTGCGCGGTGCAACGGGCGCATAGACCTGGAGCAAGCAAGCCTTGTTCATGGGGTTTCACCCACGAGCGTCACATTGCGCAGGGAACGGCTGTCCATGATGTTGTTGGGCCAGTGCTGCACCGAGGGGTGCACCAGGCGGACCGTGCTGCTGAAAACCAGCGGAGCGCAGGGGGCTTCATCGCGGATGATGCCATCCATCGTCTGATAGAGCGCGTGGCGCGCCGGCACGTCGAAGGTCTGCAAGGCCTGTTGATAAAGGGCGTCAAATGTCGGATTACTCCAACCGGTTTCATTGTTGGAGCCCCCGGTGATAAAAAGTTCGAAATAGTCGGTCGGCTCGTTGGCGAAGGGATTCCAACCGGCCCGGGCGATCGAATAATCCCCACGGTGACGTGTATCGAGAAACACCTTCCACTCCTGGTTGACCAACTCGACCTTGACGCCGAGTTCACGGGCCCACATCTGCTGCACGATCTCGGCCACGACCCGGTTGCGATCGAGCGTGTTGTAAAGATAGGTGATGGGTGGGAAGCCCTTGCCGTCCGGATAACCGGCAGCTGCCAGCAAATCCCGCGCCTCGCCGGGTCCATCGGTGATAGGCGCAGCGGGCTGATAACCACCCATGCCGGGTTGGCTCAAGGTATAGGCTGCGGTGTACCCCCCCTGATAGGCAGCCTTGACCAGGGCAGCCCGGTCTATGGCAGCGGAAAAAGCCTGCCGCACCCGCGGGTCGTCAAAGGGCGGTCGCCGGGTATTGAAAACAAAGAAACTCACCCCGAGTCTTGGCGTGATTTGCAGGGCCGGGTTCTTTTCCGCGACATAGGTGGCGACCTTGGCGGAGGGCAGTGAGGTGGTGGCGTGCAACTGTCCCGCCCGGTAGGCGCGCTCCTCGGTGTCGAGATCCTCGATGGGGTAGTAATTGACGGTGCGCAACCACACTTTGGTGTGGTCGGGATGATGAGGATTGGGGGTCAGCACGATCCGCGAATTGGGACGCCACTCCGTCAATTGCAACGCGCCATTGGTCACCATCACACCCGGCTTCACCCAGTTTTGATTGTCGCGCAGACGTCCGCCGGTCGCATCCAACGTGGGCATGTGCACCGGCACCCATGGGTAGGCGATGAGATTTTGGATGAACACCACATTGGGCGCGGAGAGGGTGATGACAAAAGTATAGGGATCAGGGGCGCTGAAACCAAGTTGGGTGGGATCCTTCAATTCGCCGCGCAAATAGGCCGGCACGCCCACCACACTGGTGGCCCGGGCGGAAAATTCAGCCGCCAGGCGCGGATCGACAAAACGCCGGAAGGATTGGAGGAAATCATCCGCGGTCACCGGGTCACCGTTCGACCAACGCCGGTCCTGTCGCAGGTGAAAGGTGTAAGTCAATCCGTCGGGTGAGACGGCCCAGCTCGCGGCAGCCGCCGGCACCAGGGTCAGACCGTCATCCCCGCGTTCGACCAAGGGCTCGTATATTTCACTGAGAATGGCGCTCTCCGACGAACCGGTGTTGATGTGCGGATCAAGGGTGGAGGGCTCGATGCCGTTGCCGACATGCAGGGCCCGTTCCGCATAGGCCCGTTCAACCGCACTGCCGGAACGACTGCAACCGGTCAAAAGCAACCCGACGGCGCCGCCGATCACCCCGATGCCCCAGAGAAGTTTGAGTCGCAGGTTGGGCGGGAGGAGAGAGTGGAGTTGCATGGGACAGCTTGGTTCGGCGGGGCCCCATAGGCAAAGTCAGGGTCTGCGGGTCCTAGCGCTGTGAACCCAATAAACCAGAACGGTTCAGATCAACCCAGTTCTGCGGTCCGCCAACTGTATTGGGGTTCGAACCCGAGAAGGCGGCAGGCCTTGGCAATGGAGAGGAGCGAGTCGTTTTCACCGGTGCCGGGTGCGAGTAAACAGCCGGGAAATTCGGCCGCCAGCAATTGGGTGTTGGGCATCAGCATACAGGTGTCCGCCGCGGCAATGATGAAATTTTCACTTCCCTTGATCGGAGCCTCGAGCCCCAGTTTGCAGCTATGTCCGGCATCGCGCGCGTCGATATAACCCCAGAGATTCCAGCGACGTTTAGCCGGATCGTCCTGCCATGATGGGAAATGGGCGTAGTCCGCCGGTTCCATGACGTTGGAGAAGCGTAGGCCGACAAAGGGAATGCCGCTCCATCTGGCCATCTGCTCCGCGATCGCCTCGCCCACAATCTTGGACAGGGAATAGGAGCTCTCGGGGTAGGGGTAATGATCTTCGGCGATCGGTGCGACCTTGGGCAAAACCTTCTTGAAGGGCAGACCCAACGTGGTCTCGCTGGACGCCCATACCACGCGTTTCAGGCCCAAAGTCACGGCGGCATGAAAGACATTGAAAGTGCTGAGGGTGTTTTCGCGGAAAGTTCGCTCGGGTGGGTGGATGCCATCGTTGGGTATCGCCGCGAGATGCACGACAGCCTCGGCCCCGGTGAAGGCGTCGAGGGTCTGACCATAATCAGTGAGGTCAACCTGCCAGGTGGGAACTCCGGCCAGGGAGGGGACCCGATCGACGTTACGAACATCGTAGCCGGCGTCCTGCAAGACCTTAACTGTGCTTCGCCCTGCCTTCCCGCTGCCCCCGGTAACGACAATTTTCTTCATGTCACAGGCTGTTCATCCCGGTCAATTCTGCAAGTAATCCCATTGCTCCATTGCGAACGGTTGCAAGATTGCAGGGCGGAATAACGTGTCCCTGACTGGCTTGGCCTTCAGGCTTTTCCACCGGTGCCGCCATGCCGGTGCGTGCGGCGCAGTTCATCCAAGCCGGCGGCTAATGCCGCCTTTTTAAGCTCCCGGCGCTTGGTCCGCATTTCCCGGTAACCCACCAGTCGTTTTTGCTCTTCATCCCACAGACGGAGCGAGAGCGATTTCAAACTCGACCACATGGTGATCGGTTTGACTTCCTGCATCACGGAGAGTTCACGGTGACACCGGGCCAGATTGTAATTGGGAATGCGTGAGCTCAAGTGGTGTATGTGGTGAAATCCGATGTTACCGGTGAACCACTGCAGGATTTTGGGCAGCTTGTAGAAGGAACTGCCGCGCAACGCAGCCGCGGTGTAGTCCCATTCCTCGCCCCGTTCCCAGTGGGTATCATCAAATTGGTGTTGCACGTAAAACATCCAGATGCCCGCGCCACTCGCCACGGCCGTGATGAACAGTTGGATTACCAGGTAAGTTTGGAAACCCATCCAAGCACTCATGCCCACTGCCACACCCACAATGGCCAGATTCATCCAATAGACCGACCACCTTTCCCGCGAATTGGCATTCCGATCGGGAAAACGCTGATAAACCACAAAGACAAATAGGGGGGCCACCACGAAGAGAATGATGGGGTTGCGGGCGAGTTTATACTGGAGACGCAGCCAACGGGAGCCGTTGAGGTATTCCTGCAAGGTCAGGGTCCAGATGTCGCCCATGCCCCGTTTGTCCAGGTTGCCCGAGGTGGCATGATGCACCGAATGTTCCCAGCGCCAGTGATGATACGGGGTCAGGGTCAACAGACCCGTGATAAACCCGACCACATCATTGGCCGTTTTGGATTTGAAGAAGGACCCGTGCCCGCAGTCGTGAAAGATGATGAACACCCGGAGCAAAACTCCGGCGGCCAAGGTTGCAAAAAGCAGCGATAGCCAGTGGGAAACTGTCAAACTGCGATACGCCAGATACCACAGCAGGGCATAGAGACCGATCGAGTTGGTGAGTTGCCACACCGCACGCCAGAGTGAGGGTTTTTGGTATTCGAGCACTTTCTCTTTCCAGTCGGTTACTGGCGGCAGTGATTGCGGGGCTGATGATAATGAATCGGGCATTGCGCTTTGAATGTAGTGAAACGTAGGCGCTTTCAGCCAAAATGGCTACGCATAAGTTGTTTTAATTACTGAAAGCTATAATCCGGATGGCACCATTTAAAGGCCGCACCGCCCTGGGGGGAAGCTTCATTCGACCGGCTCCGGAAAGCCGGTGATATCAATTCACGTTTCCCCGTTTCGAGCAACAAGCTCGCGAACCGGTGTTATTCGCCAATGGCGATCATAAATGTGCTGCAGGTGGAGTGATTTATTCATGAAGGTCCATCGTTCCATTTCCGCTTTTCAACCAGTGCGCCCAGTTTTTTCGGATGCTGTGCCTGCGATTGGATGAAGTGCGCCGGTGACGTCATGATGGTGGCAGCCTGCAGGGGAATAGCCCCCAGCTAGTCGCCGAGCTCGCTTAATTCATCCACCAGCCCGGGCCGGAATCAGATGAACGATACGGGCATCAGGATCGCAATTACTCGCCACGGCGAAATTTCCGTCTGCGATAGGGATTTTGGGAGAAGTGACCGTATACGCGAATGCCAGGAGGATGTCGCAGTTAAGCAAACGGATTTTCCGCACGAGCAGGGTAGCCCGGGGTTGAACCTGAGGGTTAGGCGCTGTAGACGCCCCCGTTGATATCCAAAGTCGCGCCAGTGATGAACCCATCAAACTCCGAGGCGAGATACGCCGCCGCACGGGCGATGTCCTCCGGCGTGCCCGCCCGCCCCAGGGGAATGCCCTCGATCGTCCTTTGCGCCGAATCCTCACTGGTGTGGGTGGCGTGGAATCGCGTGTTGAGTATCAAACCCGGGGCCAGGGCGTTGACGCGAATGCCGTCCGGCCCAAGTTCGGCTGCCAACGCACGTGTCCAGGTGATTACCGCCCCTTTCATGGTGGAATAAACCAGGGAACCGCCATGGCCGCCTTTGCGGCCGGCCAGCGAAGCTAGATTCACAATACTGGCTCCACCTGCCTTCCGGAGCCACGGCAGGGCCGTGCGGGTGACAAACATCATGGACGTCACATTGACATCATAGGATCGCTGCCAGAAATCGGTATCGATGTCACCCAACTGACACCGGGCCAGCAGATCACCACTGTTGTTGATCAACACGTCCAGTCCGCCGAGAAACTCCCCTGCACGTGTCACCATGCCTACGGCGTCATCTTCCTTGGTCAGGTCGGCTTGGAATATCTCACACCGTTGTCCTGCGGCTTGGGCTTCATGCCGGATGGTTTCCGCACCAGTTTTGCTGGAGTAATAGTGCAGGGCCAGATCACAGCCTTGACGAAGCAATTCCCGGGCAATGGCCTGGCCCAAACCTTGGCCCGCTCCGGTGATCAACGCCCGTTTTCCCGACAATTTGTCAGCACTCATGGCGGCATGATTCATAAATATAAAGCGTGGGCGAGGTGGATTTTGCGCCGCAGTCCAGACCGTGACATCCGTTGGTCCAGCGCGTTTTGACCAGTGCGCGAACTTCGGAATACCCTACGGGGACTGCTGGAAATCCGGCAGAATTCTTATCAACGGAGCCTCGTCCTCCTCGATATCCGGAAAGCGGCCGATGTTGGGATCGGTAAAGAAATTGTCGTTCGCATCATCGTTGGCCGTGCTGACTTCGCCAATGATGCACTCCTCGCTGGAGGGATAAAACGCGTGCCACAAACCGGGATTCAATGTGATGCGCGAACCGGCCGGCAACACAAAGGCCTTGCCGGCGATAATCTTGGTGAGTTCGCCGTTGATGGGCACCTCCAGCTCCTCGATGTCTGTGGCCACGTGGATTGCGGCGGACCATAGCTCAAGGGTGAGTTCACCCACGCGACAGATAATGTCCTCCTTTTTCAGGGCATGCTTGTGCTTCGGCGTGACTTGGCCCTTTCGCGCATACATCAATTTTTCGCAATACTCCGGTTCGGTCGCGAGGTTGATGAGGGTCAGCCCATGGTTTTCAAAATCACCCAGGCCAAAATCGGTAATGTCCCACTTCGCATTGGGTGGCAGGTGCCAATGGTGGCGGGTAAAACAGGCGAGGGCGGCGCGGTAGCTGGCATTGATGGCGGAGCGTTTCATCGCGGGGCAAGCTAGATGCTTCCGACCAAAATACAAGACCGGGCGGGTTCCCGCAGAAAGGAAAGACTTGGCTGATTCGCTGCATCGTGACCCGGGGAAATCAAATCACCCAGTGGTTTGGAACTGGCCAATGCCCGATGCTCTGGGTGGGATGGAATCATGCAACTTCCCAAGAACGAGCAGGATTTTCTGCGTGACCTGGTCAAAGCCTCGCGCCAACGACCGAACCCGGTGAGCTGGGTGGATCGCGACGGCACGGCGCGCATTACGGCCTTGTTGCCAGCGGAAATGTCCCGGCTCGATCGCCTTGCCCGGCAAGTTGGCCTCAGCAAGTCAGCCGTTTTGGAACAGGCCTCGTTTCTCCCGGCCAAACCCAGTTCAAGCCGTCCTTGATCCTGCACATCATTCAGGGAGTTCTTGCACTAGGTGGAGGTGACCGCCTGCGATGCAAATTCACGGGTGATGAACCGGGGTATCCTTGCCAAAGGAACCCCGCATCCCCATGCTGTCAGTCATGACGAAGACCAACCGAGCCATCAACGGATCAAAAGCCAGCGCCAGTGGCGTATTCAAGCTTGGCGGAGATATGCCGGTGTGTCGTCTGGGCTTTGGGGCCATGCGGGTCACTGGCCCCGGCGTTTGGGGAGATCCCAAGGATCCCGCTGCTGCACGGCGCCTGTTGCGCAAAGTGGTCGAATTGGGGGTCAACCTGATCGACACCGCCGACTCCTATGGTCCGGAGGTAAGTGAACGCCTGATTGCCGAAGCCTTGCACCCTTATCCCAAGGGACTGTTGATCGCGACCAAAGGTGGCCTGACGCGATCCGGCCCCGGGGAGTGGGCTCCGGTGGGTCGCGCAGACTATTTGCGCCAATGTGTGGAAATGAGCCTGCGGCGCTTAAAGCTGGAGTGCATCGATCTCTATCAGTTGCACCGCTTTGATCCCAAGGTCCCCATGGCCGAGACGCTGGGGGCATTGAAAAAACTCCGGCGCGAGGGCAAGATCCGGCACATCGGGTTGTCCGAGGTCTCGGTAGATGAAATCCGGCAGGCGCGCAGGATTGTGCCGATCGTCAGTGTCCAGAATCTTTACAACTTCGGCAATCGTCAGAGCGAAGCCGTGCTCGATTACTGCACCAAGCACCGTCTCGGGTTCATCCCTTGGTTTCCGCTCGCCGCGGGCAAGATGAGCGGCCCGGGCAGTCCGCTGGCCAAGGCCGCGCGACGACATGGCGTCACAGTTTCACAACTCGCGCTGGCCTGGCTGTTGCACCGTTCACCGGTTGTCTTGCCCATTCCCGGAACCGCGAGTCTTGCCCATCTGAAGGAAAACATGGGAGCGGCGACGGTGAAAATTGCAGCATCCGAATGGCAGGAAATTGATGCAACTCCACCCGCCAGGAAATAGTTCGGATTCAAGCTTTCAAGGCCGCTCCGACACAACTCAACGGGTTGGCATGATGCTGAACAATTGCTTCAGTGGCCAGATAAGCATGAACGATTGGCTGATTGTTGATCGCGGCATAACCAGTGCAACCGGTAGGCTATATGTGACAAGGGGTCAGCCATGGCTCCCACAACGGCAGCGATAGCTGAGATGCTCCTTCCAGATCACATACAAAAGGATCCGCGCGTGGAAATCTCCAGCTATGCCACGGCGCAGGAAGGCCTTGATCACAGTCTGGTCGTGCTCGCACTCGGGGAAAATTGTTGGCTGGTGCCGCTCGGCTCCACTTATCGGTTGCTGGTTGAAGCCACTGCGGCGGAACGGGTGCGCAAGGAACTCACCCTTTACGATCGCGAAAGCCATGGTTGGCCGCCGATCTGGAACCAGCCGGTTGTCACGGTGTCCGGTCGGTTTGATCTGGTTACGCCGCTGCTTTGGGCCGGAGTCGTGCTGGCCGTCTATCGGGGACAATTGCTCAATCCGCAGTGGACGGATGCAGGTTCCCTCGACGCGGTGGCGGTGTGGAGGCAGGGGGAGTTCTGGCGGGCATTCACCGCACTGTTTTTGCACGGCAACTCGGCCCATTTGGTGGCGAACCTGTTTTCGGGTGTCTTTGTATTTGCCGCCGTGCTGTCGGTCATGGGGCGGGTCCGTGGTTGGCTACTGCTAGGCCTGGCCGGCATGATGGGCAATCTCCTGAATTCCGCGGCGCATTATCCGGATGAGTTCCATTCCCTGGGCGCATCGACCGCAATCTTTGGTGCCGTGGGTTTGCTCACGGGACGGGCCTTGCGGGCAACTTTCCGGAAAGACCAGCCGCGGCGTTGGCGGAATTTCTTCCTGCCCCTGGCCACTGGCTTGACGGTCCTTGCCCTCTATGGCGCTGGTGGCCCGGAAGTCGACGTAATGGCGCACGTCACGGGTTTCGGTTCGGGCGTGGTGCTCGGTATAATCTTCAGTGGTTCCCGGACACTCCTCCGGCCGTAATACGAACGAATGATACGGGAACGGTTTGGAGGATTTCCAGTAGAGGCAAACCTCAACCAGGCACTGCAGACTTCTCATATGGAATGCGGCCAACAGGCGGCTCGAGAATTGATTTCTCCCTTTGCATTGATTATAAGACTGCCATGGAAAAGCTAAGCTTTCACCAAGCGGCTGTTCTGGGGGCCACTGGCCCAACCGGCCGGCATCTGACCATGGAATTGCAACGCTGCGGTATCAAAGTCCGGGCCCTGTCCCGCAGTGAGGTTCAGCTTCGGGCCGTGGACGCTGCGCATGGTGTTGCCCCATTGCATCAGGCACTTGACGGCTGCGATTTGGTTTTCAACTGCCTGGGTTTGCCACCGGCATTGATGCACCTGCATCCCGTGGTGGCCGGTAATCTGGCGGAGGCCGTGGCCAAGGGCAGGGCACGATGTGTGCTGGTCAGCAGCTTCTGGTCCTATTTGCCACTGGTTGCTGCCTCGCTCGATGCATCACACCCTCGGGTGGGCGGACCGCCCTGGACGAGATTGCGCCGAGAGGCTGAAGATATCCTGCGGACCGCCGGTGCGGCCATTGTGCACTTGCCGGATTTTTACGGACCCGAGGTTCATGTCAGTTTGCTGCAACAGCCGCTGCGCGAGGCTACCGCGGGCAAGGCCATGAATTGGGTTGGATCAGTCGACACCGTGCACGAATACGCTTACGTGCCTGACGCCATGGCACTGGTCGCGCGCTTGGCCAAGGAGCAGGCCGCCTATGGCAGGAACTGGATTTTCCCTGGATCGGGTCCGATCACGGGGCGCGAAGTGGCTGGCATTGCGAGTCGCGAATTGAAACGTTCGGTGACCCTCCGAGGTGCGGGCCAAGGTGTTTTGCGCCTTGTCAGTTTTTTCAAACCAGAATTGCGTTCGTTCATGCCGATGGTGCCGGACTACCTGAAGCCCCTGACCTTCGATCCCTCCCGTTTGATCGAATTGATCGGCCCGGTCAAAGCCACGCCTTACCATGCCGGCATCCGTCAGACTCTGGCATCGCTGGCGACCAAAGCATGAAACCCGCCACGCGGGAGCCTATGTCAAGGAGGTTAGAAACCTGATCAGGTTGGTGATGTGGTCATCGACCGTGACGCCGAGGTGTTCACAGCCCGTATAGATCGTGGTGCGGTCCACTTTGGCGGCAAACGCGGGGTCCTTCACCTTTTTCCGAATCGAACTGGCTTTCATTTCTCCGTAGCACACGGGGTTCAGCTTTCGGTAGGCATAGAAAATTCCGCAGAGTTCATCCGTGGCGAGCAGGGCCGCCGCCAGCGGTGTGCGGGGCAGGGTGGAGAAGCCATTGTAGCCGTAGGCATGGGCTTCGACCGCGTGGATTAGTTCCTCGGGGTAATCCCAGGACTTGAACCAACCGAGGGACTCCCGGGGATGGTTTTCGGGAAATTTTTCAAAATCTATGTCATGCAACAAGCCGGTGACATACCAGAGCTGGGCGTCACCTTGGTTCAATCCCGCGTAGCCCTCCATTGCAGTGGCAACCATGAGCGCGTGATACCGCTGATAGTCGTTCTGCACATGTTGCTCGAGCAAATCCTGGGCGGCGATTTTGGTGGGAAGCGACATTTTGCTACGAAAGCAGGTGAACGGGTTTGAGTCGAGGGTCGGCCGGCACCCTGACCAGGCGAAGTGATGTTGGTGATGCGGAATCCATTATCCGGCGAAGGCAACTAATCCGACGTAGAGGAAAATCTTCATGGTGCAGCGCGACTCCCGTTGACGATTGTCAGTTTTGCGGGAATCTGCCAATTCGATATCCATGAGTGAGGTTGACCAAATGCACGCTTACTACAGTGCCCGGGCTCCGCTCATGGCCCAGCGACTGGCGACCCAACCCTCGCCCCAGGTTTTAGAAATCATCGGCCAACTCAGGAGCATGGCGCAGGATCAAACTGTTCTGGAAATAGCCTGTGGGCCCGGCTACTGGACACGATATGTGGCCCCCGTGGCACGGGAAACGGTTGCGACTGATTACTCGGTAAAAATGCTGAATTTCGCCCGCGCCCAGTTCCTGCCCAAAACTCGCTATATTCACGATGACGCCTACCATCTGAAAAATATCGGCGGGGTGAAATTTGACTTCGGCTTTGCCATGCACTGGGTGTCACACATCCCCATCGCGCGCTGGAAACAGTTTTTCACCACCTTTCACTCCCACATGAAACAAGGGGCAAGAGTCATGCTCGTCGACGACATTCACCGTCCGGACGACCATGACCCGTATTACAGCAAACTCGACACTCACGACAGCTATGAGCTCAGGCAGCTGCCGGATGGGTCCAGCTATGAAATCATCAAAACCTATTTCACCCCCGGGCAATTGCGTGAGTTGCTGGCGCCCTTTGGTCGGAATATTGACATCCACTTCACGCGACCACGCTGGTGGCTGACCTATGATGTGATATCGGGCGGAAACCGGCGCTGAGAGAAGGGAGTTTCACCGTAACTGCCCCGCAGGATCGGGGCAGACACAGCGGTTCGTCTGGCTTTTGATTCACACTTCGCTCTCGCCGGATTTGGGGTCAAGGGGCATCACATTGCTCGTCAAAAGTTGCTTGATCTTTTGTTGGGGATCGGAAATCAGACTGCCCAGATTACGGGTGGTGATGTCCTGCAGCACCAGGCAATCTATTGCGGCGTGTTCCCCCTCGGTTCGGATGAATGTAGAACCCTTGGCCTTCATGTTGAACAACTCGCTGTTTCGCACCGCGAGATAGCCGACCTGACCGCTGACCCGGATGTAGGGCCTTGTCTGGGGGGTGTCGCCCCGATCTTGTAGGTGCAGACCATCGATGACCAATGACTCGACTTGTGCCGGCGTGTCACCCATGTCCGGGATGTCTGTTCTGCCCTCCAAGTGGATCAGATACCGGTCGTCCGTCGGATCGTAATATTTGATGTCGCGCAAGATGAGGCTCTGGTGCCGACCGGCGATGCGGAAGAGAAACGGCTCGGTGTAGGTGTAGTTGGCCTTGGTCTGACGCAGGTCGACGTTTTCAATGACGATGGATCCGAAATCACCCTGCAAGCCCCGGGCCTTGTAATCCCAGGCACTGAGATAGAATCCGAAACTGCGGTAATTACCACTGACATTGCGGATGGTGATGCGGTCCTGTCGGTTTTCGCGAGAGAGGATACGGACCACCTGTGCGGCGTCATCGACCATGAGAGTG
>JAIPJW010000090.1 GCA_021734075.1 Cephaloticoccus sp.
CCAAGAAACCGAGCCGCAAGGCCGTCGCTCCCAACGAAAAACCGGTGCCCGAGAAATACAAACGCTATTACAAGCTGCTGCTCGATTTGCGCCAGCATCTCAGCGCCGGCATTGAACTGCATTCGGAGGAAACACTCAAGCGCTCGGCCAAGGATGACGCCGGGGATCTTTCCAGCTATGGCCAGCACATGGCCGACGCGGGCACCGACACCTTTGATCGCGATTTCGCCCTTTCCCTTGTCTCTTCCGAACAGGAGGCCCTCTCGGAAATTGAAGCGGCCATCAAGCGGGTCCATGAAGGCACTTACGGCATTTGCGAGATCACCGGCAAACCCATTGCCAAGGATCGGTTGCTGGCTGTGCCCTTTACCCGTTATTCCACCGAGGCCCAGAAACAGATTGAGCGCAACCGGCATCGCACCCGGACCCAGGCGGGTCTGTTTGGGGAACACGGCGACGAAACGGGCAAGATGATGGATTCCGAGGACGGCAACGAGTAAATCGGAGCCGCCCACGGCGAGCGCCAGCAACATGCAAACCAGTTCGCCCAATTCCCCGCCGTCCGCGCTGACACCGGATCACGCGAGTCCGACTCCGCCGCCTGCCCCTCCGGCGGGGCGCCTGCAACGGGTGCTGGCCTACCGGCTGCTGATCCTGCTGACCCTGGGAATCTTCGCCCTCGATCAAGCGACCAAGCTTTGGATCATCTCCCGCCTGCCCCTCGGCAGCTATGGTCCGTTCAATTCCATCACGGTCATTCCTGATTTCTTTTACCTGGTGCATGTGGGTAACACCGGCGCCGCTTGGAGTCTATTGACCGGCAAAAGCTCACTCCTCGCCTTTGTCGCGGTCGCCACTCTGTTCGCGATCTATCTGTGGCGCCAAGCCCTGGGTCTGCGCGACCGCCTGGCCCAGGTGGCCTTTGGGCTGCTTTGTGGGGGCATTATCGGCAATCTGGTGGATCGCATCCAGCACCAGCATGTCGTGGATTTCCTGGATTTTCATTTCGGTTCCTACGTTTACCCCACTTTCAATGTGGCCGATTCCGGCATCTGCGTCGGTGTCCTGCTCTACATGTGGCATTCCCTGATTGCGCAACCGCGGCAACTCAAGGGCAAGTGAGTGGAAAAACTCGCCCCCGCCAGCCGGATCCAATTGGGTGGCCGGACTGTGATCAATCCACCCCGGCTAAAAATCGGTGATCCCGTCGTGGTCGCTGTTTCCCAACCCCATGAAGCCCGCTGGGGCTTTACGCAGTTTCCCGCCCTTTCCCCCCTGCCCGACGGCCGCATTTTGCTGGTTTATGCTGATGCCGAGGACGCCAGTGAAACGCATGGCGAGCCGGCCCCTGCGCTCGTGAGCGCGGATCGGGGCGCAACCTGGCAGCCCTTTGTTGATGATCTTGTCCCAACCCGCCCGCATTATTCGGTGACCCCAGCCTTCCATGGTGAATTTTTGACCGTCCCGACCTGTCGGTATTTCAACGTGAAGCAGGCCGGCATCACTTTGCCGCAACCCGTGTCCGAGGCGTATGTCTACGGTCCTTTGTTTTCCTACCGGGTCTCCGACTTCGGACCCGCGGTGCACGAATATTTTCACCATCCCGATGCACGACGCTGGCGCCCGCCCACCGGAAGTTGGGCGGATGAGAAAGTCAGCTATGATTCAAATCGCCTCCTGGCTTGGCGTCGGGACGGGAGCGACTTGCTCCCCCGGTCGTTTTTTGAGCGTCCGGCCCTGCAACATCGCGGCGACTTGCTCTACGCCGACTACCGGGTGCGTTATGCCACCAAGGACGGCTACAATCCGAGCAAGGGAGGCACCACCTTGATGGCCTCGAGTGACAACGGTCATACCTTTACCAATCGGGCCATTGTGGCGCTGGACCGAAGCGGACGGGATTTATACGGAGAGCCGGCTTTGGCGGAAACCAGTGACGGCGGTCTGGTCTGTGTGCTGCGCAAGACCGACCACGAACAAAAGCCCATGGCCATCTGCCATTCCAATGATGCCGGCCACACCTGGAGCGATCCGGTGGAGTTTTGCGCTTTCGGCGTGTTTCCCTATCTGGTTCGCCTGTCGGCCGGACCCCTCGTGTTGAGCTATGGCCGCCCCGGCGTGTGGCTACGTTTCAATGTTGATGGGAATGCCCGCAACTGGTCGGAACCCATCAGCCTGATCAAAGGCGATGCCGCGGCAGTCGGCAGCCACACCTGCGGCTATACCGGCATGTTCGCCATCGCACCCCGCAGCTTCCTGATCACCTATTCGGATTTCGACCATCGCGACCCGGCTGGTGTGCCGCGCAAGGCAATCCTCTGTCGCCGGATTGATTGGTTGGATTGATGCCAGTCCCCGGCGGAACGCCCGGGCCTACTCAACGTTGGCGATCTGCTCCCGCACCCGGTCGAGTTCGTTTTTCATTTCGATGACATGGCGCGCGATGGCCAGATCGTTCGCCTTGCTCCCGATGGTGTTCACTTCACGACCAATTTCCTGCAGGATGAATTCCGCTTTGCGGCCAATTTCCGCATCGGTGCGAATCAGGGTCGCAAACTGATCAAGGTGACTGCGCAACCGGGTGATTTCCTCCGTCACATCGCAGCGATCAGCAAAAAAGGCGATTTCCTTCAGCACCCGTTCATCGTCGAGATCAAAATCGAGACCGGAATCACCCAGGCGCTTCATCAGTGTATCCCGATGGGCCGGGGCAACCTCGGGCGCGCGGAGGGCAATGCTTTCCACCAGACGTTTCAGGATGTCCATCCGGCCCAGAAAATCGATCAAGAGGGATTCACCTTCCTTCGCCCGCATGGCGGCAAAAGCCCGCAACGCTTCCTGCAAGGCTTCCAATGCCACGTCACGGGCGGACTCACTGTCCACATTGGCACCGTTTTGCCGATGGGAATTGGCAATTTGCCACAAGAGCTCGGGGGTCGGGTTGAACGCCAGTTGTTGGGCTTCAACGGTCGCTCGCAGTCGGGCCAATGTCGTCGCGACCGCCTCGTCATCCCACTCAATGTTCCGGTTTGGCGTATCGCCGGTAATTTCAATGCGCACGTGCACCTTGCCACGCAACGCAACCTCACGCACCGCGTCACGTATCTCCGCCTCAAAATCATCCCAGTCCGCTGGCAGCGAAACCGACAGATCCAGGGTCTTTCGATTCACTGAATTGACCTGCACCGTGAGGGTGGAATTACCCAAAACCGAGGTGGCTCGACCATATCCGGTCATGCTTTTCATGCCTGTTCCTTGAGTAGTTTTGCCACTTGTTGGACGTCTTTGTCACCCCGACCCGACAGGTTGACGATGACAATCTTGTCCGGCCCTAGCGCCTTGGCGCGCTTGATGCCATGCACCAGGGCATGCGTGCTTTCCAATGCCGGGATGATGCCTTCCAAACGCGAACACAATTGAAACGCCTCCATGACTTCGGCATCGGTGGCGTAGGCGAATTGGATGCGCCCGCGCTCCCGGTAAAAAGCATGTTCCGGCCCCACGGCCGCGTAGTCCAGTCCGGCTGACACCGAATGGGTCAGCTCGATCTGTCCATCGCCATCCTGGAGAATGTAGGTTTTGCAACCTTGCAACACACCCAGCCGCCCACCCTCAAACCGGGCGGCATGTTCGCCGCGGTTGATCCCGAGTCCCCCGGCTTCCACTCCGGTCATTTTAACAGCGCTGTCCTCCAGAAACTCGAAAAACAACCCGATGGCATTGCTGCCGCCACCAACACAGGCTACGAGCTCGTCCGGCAGGCGTTTTTCCCGGACCAAAATCTGTGCTTTGGCTTCCTGACCAATGATCCGGTGAAAATCGCGCACCATCATGGGATAAGGGTGTGAACCGTAGGCGGTGCCGAGAATGTAGTGCGTGGACCGCACATTCGTCACCCAGTCACGCATCGCCTCGTTGATGGCTTCCTTGAGGGTTTTCTGCCCGGCATCCACGCCCCGGACTTCTGCCCCCATCAAGCGCATGCGAAACACATTCAATGCCTGCCGCTCCATGTCATGGGAGCCCATATAGACCACGCATTCCAGGCCGAATTTCGCACATACCGCAGCCGTGGCCACCCCGTGCTGTCCGGCACCGGTTTCGGCGATTATCCGCTTCTTGCCCATGCGGCGGGCCAGCAGGGCCTGACCGATGGCATTGTTGATCTTGTGAGCCCCGGTATGCAACAGATCCTCCCTTTTCAGATAAATCTTCGCCCCGCCACAATGCTCGGTCAGACGACTGGCGAAATACAACTCGGTGGGCCGGCCGGCAAACTCCTTGAGATGATGCTGCAACTCTTGCTGAAACTCGGGGTCCGCCTTCGCTTGCAAATAAGCCCGTTCCAGATCCTGCAATGCGGTCATCAGGGTTTCCGGCACATATACCCCGCCATAGACGCCAAAATGCCCGGTGGCGTCGGGCTGGGAAAAGCGGTCCAGCGTGGCTGGGGGTGAAAAAGAAGCAGTCGACATTGCCCTATACCGCTACTCAGCCGGGCTATCGGCGCAACGCCCTTTTTATCTCCGTCGCCTTAATGTCATCCGACCCGTTTACTTTGGTCAGCAACGCAAAGATCATCTCCCGGGGCAAAGTCAGCACATTGATGATGTAGATCACCGCTGACTTTGAATCCAAGTGCGAACTCCGCAGGTCGATATGATCGATATTGGGATAGCCATCACCATATTGCTGCATCCCGAGGATTTGCCATTGCCGACCTTCATCGGGAGCGGCGCAGACCAAACCCGTCACCCACATCGCGGCACCACTGACCTCGGGCAGTAAATCCGGCTGACTTAGCAGACGGTCCTGAAATTTGAGGAACAATTGGCGATTCGGGTGCTGAATCAACAGAACCTGCAATCGCTGCACCTTGGCGACATCAAGTTCCCCCCGCATCAACCCTGCAAAATCCTGCCTGGCAGTCTCACCATCTCCCGCGGCACTGGCGACCAGGTAGGTCTGGGCCAGGGTTTCAGTTTCACCCAGAGCTAGGCCATAATAGCGCAAGAGCATTTCGGCCCGGGATGCGTCCCCCAATCGCAACAATCCATCGATCTGCGCTTGCATGTATACCATATTCAACGGACCCGCAAAGGGGTTGCTGAGGATTGCCTTGGCTTGTGCCAAATCCCCCTCGTTACGGGCAAATTCCGCCTGAATGAGGAGCAGCGCATGGGGTGCAAGTTGCGCAAGTTGGTCCCTGTATTTTGTCGCAAAATCCTGCCCGACTTTCCCACTTCTCAGGGCCAAAAGCAGGGAGCGCACCCAGATCGCCGTATGACCGGGATCGCGGCTCGTCATTTCCAAACTAAAGGGGGCAAGGTCCGCCATGCGATTGAGCGCCAGCAACGTATCGTGGTAGGTTATGCTCGTGCGTTCCAAATCCGCTGGATTTTCAACCAGGAGGCTGTGGAAAAGGTCATCGGCAAAATGATAACTGCCTTGGAACATGGTGATCTGGGCCATCAGGAGCTTGGCCTCGTAATTGGTGGGATCACGCAGGCGCGCACTGTTCAAATAGACCAGCGCCTCACCCAACTGTCCGCGCCGAAAGGCCATGATGCTCTGGGTGAAGAAATCCTGCGCCTGCACCTCGGCTATACGCTGCCATGAACCGGGCCAGAAAACTTCCAACCAAGTTACCCGCGATGAGCCTGTCAGCTGGAGCGTCGCCCATAAGCCCACCGTGCCCAACAGGTAGAGGCTTGTAATGGCACCCCCATACCAGGCAAACGCTCGCCCCCAATATGTGCGCACCCCGGACGAAACAACCGAACAGCGCCACCCCATGAGACTCGATTGCAACAACGGACATACGCGTCGAAATCGGGCCGGTTCGGCCCAATCGAGCAAGGCATTGCAGCGCATGCAACCGGCCACATTATCGTCCGTGGAATCCTGGCATGGCGCATAACCGCGCCGCCCTCGCAGGATAAAAATACCTTTGCGAATATTCCAATAAATCAGGGCCCAGGCCATGCGGAATCCATCCCCCAACCCACCCCTGGACCTATTCCCTGATTTCGCCATCACGCTATTCGCTGCACCCGAAGAATGTGTTGGGCGACAACATCAGATTAACGGGACAACACCGCGGTCCTTGCGTCGTCGCCACACCATGATGCCAACGCCGGCAAACAGAAGCATGCCCAATTGCAGAAAAGTCGCAGGTTCGGGCACCACACCCCCGGCATTCAGCGGTCCTGATATCGCACCCAGTTCAGCCCAGGTAAGCACGGAACTGAGATTTCCCGTAGTGCCAAACAAATCCTGATTGATGGCGTTTCCTTGGGTGGATGTAAACGCGATGTAGGAAATCGTGCTGCCATAGCCCAGGGTGTAACCCGTGAGATTCGCACCGGAACTTGAAATCGCATAGGTCCGGATTGCGGTTTGCAGATTGGCAAAACTGATCGCAAACGTGACCCAGGCATTGTCATCTTTCGTGGGCGTGCCCGTGACTTTGCCGCCATCCGCAGCGGTGGCATTTTGATAATTGTAAGTTGTGGCATCCAACGTAATCGCCCCGGCGAAACTGCCAAACGATGTCGTGCTGGGGCTTTGGTTCAAGTCGGTCCCGGGCTGGGCGAAACTCAGGGTCTGCCCATTCTTGTCGGACATCTTCATGACGAGGTCGAGTCTGCCATCACCATCGATATCCATCCCCAATTCCCAACTGCCACCGAAGCCCTTGCTGTCATACTTCTCCATGCGAGCGCGATACATGATGGTATCCACCGAACTCATCAGACCCGCTTTTTGTTGAAACCCGGCGTAAGCGTTGTCACCCGCAAAGTCGTCCTGTCCCTGCCCGGTCTGTTGGTCCGCCACCGCATCGGTCATCAGGGCATTGCCAGCCGTCTGCCACGCGGTCCACCCCGTGGTATCAGTGATTGTAATTTGCGCAGACAACCCGGCCACACCGAAAAAAACGGCGCATAAGCTCAAACCGAATCTGCGAATACCAACATGACTCATCATGGGGTTAATACCCTAGATTCATCACTTAAGCGCAACACATCTTAAGCACATGTCTTATTAGGCCTACCAGGACCTATTATCACCTATCCTCCTTACGTATCTGGGGTTATCCCCGCTTCACGGTTACCAGCGTAAAATCATCCCGCTGGGGCTCACTTCCGGTAAAGCGATGCAAGTTTTCCAAGATACCGTTGTTTAGTTCAATCGCGGTGCGGTTGTGCAGGGTCCGCACGGTATCGGCCAAGCGGGTGCCGGAGAATTCCTTGTCGTCCTCGTTGGGAGCCTCGGTAATTCCATCCGTGTAAAGGATTAACACATCACCCGAACTGAACGATTCGACGTGATCCGCAATAACCTCGGAAAAGATTTCATCCGGCACCATGCCGAGGGACATGCCTTCGGAACCGACAAAAGTCTCCTCGGGAATATTGGTCAGGGGGTTCCGCCGGGATAGCAGGGGCAATTCATGGCCCGCCCGGGCAAAGGTCACCGCTCCCGCCTCCAGGTCAATCACGGCATAAAGCATGGTAATGAACATGCCGTTGCACAGGTTGCCGGCCAATACCCGGTTCAGTTCCTTCATCGTCTCCGCCGGGGAACTATGGCGCGGGGCAATTTGTCGTAGATTGGTGCGGCAGATTGCCATCAACAAAGAGGCGGGAATGCCCTTGCCCGATACATCGGCAACCACCACGCCCAGGCGAGAATTGGTCAGCGCAAAGACATCGTAAAGGTCACCGCCGACCTTCTGGGCGGGACTGTAACGGGCATCGATGTCCAGGCCCGGAATGTCGGGCATCTCGTCGGGCAGCAACATCTGCTGAATGCCACTGGCCAGGGACAGATCGAGATCGAGTTGGGTTTTTTCAATTTGGAAATTGAGGAATTTCGCATTGTGCAGGGCCAGGGCCGCCTGCTCCGCCAAGGATTGCATCAACGAAAAATCCGCCGCCGTGAAAGGGTTGCCATCCGCGGCATTCGCCACGGCCAATACGCCGAAGAATTCGTCACGAAAAGTCAGTGGCACGGCAATGATCGAGCGCACTTTCAAAGCCTGGTCCGTGTGCCGCACGATTCGCTCGTCGGCCACGGCATCCACGATCAGCTGGCCTTTGCCGGTGATGAAGACAGTCCCGATGACTCCCTCGTTGTCCGGAAAGGTCTCGGAGCGCAGCACCTGCTCGATAAATTTGGCCCGTGTGGTAAGTTTCTCACTGGCCGCCCGGGGCAAGGGGCGGTGCGGGGGAAACAGTCCCTCCACGGCCACACTGCGCATCAGGTTGCCTGCGGTGTGTTCGAACAAGGCGGCACTCAACGCCCCTGAACTGAGGATGGCCGCATGCACGATGCGTTGGCGCAATTCGTCCTGCGACAGCCCCTCCCCCAACGCCTCCACCATGTGGTGCATGAAATCGACGACCAATTGCCGTTCCTGGATGACCAGCTGCTTCTCTTCGTCGAGGCGCTCGTTGCCTTTGAAAGCCCGATAAAGCGGCAGCAACATGCAGAGCACACCAAGCAGGACTCCGAGAAAGATCAAAAACATGAGACCCTTGGTCTGGCAGTTGCACGGGTGGCGGGCAATCGCGGAATATCGTCCGCGCCGGATTCGACCGGTCTATTTCTGCTTCACCCGGTTTTTTAGAAAAGCCATGACGTCCTGAAATTTCGTTCGATTGCTTTCATCTGCCGCCACCAGGTTTTCATGCGCCTGCAACACCATGCGGGCACTGGAAAGTTCATCCTGTTGCTCCTGCGTCAGGGGTTTGTCGCATTTGGTGAAATTCATCTGGAAATCCCCGGCATCGACCGTGAGCAGGCGGTGCAAACCCAGATTGCGAATCAGTTCCAGATTGCGCTGGCCCACCCGGGCCAGCACCAGGTTGCCCTGACCCCCGGTCGCTTTGCGCAACTCCAGGGCCGCTCCGGCCAGCACCCCGAGAAAGGTGCTGTCCATGCTGGCACAGTGCTGAAAATCGAGCACAAACCGGATCTTGCCCTGCGCAATCATCCCCGTGATGAAATCACGCAGGCAGCTGCTGTTTTGAAAACAGGCCCGCCCGTCGATGCGTATGACCACCGGGTCGGAATACGCATCCACCAGATAGACAGGTTTGTCACTCTCGACCATGACTCACAGTCGTGAAGTTTTCATAAAACGCAAAGTCGGGAACAGAATCGCAGTGACGATCGCTCCGTCTCAATTTTTCGCCACGATTTGGCGCAGGACGTAGGCCAGGATTCCCCCGTGCTGATAGTAATCGATTTCAATGGGAGTATCGATGCGACAACGCACGTTCACCACTTCGACTGCTCCCGACTTGCGCGTGATCCGCAAACCCATGTCTTGTTGCGGTTTGATCTCGGCCGAAAGCCCCACGATGTCGTAGACCTCGGACCCGTCCAATTGCAGCGATTGGGCGGTGACCCCATCCTTGAATTGCAACGGCAGGACACCCATACCCACCAGATTGGAACGATGGATGCGCTCAAAGCTCTGCGCGACCACTGCCTTGATGCCAAGGAGGCTTGTGCCCTTGGCCGCCCAGTCTCGGGATGAACCGGTCCCATATTCCTGGCCGGCAATGACGACCAACGGGGTGCCGAGTTTCTGATAAGCCATGGCCGCATCGAAGATCGAGGCTTCCGCCCCATCCGGGCCGAGGGTATAGCCACCCTCCTTGCCTTTGAGCATCAGGTTCTTGATCCGCACGTTGGCAAAAGTGCCACGGGTCATCACCCGGTCATTGCCCCGGCGTGAGCCGTAGGAATTGAAATCCTCAAAGGCCACCTGATTTTCAACCAGATAGGCACCGGCCGGGGAAGTCTTCTTGATCGCACCGGCAGGGGAAATGTGGTCGGTCGTCACACTGTCACCAAAGATGCCCAAGGCCCGGGCGCCCTTGATCTCCTTGATGGCACCGGGCTCCAGGGAGAAATCAGTGAAAAACGGCGGCTCCTGGATATAGGTGGAATCGGCCGCGAAGGCGTAGACGTTGCCCGTGCTTGAGGCGATTTCGTTCCACTTCGGATTCTGCTCAGCAAAATCCTTGTAAAGCTTGCGGAAGACCTCGGGTTTGAGGGCCGACTGCAACTGGTCGCGCACTTCCTGCAATGTGGGCCAGATATCTTTCAACAGGACGTCGTTGCCGTCGCGGTCCTGGCCTATCGGATCCTTGCTCATGTCGATATCCACCCGACCGGCCAGGGCAAAGGCTACCACCAGCGGGGGCGACATCAGGAAATTGGCCTTGATGTTCTGGTGCACGCGGGCCTCGAAATTGCGATTGCCCGAAAGCACCGAGGCCGCCACCAGGTCGTTCTTGACCACGGCTTCCTCGATCGCCGGGTGCAGTGGTCCGGAATTCCCGATGCAGGTGGTGCAACCATAGCCCACCGTTTGAAAGCCGAGCTTGTCCAGGTAGGGAGCCAGACCGGTCTTGTTGAGATAATCCGTGACCACACGCGAGCCCGGAGCCAGCGATGACTTGACCAGCGGATTGACCGTCAGTCCCTTCTCGACCGCCTTCTTGGCCAACAAACCGGCCGCGAGCATCACGCTCGGGTTGGAGGTGTTGGTGCAACTGGTAATGGCGGCAATCAGCACTGAACCGTGCCCCAGTGTGTGACCGTTCACCTCGGCGGAAACGGTCGAAAACTCCGCGGCATTTTTGCCAAACCCGGCTTCAGCCACGGGCTTAGCGAAGGTCGCCACAAATTCCTCCTTGAGCTTGGGCAGCACAATCCGGTCCTGCGGACGTTTGGGACCGGCCACACTCGGCACCACCGCACCCAGATCGAGTTCCAGGTCGGTCGAGTATTCAATCTGTCCCTTTTCCGGGATGCCCCAGAGGTTTTGCGCCTTGTAGTAGGCCTCATAGAGTGCGACCTGCTCATCACTGCGACCCGTCGCCCGCAGGTAGTTGACGCACTCCCCATCAATGGGGAAAAAGCCCATCGTGGCGCCATATTCGGGGGCCATATTGGCAATGGTCGCACGATCCACCACGGGCAGTGCGGTCGCCCCCGGGCCATAGAATTCGACGAACTTGCCGACCACCTTGGCCTTGCGCAGCATCTGGGTGATGGTGAGGGCCAGATCCGTCGCCGTGACGCCCTCGCGCAATGCGCCGGTCAGGTATACGCCCACCACGTCCGGCGTGAGGAAATATACCGGCTGTCCGAGCATTCCGGCCTCGGCCTCGATTCCCCCCACGCCCCAACCCACGATACCCAGTCCATTGATCATGGTCGTGTGCGAATCAGTGCCCACCAGGGTGTCGGGATAATATACATTGGAGCCGTCGGTGAGCACGCCTTTCGCCAGGTATTCCAAGTTCACCTGGTGGACAATGCCGATGCCCGGCGGCACCACCTTGAAGGTTTCAAAGGCCTGCATGCCCCATTTGAGGAATTCGTAGCGCTCGCGATTGCGGGTGAACTCGAGCTCAAGGTTCTGGGCCATTGCCGTGGCGGAACCGGCGAAGTCAACCTGGACGGAATGATCCACCACCAGATCAACCGGCACGAGCGGCTCGATAATCTTGGGATCCTTGCCCAGTCGGGCCGCCGCGGCACGCATCGCCGCCAAGTCGACCAACAGGGGAACCCCGGTGAAATCCTGCAAAACAATGCGGGCCACCACAAACGGCACTTCCTCGGTGCGGGCCGCCTTGGCCTGCCATGTGGCCAGGGCCTTCACCGCTGCTTCACTCACCCGCTTGCCATCACAATTGCGCAGGAGCGACTCCAGCACGAGGCGGATGGACACCGGCAGTTTGCTGACGGCAAATCCAGCCGCTTCCAAAGCAGGCAGGGAATAAAACTGATGCGACGCTCCGTTGGCGGAGAACGTCTGCAAGGTGTTGAGCGGATTGGGCTGACTCATGGGTTGATTAGGTGAAGGGAAAGAACGCGACAGCTCAGGCGAGGGCTGCCTTGACGGCGTCGAAATTCGGCAATTCGGTGGGCGCCGCGGTCTTTTCGGCATATTTCACCACTCCATCGGTGCCGATGACGAATGCCGCACGGGCGGAAGTATCGCCGACCCCTGCCAACATCGGGAAAAGCACATCGTAGGCCTTGGTGACCTCCTTGTTCAGGTCGCTCACCAAGGTGATCGTGATCTTGTTCGAGTTGGCCCACGCTTCCTGGGCAAACGGACTGTCCACACTAATGCCAATGACCTGGGCACCGAGGGAATCATATTGGCTCAACCCGGCGGTGATGTCGCACATCTCCTTGGTGCAGACCCCGGTGTAAGCGAGGGGGAAAAACAAGAGCACGGTCTGTTTCTTGCCGTAATTGTCGCTCAGCTTGACGTCGACCAGGCCGGAGGCGGTCTTCGATTTGAGGGTGAAATCTGGGGCTTTTGATCCGACGGCGATAGGCATGTTGATGGGAATATGGGTTGGTTGAAATTCACGACGCACTGCGCGGCGTGGTTGGAATGAGCAAGGTAGTGGTCACAGCGCCTCAGTGACAAACTGAATTTCCCGAAAGAAGACGGGGTTCTATTTTAACGCCGCGGCGCATAAGATTTGTTTGCGCGGAGCCGCCCGGCCCACGTTAACTGCAGCGACATGACCCTGATCGAAGACCTCCAATGGCGCGGCCTCTACACCGACTGCACCGACCTGGAAGCGTTGACCAAACGCCTCAATACAGGCCCGGCCACCGTTTATTGCGGATTTGATCCCACCGGTGATTCCCTGCACGTCGGACACCTCGTCCCCCAACTGTTGCTCCGGCGCTTTCAATTGGCGGGCCACCATGCGATTTCCCTCGCCGGTGGGGCCACCGGGATGGTCGGCGATCCCTCGGGCCGCTCCGCCGAGCGCAACCTGCTCACCCGCGAGCAGCTCACGGCCAATGTGGACAGCATCAAGGGCCAACTTTCCCGGCTGCTCGATTTCGAATGTGCCGGCAATCCCGCCCGGCTGATGGACAACGCGGATTGGACCGCACCCGTCAGCTTCCTCGATTTTCTGCGCGACATCGGAAAACATTTTTCCGTCAACGCCATGCTGGCCAAGGATTCGGTCAAATCCCGCATGGAGGGCGACAGTGGCATCAGTTACACCGAGTTCAGCTATCAGTTGCTGCAGGCCAATGATTTTTATCATCTCCGCAAAACTTATGACTGCGAAGTTCAGATCGGCGGCTCGGATCAATGGGGCAATATAACCGCCGGCACGGACTTGATCCGAAAGAAACTCGGTGCAACGGCCTGGGGGCTTACCTTCCCGCTCATCACCAAGTCTGATGGCACCAAATTCGGCAAGACCGCGGGTGGTGCTGTCTGGCTTGATCCGCAAAAAACCAGCCCCTACAAATTCTACCAGTTTTTCGTGAATACGGAGGATGCCAAGGTCGTCGAGTATCTCAAGAAATTCACCTTCCTATCCCGCACAGAGATCGAAGTCCTTGAGTCGACGCATCTGGCCGATCCCGGACCGCGCGAAGCCCACAAGGCCCTGGCTAGGGAAGTCACAAGGCTCATTCATGGCCAGGCCGCCCTCGATGCGGCAATCAAGGCGAGCGGCATCCTCTTCGGCGCGGAAATCGGCGATACCAGTGAGGAGACCTTTCGTGACGTCGTGGGAGAAGTGCCCACCACCGAGGTGCCGGCGGAAAAGTTGGCGGGCGATGGCTCTCCCATCACGGAGTTGCTCGTGCTTAGCGGGCTCGCGCCTTCCAAAGGTCAGGCGCGCAAGGACATCGAGGGCGGAGGAATTTACGTGAACAACATCAAGTCAACCGACATAGCCCGGTCTCTCACCCCGACCGACCTGCTCTTCGGCAAATATGTGCTGTTGCGCAAAGGGAAACGCAACTACGCTGTGCTCAAGCTGACTTGAGTCTTACTAATTGCAGATTAACAGATCATTAGAAGTTCTGCATTAAGGAGCTGAACTTCCCATAAACTAGTCGCAAATCCCGGCCTATTGCATTTGAAAACAAGGAATGAAAGGTGCTCACCTCACCTGTCTTTCGACCTCGTTGCGACGCCTGTTAAGCCTGATCGTATTGCTGTCGACCATAAACTTGGTGAATGGCCAGGTGGTAATAAACTGGGGAGGGAGCAATGCTTCATGGCATACTGGCACAAATTGGGTGCTCAGCGCGGTGCCATCAACTGTGGACACAGCCCAGATCACCAGCGGCACTGCCAGTGTTGATAGTGATGCCACGATCACGGCACTGACTCTCGGCGGGGGCACCGTCAGTGGATCAGCTGATCTTTATCTTAGCGGTTTGGGATCAAACTGGACTTCAGGAACCATGAGTGGCACCGGGCGAACGATTCTGAATTCTGGTTCCAGTCTGACTCTCTCAACCGGTAATAATCATGACCTCAATGGCCGCATTTTCTTGAACAATGGCACGGTCAACTGGACTTCGGGATACATCCGCGGCGGCAGTGGCTCGAACTTTACCAACGCGGTCGGCGCCAACTTCAACGATCAAAACGCCTCGGGTTACACGATCAACAATCCCTTCGGCGGATCCTTCGTTTTCACCAACAACGGCACTTACACCCGCAATACCACTGGCACATCCTACCTCGAT
>JAIPJW010000091.1 GCA_021734075.1 Cephaloticoccus sp.
CCCTGCGCGACACCGCCCAGAACATCCAGGCGTTGCAAGCCGACATGATCGTCATCCGGCATGCCGCCGCCGGGTCCCCGCTTTACCTTTCCAAGATTCTTGATATCCCCGTCATCAATGCCGGTGACGGTGCCCATGAGCATCCCACCCAGGGTCTGCTGGATACGTTTACCATGCGGGAGCACCTCGGTTCACTCAAGGGACGCAAGGTGGTGATCCTGGGCGACATCCTGTTCAGCCGCGTCGCCCGCTCCAATCTGCACGCTCTCAACAAGCTCGGCGCGAAGGTCACCGTCGTCGGACCCTCAACGTTGGTGCCCAATTGGTTTTCGTCCCTGGGGGCCACGGTCTCCCATGATTTGCGCAGCGCCCTGGCCGATGCCGAGGTGGTCATGTTGCTCCGCATCCAGCATGAAAGGCAGTCGCTCGGCATGTTTCCCTCCATCGGCGAATATACCAGCATGTTCGGACTCAACAAGACCCGTGCCTCCTGGCTCAACCCCAAGGCGATCATCATGCATCCCGGTCCGATCAATCGTGGGGTGGAGATCGACAGCGACCTCGCAGATGGCGCGCGCAGTGTCATTCTCGAGCAAGTCACCAACGGTATCGCGGTTCGCATGGCAGTCCTTTACCTCTGCAGCGGCGGCCAACCCGAATCCGTAACCAACGACTGAAACTAGTTGGCCACTCTAACCATGCCAAATCTCTGGATAAAAAACGCCCGTGTTATCGACCCCGCCAACAAGCGTGACGCCGTCGGCGACCTGTTTGTGCGGAACAATCGCATCGTCCCCCGTCTCACGCCAACCGAGCGCAAACGGGCCAAGGTGATGGATGCCCGCGGCCTGGTCGCCAGCCCGGGTTTGGTCGATGTGCACGTGCATTTCCGTGAACCGGGACAGACCCACAAGGAGACCATCGCCACCGGCACGCGTGCTGCTGCGGCCGGGGGATTCACCACCGTGGTGTGCATGCCCAACACTTCACCCCCCGCCTGCACTCCGGGCACGGTCCAATACATCAATGATGTGATCGAGCGCGATGCCGTCATCAAGGTTTACCCCACCGGTTGCATCACGGTGGACATGAAGGGCGAAAGTCTCGCCCCGATCGGCTCACTCAAGCGCACCGGCGTGGTGGCCATCACCGATGATGGTGATTGCGTGCAATCGAACGAATTGATGCGCCGGGCCTGCGAATATGCCCTGATGTTTGACCTGCCCATCATGGATCACTGCCAGGACCATTCCATGACCAGAGGCGCGGTGATGAACGAAGGCGTGGTTTCCACCCGGCTCGGCCTGCGCGGCTGGCCCAATGCCGCGGAGGACCTGATCGTGGCCCGCAACATCATCCTCTCCACCTACACGGGCGCGCATATTCACATGCAGCACATTTCCTCGGCCAATGCGGTCGAACTGCTGCGGCGGGCAAAATCACGAAATATCCGGGTGAGTGCCGAAGCCACCCCGCATCACCTCGCCCTGACGGATGAATCCCTCGGGACCTATGATCCGAATTTCAAGATGAACCCACCCCTGCGCACGGAGGCGGACCGGCAGGCCCTGATAGCCGGCCTCAAGGATGGCACCATCGACATTGTCGCCACCGACCACGCCCCGCACACCGATTACGAAAAGGACAAGGAGTTCGATTATGCACCCAACGGCATCCTGGGTTCGGAAACCGCCCTGCCCGTCACCCTGGGTGTGTTGCTGCGCGAGGCCAAAATGAAGCTGCCCAAAATCATCGACCTGATGACGCGGCGTCCGGCGCAACTTTTCAAATTGCCGGCCGGCACCCTAACCGAGGGCGCGCTCGCTGACATCTGCTTGTTTGATCCCGACGAAGAGTGGATCTATGACGCCGCGGCGGGCTTCAGCAAATCCAGCAATTCACCCTGGCATGGCCGGACCCTGACCGGAAGAGTGAAGACCACGATAGTCGACGGCCGGGTCGTTTATGACGGCAGGAGAATTCGCTGATCCGGACGAATAGTTGGCGTTGCGCCATCGCATGATTTGCGCCGCACTCGAAGCCATGCCTGTTTCGCCGTCCCCTGCATTCCCGTTCGTCATTTCCTTCGAACTGGTGCTGCTGTTTGCCGGCTGCCTGCTGCTCTGGCGCCATGGGTTGAGTCGCGCCGGACGCGCCCGGACGCAGGCCAGCGCCGCAGCCATGCCCGCCTGGGACATCACGCTGCCGGGCTTCATGCTCTTTCTGTGGTTGATCATTTGCGGGGGTTTGTTGGGGCAATCAGGCGTGGCCCAGTTGTGCAAAACCTCGGCCATGGATGCGACCCGCGGACTGCTGGTCAACGGCGGGGCGTTTCATGGCGGCATGCTGCTGGGCGTGTTGTTTTTCAATCTGCTGATCGCCCGAAAAACCACCCGTTCGGGATCCACCCTTTCCTTGGGGAGAAAGTTGAAATCCGGCGCGACGGCACTGCTGATAGCCCTGCCCGTCCTGACCGTGGTCGGCCTGGCCTGGCAGTTCCTGCTGAGCTCCTGCGGTGTAACCCTGGAGGAACAGGACCTGATTGCCATCTTTGCCAATACGGAGTCCCCGTTCCTGCTCACCTTGATGATCCTGCTGGCGGTGCTGGTGGCGCCCTTGACCGAAGAATTGATTTTTCGTGCCGGAATTTTTCGGTATGTGCGCACCCGCATCCCCCGCTGGGCCGCCCTGCTGGTCCCCGCCCTGCTCTTCGCCGCATTGCATGCAAATCTGGCCAGCTTTGTGCCTTTGGCCGCTTTGGGCATGATCTTTGCGCTCGCCTACGAGCGCACCGGCAGCATTGCCGTTCCGATCATTGCCCACGGGTTGTTTAATTTGAACACCATCATTCTGATTTTATCCGGGGTGGGTCTCTAAATCATGCATGTGTTTGCCCGCAGTTCATCCGGATCAGTCGCGGCCTTGGGCGAAGTGAAACTGATCGCCGCCATCCGCCGCTGGCTGGGTTCGGTTTCCCCGGCAACCCCCTTTGGCATAGGCGACGATTGCGCCGTGCTTCCCGCCGTGTCCGGGCGTCAGCTCATCACCGTGGATCCGGTGATTTTTGGCCGTCATTTTGACCACTCCGTGCCGCCGCGGGCAGTGGGGGCAAAGTTGCTCAAGCGCAACTTGAGTGATCTCGCCGCCATGGGGGGCACGCCCACTGCGGCCGTCCTCGCCCTCACCTTGGATCCGCATACATGCTTGCATTGGCTCGAGGAATTTTACCGTGGTCTGGCTGCCTGTGCACGCCGCCATGCCGTGACAGTGGTCGGCGGCGACGTGGCGCAAAGTGACGGCACCGTGGCTGCCAGTCTGACCCTGCTGGGCAAGGCTGCAGGGCCCCGAATTTTGACCCGGATTGGCGCCCGGATCGGTGACCGGATATGTGTCACGGGCTCATTGGGCGGGAGTTTGCGTAGCGGCCATCATTATCGCTTTGTCCCCCGACTGGCGGAAGGGGCCTGGCTCGCCCGGCAAAAGGAGGTCACGGCAATGTTGGATTTGAGCGATGGGTTGGCCAAGGACATCCACGCGCTCACCCCGCCGGGCAGTGCCCCGAATATCAGTGAATGCCTGCTGCCCTTGCGCCGCGGTTGTGACACCCGGGCTGCCTTGTCCGATGGCGAGGACTACGAGCTCCTGTTCACCCTCTCGCAGCGGAAGGATTTCTCCCGCTTCACCCGGGACTGGCAGCGCGCTTTTCCCCGGCTCAAAGTCACCTGCATCGGTCGGTTTGAACGCAAGTCCGCCCGTCACCAGAACTCATTGAACCTGCAGGGCTATCATGGCTTCGAGCATCTACACTAGATTGCGCGGAGGCATCGCCACCGCATCGGCCCGGGAGACGGAAGCAATCGCAATCGAATTTGCCGCCACTTTGCCCGGGGATGTCACCCTTGCCCTGCATGGTGATCTGGGGGTGGGCAAAACCACTTTTGTCCGGGGCTTGGCCCGGGGGTTGGGCATCAAGGGACCCGTCACCAGTCCCACCTTTTCCATTTACACGATGCACCGCGGTGATCGGACGCTGGTGCACCTTGACGCCTACCGTCTCGAGACCCCGCAGCAGGTCGATGACCTGCTGCTGGAGGATTTTCTGATCTCCCCCTATGTGCTGGCCATCGAATGGCCGGAAAAAATCGCCGCATGGATTCCGGCCGACGCACTGCACCTTGAACTCAATATTGCACCGGACGAACGCCACACCATTCGTCTGCGCTAAAAGCAGCCCGTCTGGGTCAATCAGGCAAGCAGCACGGCCACGTAGTCGCCACTGAACCGAGCCACGATTTTATCCTTGAGCAGTAATTTCGCGGTGAGCGTGGCCCGAGCCTTGCCGTAGCGGCGCAATGTCCGGACCGCTTTCCCAAAATTCGGACCACTCAATCCGTCGCATTGGACTGAAAAATCTCCATCAATCGGCAACAAGTATTCCATTTGATTGCGTTGAATGACGATGCGGCAGTTCATGTCCGCATCGCGCAGCGAGAAATGCATCCAGGTCCATGCGGCCAGGATCGCCACCGCCGAGGCACTGCCGCCGAAGACCGTGGCCCGGTGATTGACATTCGCGGCCAAGGGCGCGGTCAAAGTCACACCTTTCTCCCCACATGCAACCACCTGCACTTCCATGGCCGAGGCTATCGGAATATGGGCGTGCAGGTAGGCCTCAATCTCTTTGAGCGTGCGCGGCATGGCCGTAATCAAGGCGCCAAACCCACTGTTTATTCGGTTTTGGCTGGCGGGGCGCTTTCCTCTCCGGTTTGCACCGGCGTGGATTCGGCTGATCCGGCGGCTTCGACAATCGGAGCCGGGGCTTCCGGCTGTATGGGCGGAACCTCCTCGTTCACCGCGTCTTCGACCGGGACCTCGGGTGACGTCACCTCGGCAGCCGGAACGGATTTCGGAGTCGCATGCTCAATGGTTCCAGCTTGGTCGGAAGACTCGGTATCGGCCGGGGCATCGGGATAACTTTCGGGATCATTCTCCTCGTTTTCCGCCGCGTGTTTTTTGGATTCCGGTATCGGCGGTGCCGCAAACAAACGGCCATCGATAAACTCGGTCACATAACCCTCCATGACGAGCCAACGCAGGTCACCCTGCATCCGCGCAAATTTTTCGCGCTGTTCAACTGTCAATTCAGGCACCGCCGGGGCCGTCTCACCCTCCTTGGGCGCAACCGGCGCAGGTTGATGGATATCGAGAAACTTGGCGGCCAGTTCACTGACCTTTACCATCGGGTGTGATTCGATGAAGGAGATCAAGCCGCCCAGGCTGTCGGAGAAAACCTGACCAGGCACCCGGAATTTGCGCTTTACCGCGCAGACATAGGAAACGCCCTTCGACCCCTTTTTGAAAATCGTGAAGTGTTCACGGCGCAGGCGTCCGCGCAGGCCGTTGGCGGTGTCCAACGGAAACCGACGCTGCCGTTCGATCGCCCCTTCCACGGCCCGGCGAATTTCACCGGGGGGCAGATTCTCGATCATGCGGCCATGGAAACGGGCGGTTTCCACCGTTTTGAAAACGCGATCCCGGGCGTGGGTCAGCAGATGGGTGCGGGCTTCTTCCAGACTGTCGAAGGTAAGGGTCTCAACCGGGGTCTCGGGCGCCCGAGCCTCAGCCACGGGCTCGTGAGTCGGGGTCTCGGCAACCGGCGTCTCCATCCCCGTTTCCGTTGCCTCCGAGGCAACCGGCGCGGTGGCATTTTCCGCCACCTCTGCAACTTCCGCCGGAGATTCATCCACGGCACTTGTCGCTTCTGGCGAGGCTTCAGCGGCCTTGGTTGGCTTTCCGGAAGCGGCGACCTTCCAAGTATATCGGGTCACCTTCTTCATTTTCTCCAGCCACTGGGCGACAACCTCGGGATCACGCACGGTTTCGATGCGGCCCCGAAAGGCCTCGGAGGACATGCGTTGGACTTTGGTCTCAAAGTGCTGTTGTGCGATTTGATTGTAACGATGGTAATTCGGCGGCCCCAGCAACTCACCGGTCACTCCACATTTGTTGATGACCTGAAAATTGCCCTTCGGAGGATCAATCTCAACCTCGGCGGTGTCGAAAAACAAACCCAGGTGGTTGTTCATGACATGGTTGATCACGGCCTCATCGCTTTCAAACGGCACGCCGTCGGGAATCGAAATAAACAATGGCTGTTTGCTGTTGTCGGTTGCGCCCGGCTTGCGGGTCAGCACCGCGATGAAGCGGTCGTTCTTGCCCACCACGGTGCGCGCAATTTCAAACAACTCGATGGTGCGGTAGGACGCACGGATGGTTTTGGCCAGAGCGGCAAAACTGACGTCCTCGGGATAAAAGCTGACGTCAAAATACGGGCTATCATAAGGTCCACGATCTTGGGGAGCCCCGTAGCCTTCGGACCGGGCATCGCCGCGCGGCGCACTGCGAAACTCACGGCGCGGTGGGCGGGACCCTTGGGGAGCGGAACGATCTGCACCCGGCTCGCGCCGTTCACCACCAGGTTGGGATCCTCCTCCGGCCGGCTTGCTGAAGCCCCGCCGATCACGACGGGGAGCACTGGGCCCGTCGCGCCGGTCTTCCCGGCGTGGACGATCCCCTTGACCGCGCGGGTCGGCCGGAGCGGATTTGTCCTGGGTCCATTGCGTGCCAAAGCTGAAGCTTTGCAGCTGAGTTAGGTCGAGCTTGTTGAAATCCGAAGACGGATTTTCCTTGGTGTCTTTGTCGTCCATGTAGGCGAAGCGAGCGGATAAGCCCGCGGTAGTTTGCTTGGTAGGTCAGATCTTGGTTGAGGTCACCGGCAGTGTCCACGGTAGCAGGGGCCCGACGCAAGCGATTTTACCATGCCTGCCCCGTGTCTGCCGCCGGTCGACCAAGGCATCAATCCTCAGTTTTGACCGGCAGTGGGTGCCGGCAGCGGTGCCACATAGTGGTAAGTCGGATCATTTTTCTGCTTGGCGAGGATGTCGGCGATGTGCCGCCAGGTTGCCACCAGACCCCGGGGGCATGGGGGCATGTCGTGGCGAATGGCCTGGTGCAATCGCTTGAGATTGTAGCACGGCACCGCCGCATACATGTGGTGCTCCGTGTGATAGTTCATCTGCCAGTAGAGGAAACGCACCACGGGATTGAGGATGATGGTCCGGCAGCAGAGGCGAAAATCCGGCACATTGTCCTGCAGGCCGATGTGCTGCGTGTTGTTGCAGAGAAAAAACAACCAGCCGCCATAAAACGGTCCCAGGGTGAACAACACCGGCAGCATCCACCAACCGGTGGCCAGGCCCACGATCACGATCAGTCCGTGGCCGAGCAGCACCAGTCGGGCCCAATTCATCGGCGCGGTGCGCAGCGCCAGCCGATCCGGAGGAAAACACCAAAGTTCCCACGGAGTCTCCATTTTCCCCCGGGCAATGCGCACAAAATATTTCAGCACCCACCATAGTCCGCGGGGATTGACCACGGCTTGCTCGAGAAAATTGCGCACCATGAGTTTCACCGGCAACACGACCTCCTGATCGTCCGGCGGGTGCAGGGTATGGCGATGATGGCGTTGATGGCTGGCATCAAACATCTCGAAATTGATCCAACCAAAGAAGGAAACCACGCGCACAAAAAAAGCATTCAGCGCCTTGGTCTTGAACACGGTCCCATGCCCCAGCTCGTGCATGCCATTGATGTAGAAATGCGACACCGTGCCGTGCAAAAAAACCAGGGCCAGGGTGATCGGCCAGGCCCAGTGCAGGCGCCAGGAGAGGAGCGCAGCCGTGGCCGTCGTGGCCGTAACGGCCAAAAACCCACCGGTCTGGATCCAGGCCCGCCAGTCACTGCGCGCGTGCAATTCCTTGAAAAGCGCTGCGGGCAATGGAGTGCGATACCAATCAATCATCGCTGGGGTTGTCTTTTCGGGCATACCCTTGGCGAGTATGGCGGCCCCATTACCAAGGCAAGGCTGATAAATTTTCCAGCCATGAAAGCCAGGTCATCGGAATCTTGGTATGTTCAGGCACCGGTCCCCTTCTGCGGAATCAAGCTACCGGGCAACCCGGACAAAGCCAACCAGGAAGCCACCAAGGCGCATTTCTGAACCCCCGTGGCAGGAACGGCTTTACGCCGCGACATCCTCCCTCCGTTCCGCCGGATCCGGGATATCGGACCTCCCCCACTCACGGGCGAACCAAAATGGCCGGGCCAAGCGAAGCATGGTGCTCAGGAGGGGATTGGTTGCGCCAAGGCGCAATTCCGCCCGGCGGTATCGATGCTCCGCATCGCCCCATCTCCGCTCACCTGTGCTCGCTCCGTCGAACCCGGTTTCTCGGCCCCTCCCCCAACCCCGATAAGCGGTGGCCGGAACAGGCGAAGCTCCTCGGAAACGAACATGGTGCTCAGGAAGGGACTCGAACCCTTACGCCTTTCGGCACACGCCCCTCAAACGTGTGTGTCTACCAATTCCACCACCTGAGCAATAATGCGGGGAAGGCGGACTAAGAGCAATCCCGTGCGCGTTGTAAAGCCCCGAAATAGACCGGCGCGCCAACCCAATCCCTGCCAGTAATTTCTCGGCCCTGATCCTTACTCAACCTATCGCCGGACGGTCGATTCCCAAGTCGCGTCCACCCGGTGATCATCAATGCCGGTCCGCCAGCGCCCAGTTCAATTCCGCTGGGAAAAAAGGACCGCGATAGATCAAGCCGGTGTAGAGTTGTATCAAGGTGGCCCCCGCATCGAGTTTTTCAGCCGCCCCCGCCGCATCCATAATGCCCCCCACGGCAATGATCGGCAAGCGGCCATGCGTGGCGCGGGCGATAAAGTTGGTGATTTCGGTGGCCCGTTTTCGCAAGGGCGCACCACTCAACCCCCCGGCTTGCCCGACGGCACCAAATGGTTCCGGGCGTTCGAGGGTTGTGTTGGTTGCGATAACTCCATCAAGGGCAAATTCCTCGATCACCTCCAGCACCCGGTCGATCTGGCTGAAGGTCAGATCCGGGGCAATCTTCAACAACAGCGGTTTACGCTGTTTGCCCGGTTGTTCCCGCCGCGCGTTGTTGGCCGCAGTCACCGCTCCCAACAAGGCACGCAGACGGTCCTCATCCTGCAGTTTCCGCAAATCCGGGGTGTTGGGGCTGCTGACGTTGAGCACCAGATAATCCGCCAGGTCCGCCAAACGGGCAAAACTGCCCAGATAGTCGCTCACCGCCTGATCAAGGGAGGCCACCTTGGATTTACCCAGATTGATTCCAAGGGGGATGCGCCGATGGCCCGGACCATCCTGATGGGACAAGCGGGTTGCCACCGAGTCGGCTCCATCATTGTTGAAACCCATCCGGTTGATCACGGCTTCCTGCCGGGGAAAGCGAAAAACCCGGGGGCGCGGATTGCCCGGTTGGCGCAACATGGTCACTGTGCCAATCTCCACGTGGCCGAAGCCCAGGGCAGCCGCGGCCGGCCAGGCTTTCGCGTTTTTGTCAAAGCCCGCGGCCAAACCCACCCGATTGGGAAATTTCAGGCCCAGACATTCCACCGGATGTCCAGTCAAACCCCGGTTGCTGTAAGCCTCAAGCAAGCGGCAGAGCGGGCGAAAACGACCCAACAGGGCCATGGCATTAACCGCCAGTTCATGGGCGTGTTCAGGTTCCCTTTGGAACAGGAAAGGTCGTGTGTATCTCTCGTAAAATTGGCCCATGTGACCCGACTGTGGAACCGGCCCGCAAAAAATCAAGAGCGCCAGTTCCTAAATCCTTGCCAGCCCCTAATTTTTGCCATCCCTAAGGCCTTCTGCGGATAAGCCGTTTTTTCTGCTTGTTTTTTCATACTTGGCTTGCACGCTGCGCGACAATTTACCCTCCATGGCCAAAGCTACATCTACTCTCGACTGGTGCGTGATTCGTCTCGGTGAAGACCATAACTGGTGGGTCGCCGAAACCAGTGATCCCGTGCGTTGGGACGTCGACGGTCTCAGCATCGTTGATCCGCGCCAGGTCGATCACCTGATCGAGCTGGTAGACCCCCTGCGTGACTATGGCTTCGACCAGGATGTCTTTGAAGCCGCCTTTATTCCGTTCCGGATCGAAAAGGACATGGGCGGCGGCAAGGTGCGGCTAAAACGGGTCAAGGATTCGCTCTTTGAATCCGAGGAAAGCCTTTTCGCATTGGCGGATCTCCTGGATGAGGAAAATGGACCCTACGCCGATCTGCTCGACCATCTCACCCGCTGCCGGGTGAAAATGCTCAATGACCTGATTGAATTTGAAGCCAAGCTGACGGTGGATGAGGTCGAGGACGAAATCCGCGAGGCCCAGAATGCCAACTTCATTGAAGGCATCGCCATCCATACTTTCAACGAATTGAACAGCATCCTCGATTTCATGCCGGCGGGTTATGAAACCGAAGAGGATGCCCCGGCAAAGGATCTGGACGACGGGGACGAGGATTTGCCCGATCTCGACGAAGAAGAAGAGGAAAAGCTCAAAAACGATCAAAGCCTCAAATGGGACGACGACGAGGAATCCGAGGATGAGGACGACGAGGAGAAAAAGGAAAAGGATGAGGAAGACGAGGACGACGACGACGAGGATGAGGAAAAGCCCAAGAGCCGTAAGCGCAGTCGCGATTGATCCAGTCCCAACCCACTTGATCGGCGGTCGTAATGACCGCCGTTTTTTTTGCCATCAGCCCCAGGTCCCACGGTGAGAGGTTGCCTTTTGCGACAGGATCAACTGCGCTGATCCTGCATGCCGTTTTTACTTCGCCCCCAGTTTACCTTCCTGTTCGCGGGCCTGCTGGCCTTGTTGGCCGGATGCAACACGGACAACGTGAGCGGAGCCAATCCACGTATTCCGGCCGCGACTTCCTCGGCCCTGCTGCGTCCGGGTGACAGTCTGGCCGTGGCATTGCAAAGCGTGCCCGACCCCACCAGTAATTCCGTGCAAATCGATGAGCAAGGCATCATCAGCTTGCCCTACATTGGCAATTTGGCCGCGGCGGGGGTAACCACTGGTGAACTCGCCCAGCGGATACGTGAAACCTATATTGAACGTAAGATATACAAAGTCGTGGATGTGTCGGTTTCGGTGACCGAGCGTTATGTCTATGTCGGCGGTGAGGTCACGCGACCCGGCCGGATCATCTGGACGCCCGACCTCACGCTGACCAAGGCCATCCAAGCCGCCGGAGGGTTCACTCTCTACGCGAAGGAAAGTCGGGTCACCCTCGCCCGCGACCAGTCCGCCTACGATCTCAACGTCACGCTGGCCCAAAAAAACCCCGCGCAGGACGTGGTCCTCATGCCCGGTGATTCCATTCAGGTGCCCCGCTCGGCATTTTAAATCCGCTTCCCGAAACCATCCTCAGCGCAAGTGGGGAGATCGTCCCAATCGAAAATATTGCCGCTGGAAGGGGCCATTATTCCCAACGGCCCTTGCAATGGAAAGTATCCACAAGGTCGGCTGCGGACAACCCTCCCTGCCAGGCATCTGCACTCAAAGGCATCAAACGTGGAGCTTGGACAATTAGCCCAAACATCCTTCGATTTTCACTTCCCCAGCAAAACGGCCATTTCCTTGGCGAAATAAGTCAGGATCAGGTCTGCCCCGGCCCGCTTGATGGCGAGCAACGATTCATGCCGGCAACGATCGTAATCGAGCCACCCCAATTTCGCCGCGGCGTGGATTTGGGCGTATTCACCGGAAATCTGATAAGCAGCAACCGGCCGGTCGGTCGCATCGCGCACTTCCCGAATGATGTCGAGATAGAGCCCGGCGGGTTTGACCATGACCATGTCCGCGCCCTCGGCCACATCGAGCAGCATCTCCTCGACCGCTTCGCGCCGGTTGGCCGGATTCATCTGGTAGGTCGCCTTGCTCAATAGCTTGGTGCCCGCCGCCTTGGCACTGCCCACCGCATCGCGGAAAGGACCGTAGTAGGCGGAATTATATTTGGCCGAATATGCCAGGATGGCCGTATCCGTGTAGCCCGCCGCATCAAGCGCCGAGCGAATCGCCCCCACCCGTCCGTCCATCATGTCGGATGGCGCCACGATATCCACTCCCGCCTCGGCTTGCAGCAGAGCCATGGCACAGAGGATTTCGACGGTGCGGTCATTCGCCACATTGTCCTGCGCCGCATTGAGCACGCCGTCGTGCCCATGGCTGGTATAGGGATCGAGCGCGACATCGGTGATCACGGTCAACTCCGGCACCGCTTTCTTCACCGCCCGCACCGCCCGTAAGACCAGTGTTTCCGGGTTCAAGGCCTGCGTGCCTCCGGCATCCTTCAATTTGGCATCCAACTTGGGGAAAAGCGCCACCGCGGGAACCCCCACTTTGTGCAGTTGCCGGCATTCCCTGACCAGGTCGCGGATGCAAAAGCGGGAGACGCCCGGCATGGAGGCTATCGGCTCAGGAGCACCCTTGCCCTCCACGACAAAGAGCGGGGCGATGAAATCCGCCGGCCGCAGCACGGTTTCCTCCACCATGTTGCGCAGGCTGGCCGTGCGACGCAGCCGTCGCGGACGAAAGGGTAAATCGAGCTTGAATTCGGAGGACATAAGCGGTGTTCTGCCGACAGTTAAGCACGCCATGACGTTGCCCGCCACAAGTTTTTGCACCCTGACGCGTCAGATCACCTCGACGCGAACTACGGGTTGTTGCTGTTGACCGGCGCTCTCGCCCGCAACCGCCGGTGCCCCTGTGGTGCCGTTTCACAAAAACACCGTTCCGCTCCGGCGGAAAACATGTTAGCCAATCTCTTCCGTTCATTTCATGGCCCTCCGACTACACGATTCCCTTACCCGCACCAGCCGCGAACTCCGCCGGCCCGATCCCGCCGATCCGCAGGATGTTTTCACGTTCTATAATTGCGGACCGACGGTCTACGCCGCTGCCCATATCGGCAATTTCCGCACCTTTGTAATCAATGATGTGCTCCGTCGCCTGCTCGAACTCGAGTTCGGCGCAGCCAAGGTAAAACACGTCCGCAACCTGACCGACGTGGATGACCGCACGATCGGCCAGGCCAAAAAGGAACAGCGTCCCCTCGCCGAGATCACCCAAAAATGGACGGCCAAGTTCCATGCGGACTGCGATGCCCTCAACTGCCTGCGGCCCCATGTGGAACCCACCGCCACCGGGCATATCAAGGAACAGGTCAACATGATCGAAGTGTTGATGGCCAAGGGCAACGCCTACCGTGGAGCCGACGGTTCGGTCTATTTCAAGCTCCAGTCTTTCCCCGACTATGGCGCCCTTTCCCGCATCAAGGATCGTGAACTGAAGATAACCGATGCCAGCGCCGATTCCGACCACAAGGACTCGGTCTCCGATTTTGCCCTCTGGAAGGCCTACAAACCCGAGGAGGATGGTGACGTGAAGTGGCCCGGACCCAAGGGTGCCGGCGAGGGCCGCCCCGGCTGGCATATCGAGTGCAGTGCCATGATCAAAAAGCATCTCGGGGACACCATCGATCTGCATACCGGGGGCGTGGACCTGCTCTTCCCGCACCACGAAAACGAGATTGCCCAGAGCAATTGCTGCAATGGCGTGACCTTTGCCCGGCATTGGTATCACAGCGAGCATCTGCTCGTGGACGGCACCAGCATGAGTAAAAGCAAGGGAAACTTTTATACGTTGTCCGACCTGGTGGAGAAAGGTTACTCCGCGGCAGCGGTGCGTTATGCCTTGCTTGCCGGTCACCCGCGCAAACAGCTCAATTTCACCCTGGATTCATTGCATGCGGCCGAAAGCGCGCTCAAGTCGCTAAACGACCTTTATGAGAATCTGCGTCATGTGACGTTTGCCGATTATGCCGACTCTCCTTCAGACCGTTTCCAACCGGTATTCAGTGCCTTGCGCGAAGATTTGAATACACCGACAGCTTTAGGAGCACTATTCAGCATTCGTGCCGACATTGAGAGAACAATGAAAGGCCAACCCGGGAAGCAAATAACGAAAGGCGACCTCATAGCCTTGGAGAAAGTGCTTTTTGCATTTGGCTTCGTGCTTGAAAAAACACCCGTTCCTAAATTGGCCGCCACACAAAACATCACCACCCTTGCCGAGCAACGCTGGGCGGCCAAGCAGGCCAAGGATTTTGCCCCCGCCGACAAACTGCGGGCCGACCTCACGGCCGCCGGCTGGTCCATGCTCGACCGCAAGGACGGCTACTCCCTCGAACCACTGAAAAATAACTGAAGCGCAAAATTGCAAAGTAACAAAGGCATGCTGCCAAGTTTCAC
>JAIPJW010000092.1 GCA_021734075.1 Cephaloticoccus sp.
GCCCTTCAAGATGCCGGGTTGGGTGCGCCTCGACGACGAGGCGACGATGGTGGCCCCGGCCATCCGCAAGTTGCGGGCGGTGGCCCTCAGCTATGTGCAACCGCATGAGCCCTTCGAGGCGGAAGTGATCGATCTGGGCGATGGCACGGAGGAGACCCTCAAAGGTTTGGAGACCGAGGGCAAAATCGGGCTGCTCGGCCCCAATGCCGCGACGAAGCGCGGGGGCTACAACGAGTATGCCAACATGCTCGGCTTGCGGGGCATCCTCCGCACCTGCCGGGTGACAGGCGGACAGGTGCTCTGTCGCACCGGTTCCTTCGAAGGCGAGCCGATCGACATCCCGGTGTATAGTGTCACCCAGGAGGAGGGGAAATGGATGAGTCGTTCGCTGGCCCGCGGCATTCCGGTGCGGGTGCGTTTTCACACCACTTCCTACTGCAAGGAAATCGAGACCGCGAACATTGTGGCGACCTTTCCCGGACGCACGACGGACACGATCATCGTGGGCGCGCATTTTGATTCATGGGATCTGGGTCAGGGCGCCATGGATAACGGGCTGGGCACCGCCCAGGTCTTCACGGTGGCCAAGTTGCTCCAGGCCCATGCGCCGCAAAACCTTCGCACAGTGGAGTTGGTTTGGTTCAACGGGGAGGAACAGGGGCTTTGGGGTTCCTTCCATCATGCGCCGACCGTCCGGGACCGTCCGGTGGCCGCGATGGTCAATCTCGACATGGTGGGCACCCCCACCTCGGTCAATGCCCTGGGCTATGCCGACATGGTGCCGAAGCTGGAGCAGTTCAACGCCTCCCTGGGTGAGCGCAAACTCAAGGAGGGCGTGGTGAGCAACAACTGGTTTGGCAGCGACCACACGCCGTATCAGGTGGAGGGGATCCGCGCCATCACGCTGGGCGGCCCCATCCCGCCGGAATCGGTCCGTCATTACCATGATTTCGGCGACACCTTCGACAAGATTGACGCCCCACTGGTGGCGGAATCATCCGCCACGATTGCAGCCCTGACCTACTGGCTGGCCAATGTGCCCGGTCTGGAAACCAACCGGCAGTCAGAGGAGCAGATCAAGGCGAATTTCAAGAATCCCCAGATTCAGGACCGGATGCGCAACTCGGGCATCTGGCCCTTTGCGGAAAAAAAGGCGCCCGCCGAGCCTGCTAACTGAGACTCGTCGGGCTAATATCCGCCCGAAGCCTCCGACTCGGCTTGCCATTGGCTGTCAAACTGCGCTTAGACCGATGCCTGTAATCAACGTGACCACCATCACTGACATTCAGATACGCGATCCATTCATCGTTGCCGACCCGGCGGATAAAATCTACCGGCTCTACGGCACGTCCGGCTTTGGCGGCGCGCGCGATGCCCCGCATGGTTTTGTGGTGCGCAAAAGTCGCGACCTGAAGCACTGGAGTGAGCCGCAGGTGGTGTTGTCGCGCATCATCGGCCCGCAGGAGGCGGATTTTTACTGGGCACCAGAAGTGCACCATTACGCAGGTCGTTGGTATCTGATCGCCACCTTCGGTCACGGAGTGTCGGTGCTGAAACCACGGGCCCGATACTGCAGTATTTACGTGTCGGATTCGCCCGACGGGCCGTTTGTGTCGCACTCGGACGGACCGATCACCCCCTTGGGCTGGCTCGCGATCGATGGCACCCTGCACGTGGATGCGACCGGCCAGCCATGGCTGATTTTTTGTCGCGAATGGGTGCAGACTCGCAACGGCGAGGTCCATGCCATCCCGCTTGATCCCCAACTGCGTCGGACGGCCGGGGAGACCCAGTTGTTGTTTCGCGCCAGTGAGGCGCCCTGGAGCCGGCAACAGAAAAGCGAGTTGGGCGAGGGTTACCGGGTGACCGACGGGCCATGGTTGCACCGGAATGCCAAGGGCAAGCTGTTCATGCTTTGGTCGAGTTTTGGCACGGGCGGGTATTTGACCGGGGTGGCACGCAGCGCCAGCGGTGACATCTCCGGCCCTTGGGAACAGACGGACGAGCCGCTCTTTGCCCAGGATGGCGGACATGCGATGATCTTCCGCACTTTGGAAAACAAACTGGTGATGACCCTGCATGCGCCCAATCAACCCGGAGGAGAGCGCGCCCGCTTGAGGGTCGTCAAGGAAACCGCGGATGGCCTGGCCTTGGTGTGATCGCGGCTCAGTCCGTATGCAGGAACCGCGGATATGTGCGGAAGCCAAACCAGGCTGAAATGAGGCGAGTGATGATCATCGACCGAATCAGAGACCCGTTGGGGTTGAAGCCATGTCAATACTGCCCTGCATTACTTTTGTCTGTGTTGCGTGATGCGCGGAATCCAATTGTCCCATGAAATCGACCTCCCTTCCCTCCATTCTTCGCGAGTTCCGGTGCGGCGCCACGACGGTGCTCTATGTGCGTGATTTGGCCGGCGACAAGCTGGGGCTCTGGCTCGTGCCGACCAAGTTGCGGCGCAAGATCGTGGCCCGTCGCAATTGCCTGGGCGGGGTGGAACTGGAGAATTTGCCGCCACCGGCCGAGGGCGCGGGATTTCCGGCGTGGGGCATCGAGTCGCTCATGCAGGTCAAGGTGTTGGGTGATGAACAGGCGCCCGGCTTTTCCCCGGGGCGCACGCTGCGCAACAGCCCGACGGTGGATAAACTGAAGTTCACCTGGCAAAAAGTGCGGCAACAGAAAGGCGGCCTGCGGGTGCGCACCACTTTCAAGCATGCGGATGGCGGTTGGCTGGCGCATCACGATCTCGGCTGGCGCAAGGGTGCGAGCTGGCTCGACAGCAGTGTGACGATTGAGAACACCTCACGCTCGCCCATCACGCTCGAGATGCTGGCAAGTTTCTCGCTGGGCGGGGTCAGCCCCTTCGCGACCGACGATGCCCCGGGCCGGTTGCAGTTGCATCGTTTTCGCGGGGTTTGGAGCATGGAGGGACGCTTGGTGACGCAGGCTTTTGAGGACCTGCAACTCGAGCCCTCGTGGGTCGGTTACGGCGTGCGCTGTGAAAGGTTCGGCGCGGTCGGATCATTGCCCACCAACGGGTTTTTCCCGTGCGCCGCGATCGAGGACACCGGCGTGGGTGTGACCTGGGGCGCGCAATTGGCACATCCCGGCTCCTGGCAAATGGAGGTGTATCGCCGCGATGATCTGGCAGCTTTTTCGGGCGGCCTGGCAGATCGTGAATTCGGCCATTGGATGAAAAATTTGTCCGCCGGCAAGAGCTTCACCTCGCCACCGGCGATGCTCGCTTGTGTGCAGGGCGGGCTCGATGATTGCTGTGTGGCCTTGACGGCAGCCCAGGAAGTGCCGCTCACGACTTTGCCCAAGTGTGAGGCGGACCTGCCGGTGATGTTCAATGAATGGACGAGCAGTTGGGGCGATCCGAGCGATGCCAACATGAAGGCGCTGGCGGCGTCCCTGCGCGGGACCGGCATCAAGTATCTGGTCATGGATGCGGGTTGGTTCAAACGCGATGGCGGCAATTGGTTCAGTGGACAGGGGGACTGGATCCCCAATGCCGCGATGTATCCCGAGGGCATCCGGGCGACGGCCGATGCGATCCGGGCGCAGGGGATGTTGCCCGGGCTATGGTTCGAGATGGAGGTGGTGGGTTCGGCGTCGACGCTGTGGGACCGCACAGATCTTCTGCTGCATCGCGACGGCCGGCCGCTGACCGTGGGATCTCGTCGGTTTCTGGACTTGCGCAAACCGGAAGTGGGCGACCATCTGGCGGGCAAGGTCATCGCTACCCTCAAGGCGGGCAATTTCGGCTATCTCAAGGTCGATTATAACGAGAACATCGGTCTCGGTCCGGATGGGGCGGAGTCCTTGGGCGAAGGGTTGCGGCAGCACCTCGACGGCGTCGTGGCGTTTTTCAAACGCTTGCGCGCGGAGATTCCGGATCTGGTGATCGAGAACTGCTCCTCGGGCGGGCATCGCTTGGAACCGACGATGATGGGGCTCACGGCGATGAGCAGTTTCTCCGATGCGCACGAGTGTCGCGAGATTCCGATCATCGCCGCCAACCTGCATCTCCTGATGCTGCCGCGCCAAAGCCAGATCTGGGCGGTCCTGCGCGCCAAGGCGGATTTGCGTCGGACGCTCTACCTATTGGCGGGAGGATTCCTCGGCCGGCTATGCCTCTCGGGCGATTTTGCCACGCTGCGACCCGCCCAACGCGCTCTCGTGGCGCAAGCCATTGCTCTCTACAAAAAGTCCGTGCCGATCATCCGGCGTGGACGCTCTTATCGCCACGGGCCCGAGGTGCTGGCCTACCGCCATGCCGAAGGCTGGCAGGCGGTGGTCCGCGTCGGCACAACCGGCAAGCAGGCTCTCGTCGTCGCGCATACCTTTGCCAAACCGGGCCAGACTACGGTGCGCGTCCCGCTGCCGACGGGTAAATGGAAAGTGGCGGATACGCTGATGGAAAAGTCCGGCGGCGTGACCCTCGCCCAAGGTAAACTCCGCTGGCAACCCAAGGGCGAATGGGCCGCGGCGGTGGTGTTGCTCACGAGGTGATTCGTCTACCAACCCTGTCCTTACGGGAATCCATCAGGCCCAAACCGTTTGGCCGCAAAAAAGCACAAAGAACTCATCTGCTATTGAAGGCCTCCATGCGCCCATCAGCCTTCGCCTAGCCTACGGCTCGACAAGCAGGCGCACGCAAGGCGGGATACGTGGTGCATCAGTTTGTGCCTCTTTGCGGCAATAGGACTGGGAGTCGAACGTAGGGATGGCGTGAGTGATTACTTTGTCGCTGCATTCTTCCCATGGCTTGTATTTGAACATTTATACAGTGCCACTTGGTTCTCCTGTATGTTTGATATTCGCCTTGTGACGGAAGATCGCTTGTAGTGTATTAGATACAGGCTCCGGTTGATCATGACTCTCCAATCCCGAATTTTACCCCGCAAAAATTCCAATCTCATGATGCGGAATCGACTAGCGCTCTTTCCGGTAAATTGCAGTGCAACCGAATAGCACTGTTAGCCGATGAAGACGTTCGCCAGCATTCTTGCCCAAGTCGGACCTATCATTGTCGTCTTTTGGGTGCTGGAGTTTCGCCGAAACAGAAAGAAGAGGGTCCTGCTCAAACACATGGGCCTAGCACTGTTCGCCTCCGGAATCTGTAGTCATCTAGGAGCTAAGTATTTTGATCTCGCCGTATTCGGAAGGTATTCAGTGATCCAAGGAGAGAGAGGCGCAAAGGCTGCGCTTTTTGTGGCGACTCTTGGCGCAGTGTTATTCATCATACACTTTGCACTATGCGCCATATTCCCTCGATTTATGAATGTTCGCGAGAATCAAAAAAGAGGCTAACTTCGCCAGAGCCAATTCGGGCCAGCGCTTCGCGCTGACCCTCTTGCTCACCTCAATCGTTAGGCAGAAATGACAGAAATCGCATCACCACCGCTGTATCGCCTGGCGGCTCGCGCACGGGACCAAGCTGGCACCGATCGCGATGGTCGTGATGCCGCGCTTGTTGCGATAACTTTCTCGTTCATCGCACTTGAGGCCGCGATTAACGATCTTACGGTCCTTTGCGGTCTCCCGGATCTCAAGCGGAATGCCGACATCATTAGGAAATGCGCGCAGGTTCTAGCCGAGTTAGACGAGAAGCAGGAGTCCCTGCCCCTCAAACTTTCTATGCTGCACGCTATCCTTGCCGATGAGCCGTTCGACAAGGGCGCGCGCCCCTGGCAGGATCTCGATTCGCTTATCAAGCTTCGGAATCTAGTCATACATCGGCGTCCCGCCGTTGCCATTTTCGATCCCAAAGCCCCATTTGGCCTTCGGCTTAGCCAGCCGAAAGTATTGCAGGCACTTTTTGGAAAGAAGCTGATTTCAGAAGATGAGGCCACACGGCAGTTTTGGTCTACTGGGGTGCAGAAGAAGGAAGTCGCAGCGTGGGCCGTTGCTACGTCTGTCGAGTGCTTTGGGGCTATTGTCTCCCTTCTACCCGACAGCACTCCTCGCGATATTCTGGCGGGTGTTCTTCAAAGAGATCTTCGCCCTCTAGTTGATGCCGAACAAGGCACCATAGGCGTTGGCTCATCTTAGTTGAACTTGCTACGATTGAAATGCGCATCCCCCTTTACCTTGCGATTCTCTTGCTCGGCGCAGTCCATGTGGGTGCCGCCGAATCATGGAAGTCGGCGGACTACATCAAATACGAGAAGATGGCCGAGGCGGGCGATGGCACCGCGATGGTGACAATCGGCCTTTACTATCACCAAGGGGAGGGGGTGCAGCAGGATTATCGAAAGGCTGCCGAGTGGTATTTGAAAGCGATTGCCGCGGGCAATGCGGACGCATTCAACAATTTGGGCGTGCTGTTCCGGGACGGGAACGGGCTTCCGCAAAATCGTAAATTGGCCTACCTCATATTCCTCACGATCCATATGGAGGGGATGGGTGATGAAGAAACCGTAATGCGAGCGAATCGGAATCTGCGAAAGATTATTGATACGACTTCCGATGCGGAGCGTGGTGAAGCACTATCTTACACTTGGCCTTATGTGCTACAGTTGGTGATGAGCCTGGGTGCGGATACAGAAATTCGGGACAGCGTGTTGCCCACGACCGAGCTGCCACGCATTCGCGACAACGATTGGTGGCTGGATTCGGAAAGAGCGAGAATGACGTTCGAATCTCCCCCACCATGGGACAAAATCAAAGCGGCGGAGCAGGCGTCACAGCCCATCACGACCGACCAACAGGCGATAGAAGCCGCAATGCTTCTGTTGCAGCGACATCAAGCCGATTGGGGTCCGGTGACGCGGGTGTTACGAACCGGCAGCGATTGGTTTCGTCTCGAATTCGCTCATGGGACGGATCAGGCTGAGCGGGTGGTGTTGGTTGATCCGGCAACGGGAGAAGCTTCCTTTCCGATGCCACGTTGACACTGGAACAATCCGGCACGATCGGCGCAATTTTATGAAAAAGGTTATCATAGCTACGCTGGTTTCGGGGTTGGTCACACTCAGCTTGAGTGCCTGTCAGACGAGAAATGTCACCCGCAAGGCGGAGGAGTTGCGTCGCAGCGGGGCAGCCAGGGACATGGCGGAAGCCATTCGCATGGCAGAGGATTACTATTGGCCCGAAAGCGCCCGGACGAAGGAAAGTGAGACCAAGCTCGATAAACGGGTGCCTTGATGTCAGATAATGATTCGAACCCACTCACCCCATGCTGAAGCTGAAATTCGCCCTGCCATTTATTCTGATATCAACCCTGGTAGGGTCAGCGCCCCTCGCGGCTGAGGCGGGTAAACCGGATGATATTTACAGTGATTGGGCGAAGAGTTTATACCGGACGCAGGATCTCAGTCGGTTCGACGGATATTGGGCATTCATGCTGGAGAAAAACGGCTTGGAAGCGCGCAACCTTGTCCAACCTGTCCTGGGCTTCGTCAACCGGGTTTTGCACCAGCATCCGGAATTGCTGAAGGGGCGATTTGATGATCTCTCGAAATACCCGAAAGCACAGCGGGCAACACTGGCCCGGTTGCTTTGGTTGAGCGATACGCCGGAAGCGCGCCAGATCCTTGAGGATCAGGGCCAAGGTAACTACCTGAAAAAGACGATACCGCCCATCGAGAACTGGGAGATCAAGGGCGCGCAGGATCTCGATTTTTGCTGGGGCTGGTTTATGGCCACCGGCGATACCGCGGCAGTCAAGCCCATCGTGCGCACCCTTGATCTGGGCAAGGATGCGGGAGCGATCAAACGCTATGCAACCAGTGAAAAGACGGAGGCCGACCGGCAGGCCGCCTACAACGATGCGTGGTTTGGGGCCGCCCTATGGTCATTAACCTCGTTTGGTAAAACGGACGAACGCGTTGCGACGTTTTTGGAGCAGCAATTCGCTGATCCCTCCACTCCGAAGACCCGAAAGACCTGGCTGGCCATGATCCTGGGCGAGGTATTCCCCGGGAAATATAAAATCAAAATTGCCGACGAGCCGGATCGAGTCGGCCTCGAATTGCCCGCCATCGACCGGACCCTGGCGGAAGTGGGCGCGCATGCCAAAAATTATCCCCCCAAGTTTGGCTCGACCGAAGAGCGCGAGAAAACCGAGGCGAAATTGCGCGATGTCCTCAACCAACTGGATGCGGTTCTGTTGGATCGTCCGGATGACCGCGAGCTGTTGATGCGTGCGGGCATGGCGCATTCGATGGGGCACAACCTGGATTTTGCCGAGTCCGCCAAACGTTGCACACAGATATACGATCACGTGTTGGCCATGAATCCCGAAGACGCATGGGCCAATCTGCACTACGGGATTTTTCTTTCCGGTTCCCGGCGGCAGGAACAAGGGATGGTTTGTTTGGAGAAAGCCTTGGCACTGGGCGTCAAGGAAGCGAATTACCCACTGGCTATTGCCTGCCTGACGCTGGAAGACCCGGTGAATGCCCGGGTGCACCTGGAGCGCTATGTGGCGGATTTTCCCCAGGATGGGCGTGCCATGAAATTGCTGCAATTGCTCCGGGACGACAAAGTGACCTTCAAGCGGCAGGAATGGAAATCACCGGGCACATAACCCGTGCCGCAGGGTGCTGGATAATATATAAAAATCAACCGACACCGAACGGGAGTTCAGGGCACATTGACGATGGGATTGGCTGGCCTGCATTCCCAGTCTCTTTCGACTGAAGCGGATCAACCCGGCCGAGTGCCTGCGGAGTCTGTAGCCCCAATCCTTGGTTTGCCACGGAGACACCAAGACACTGAGCCAATCCGACCGGTTGGAATTGTTTTCCCTCGGAGGCTCCGTGCCTCCGTGGCCAATACCGCATCAACCCACCCGATGGCTTGGATTTAATCTCAACCCTGTTTGTGCCATTGCTTACGCCACCACCGGGCCGAACTCGTAGGTGAGGGTCCAGGCGCGGTCGGTGCCGGGGGCGAGTTCGGTGGCCATATAAGGTTCGATGGACCAGGTGTTGCTGTTGCCCCAGACGGGACAGGTGTCGGGCACAAAGTCGCAGGTGAAGACGATGCCTTGGAGCCGCGGATGGGAAAGTTCGGCGCGCAGCGGGGTGTCGGCGCCGACGATCAGTTGCTCGAAATGTCCGTCATCGCGGTCGCGGAAGCGGCGTTTGAATTGGAGCCGGTGCTGATCGTCAAACTCGTAGCCGATGTTGTCGTGCATGCCCCAGGTTGCCGGCAGACCACAGGTGAGCAGGCGATCATCGAGGGCAAAAAACGGATGGGCAAACCAGTGCAGGGGCAGGGGGCGTTGGCCGATGTTGGTCAGCCGAGTGGAGGAGGTCAGGGTGCGTTGGTTGAGCGCGATGCGTCGAGTGAGCTGGCAGGCGTAGCCGTTGCCGGCCTGCTCGGTGCAGAACTCGATAACGCCATGGCTCGTGGTGATGGACCAGGGGCAGGGTGCCAATACGTCGAGGTAGCCGGCCATGTTGCGGCCCACCTCACCGATCCCGATGATGAAGCCACGATCATTTTCGAGGATCAGGGGCCGGCCGGTGCCGAACTCGGCGTGGCGGAAGGATTCGGGCAGGCCCTGACCGTTGAAGGGGATGGGTTTGCTGGACGGCCATTCCGGTCCGGCGAGGAGCGGACCCACCTTGGGGTCATGCACCTGCCAGATGTAACCACCCCAGCCGAACCGGGTGCCGAGCTGCGCGCGGTCAACCGGATCAGCCGGATCGAGGAGCTCCACCCGGAGCTCGCCGTTGTTGAGCTTTAACATGGCAGTCGCCGCATGATCCGCGGAGAGGGTCGGGTGGTGCGGTGAAAAATTACTTAACGCGACGAATGCGAATCGTCGTGTTGTTGCCCTCGAGTTCGAGGGCGAACTGACCGTTGGGCCGCGGTTTGATCGTGATCCTGCGGTTGACGAGTTCGAAAGGAATCGGCTCCTGCCCTTCCCAAATCTGGCCGTTGTCGAGTTTGAAGCTGTTGCCGCCGACCCAACCGGTGACCGTGCCACTGATGCCCGGCGCTTCCTTCCATTCCTGACTGAAGGAGAGATCCGGCAGCCCGAAGCGCTCGAGGACACTTTGTTTTTCGTGGCGGGAGATGGTTTCCTGCGCGATCATGTTGGCCTGCTGCGTGACCTGGGTCTTCACGCTGGCCTCATAATGACGGACAATCGCGGAATTGAGGGCGGCAATCTGCTGCGGCGTGAGCTGGTCCAGCCCGGTATTATGAAATTCCTCCAGCGACATGATGTTTTCCACGCCGGGAAAGGTGGTCTCGGCGCAAAGGGCACTGGTGATGAAGGCAAAGGTGAACAGGAGGCGTTTCATGAGGGGGAAAAGATGGGGATTAATCGGATCAGGAGCAAAGCATCTGTGGTTTCAGGGGTGGAATTCAAGTGGCTTCCGCAATGTCGAGGATGTCGGACCCGCTGGATTGGGCGGCGATCAACTCAGCAAAGACGCCTTTTCGGGCGTTGAGTTCCTTAAAGTTGCCCTGTTCGACAATGACCCCGTCGCGCAACACGACAATCCGGTCGGCGTTCTTGATCGTGCTGAGGCGGTGGGCGATGGTAATGACGGTGCGGCCCTCGGAAAGGCGGTCGAGCGCCTCCTGGATAAGGCGCTCGCTTTCGTAGTCCAGCGCGGAGGTGGCCTCGTCGAGAATGAGCACGGGGGGATTGCGCAGGATGGAACGGGCGATGGCGATGCGCTGCCGCTGGCCGCCTGAGAGCGAAACCCCGCGTTCCCCGACCAGGGTCTGGTAACCCTCGGGCATCTTGAGAATGAATTCCTCGGCATTGGCCTGGCGGGCGGCCTCGTGGATCTCGGCCGCGGTGGCGTCGGCCTTGGCGAAGCGGATGTTGTCGTAGACGGAACCGGAAAGCAGGATGCTGTCCTGCATGACCACGGCGAGCTGGCGCCGGATCCAGCGCATGTGCCATTCCGACTGGGGCACGCCGTCAATCAGGATGCGACCACTGGTGGGCGCATAAAGGCCCAGCAGCAGATTCGCGAGGGTGCTTTTGCCGGAGCCGGAGGGGCCGACGAAGGCGATGTGCTCGCCGGGATGGATGTTGAGATTGAGTTCCTTGACGACGATCTTGTCGGGTGCGGACGGGTAGTGGAACGAGACATTCTCATAAACGATGTCGCCCTTGATCCGGTCCTCGCGACGGGTGCCGTGCCACTCCTCGACGAAGGTGGAATCGACGAGTTCCTTGATACTGTTGAAACCCTCCTGCGCATTGAAATATTGCTCGCTCATGCCGATGAACATGTGCACCGGGCTGAGGATGTAGCCGAAACCGGCCATGAAGGCGAAGAGGGTGCCGACACTGATGTGGCCCTGGATCGCCATGATGGAGCCCCCGGCAATGAGGATCAGGTTGAGCGTTTGCATGCCGACATGCACGTAGGTGCCGAACAGGGCATTGACATAGGATTGCGTCACCCGGCTGGTGGCGAAGGATTCGCTGCTGTCATCCAGGAGGCGCTCGACCTGGTCCTCCTCGCCGAAGCTGCGCACCAGGCGCAGGGCGGAAATGTATTCCGAGGCCGTGCCGGTCAGCTTTTCCTGGGCGAGCCGGTTCACGTTGTTGGCGTGCTTGATGTTGCGGAAAAAGAAAAACTTCGCGGTGGCGTAGACGGGAATGGCCAGCACCAGAATCAGCATCAGAAACCAGTTCATCCACGAGAGGATCGCCAGAATGCAGACGCCCAGCAGCAGGTTGGGCAGCAGCTGGTTGAGCACGTTGTAGAGGAGGCCCTCGACCTTCTGTGTGTCGAAGGCGTATTTGGAAAGGAGCCGGCCGGTCTTCTGCCCGTCGAGGTAGCTGAAGCTGAGAAATTGCAGACGAAAGAAAATACGGCTGCGCATTTCGACCATCAGTTGGGAGGTTGTCTTGGCGAGCAGTTTGGCGCCCCAGACCGAAAAGCCGAAGTGCAGCAGCAAACAGAGCAGGAACCAGAGACTGTAATGCAGCACGCCCTCGATATTTTTGTCCTGCAGTGGCTTGTCCACGATCCGCTGGATCAGGATCGGGATGGGGGCGGTGGCCAGGCTGCGCAACAGCACCAGTGCCAAGCCGCCGCTGAAACGCCGGCGCGCGGCCCAGAGGTAGCCGATCAGGTTTTTCTGGTCCAGCGGAGTGGAGGGAATGGACATGGTGGTGCCGGTAGGACTAAGCACGAATTGCGCCGCCGCGAGCTGGGAAGTTATTCAACCTATTTTTTGACCCGTGGCGGAGCCATGCCGCCATTGAGCGCCGTGTAGAAAGGATCCCCCGCTTGGATACTGCCACATTTCACGGTCAAATCGGTATAGGCCGACTTGTAGATGGCGGTCAGAAACTCAAGGGTGCGGCGCGCTTCAGCGCCGCTGGTGAGCGGCGTGGTTTGGTGATCCATGTTTTCCACCAGGGTGACCAGCTGGGCCCCGTGGGTGGAGCCGACATCGGGCGGAAACTGTTCCCAGGCCGCCGTGAGGTCGGCCCCGGTCGCCGGATCAGCCGGTGTCATCTTCCAGTTTTCCTGCTTGTAGGCGTAGAGGTGGGTCAGCTCCACCGTGGCTTTTTCGCAATCGAGCCGGAGATAGGTTTCCTGGCGCGGACAAAGGGTGCTGTTGACGATGGAGGCCCGGGCCCCGTTGGCGAACTTCACCAATGCCATGGAAACATCCTCCACCTCGATGTCGTGATAGAGGGTGTCGGCCACGGCCTTCACCTCGGTCCAGGCGCCGAAGAGGTGCAGCAGGTGATCCATGGTATGGATGCCCTGGCTCATCGTCGGGCCGCCGAGTTCGGTCTTCCACCTGCCGCGCCACGGCACCGCATAATAGGCGGCATCGCGGAACCACAGGGTGTTGCAGACCGCGACGAGGGGCCGGCCAAAGGTGCCGGCGAGCAGGAGGCTCCGCACGTGGGTGTTGGAGGAGGCAAAGCGCATTTGGAAAACGCTGGCCGTGTGGCAGCCGGTGCGCTTTTCCGCGGCTTCAATCTGGTCGAATTCGGCGAGCGAGGCGCAAAGGGGTTTTTCGCACATCACCCAGGCGCCGGCTTCCATCGCGGCAATGCTCATGCCGGCGTGCAACCCGGGCGGGGCGGCGATCAGCACGATGTCCGGTTTCTCCGCCCGCAGCATCGAGGCGTAGTCAGTGTGGGCCGTCGGTATCTTGAATTTGGCGCAAAAATCCTGCGCGCGCGTGGGATCAATGTCGCACGCGGCGACCAGCGAGACGCGACCCTGGGTGAATTCGACGGCGCGCACATGCGCTTCGCCGATGCCACCCGTGCCAACCAGAACGGCGCGGTAGTTTTTCATAGGATCAGGCTTGGGGGACTTCCAGCACCACGGGAGTGGAACGCGGGGTGTAGATGGTCAATCCGTGGAGGGATTGCGTGGGTGCGGGGAAAAACAGACTGGCGAAGTAACCGACGACGATGGTCGTCAGGTTGGCGATGAAGATGTAGAAGAAGGGATGGACCAGATCGATGCTCCAGGCGGTGAGGGTGAGCACAAGGCTGGCGCCCACGCCCAGCATGGTCCCCTGCCAGTTGGCCCGCTTGGTGAACATCCCGAGGGCGTAACAGCCGGCAAAACCGCCGCCCAGCAGTCCCCCGAGTGCGAAGGAGGTGTCCAGCGCGGACTGAATGTCCGCGGTGGCCAGCAGCAGGGCCGTGCCGATGCCGATGCAGCCGCCCACGATGGTGACGATCTCGGCCAGCACCACGCTCTTCTTCTGCGTGGCATGCTTGGCGTATCGCTCGTAGAAGTCCACCGAGACCAAGGTGGCCACACTGTTGATGCAGGCGGACAGGGTGGACATGGAGGCGGCGAAGATACCGGCGATGATGAGGCCGGTGAGGCCGGCCGGCAGTTCAGCGGCGATGAATTGCGGGAAGGTTGAATCGATGCTCAGCATCGGATTCAGGTGGGCCGGGTGTTGTTTGTAGAAAACGTAAAGTGCGGTGCCGATGCCGAAGAACGCCAGGTTGCCCGGCACCACAATGGCGGCGAGGGTCCAGACCGACTTGCCGGCTTCCTTGTCCGACTTGGTGGAGAGCACCCGCTGCATCATCACCTGGTCCTGAGGGTAGACGAGCACCCCGAGGATGTTGAGCATCAGGAAGCCCCAGACGTTGGCGGTGGTGAGGTGAAATTCCCAGTCAAAGGTGCGCAGTTTGTCATCGGCGACGGCGACCCGCAGCATTTCACCCAGGCCTC
>JAIPJW010000093.1 GCA_021734075.1 Cephaloticoccus sp.
GCAGTCGCCCCTTTGGTTCGTCGCCCGGGAACGCAGGCTGCCGGAGATGTCCCTGGCCCCTGCCTGAAGGCTTGGGTTGACCCCTCACCCGCCAATCAATTCAGGCCAGTCGTCGCGTCAGCTCAACCAGTTGTTTGGCCAACGCGTCCACGGATTTCTGGGAGCGGGGAGAAATCAACCCGCCGTTTTCCGCAAAGGCCTCGCCGGCGTGAGGTAGCATGCTTTGAGCCGGCACCACGTGGCAGCCAAGATGCAGCAGCAAATGCCGGGCATGTTGCAAAGAGCGCGCCCCGCCCAGTGCCCCTGGCGAAGCCGCGACCACCGCCGCCACCTTGCCGATGAAAGGATTTTCCTCCGCCCGGGTTATCCAATCGATCGTGTTCTTCAGCAAGGGCGTGATGTTGGCATTGTATTCCGGTGAGGCCACCAAGAGCCCGGCATGAGTTTGCACCAGTTCGATCAGCTTCACGGCATTCGGTGGCAAACCTCCGGCCGCTTCCAAATCGCCGTGGTAGAGGGGCAGTGCATGGTCGTTCAAATCCAGCAGCGTGACCACACCCCCGGCGGCTTCGACCGCCTTGATGGCCACGGCAAGTAACTTACGATTGAGTGATTCGCGCCGGGCACTGCCGGCGAAGGCGAGAATACGGGGAGATGCAGGCATGCTCCAGTGCACTGCAATTGCCCGATCCTCGCAAGTGCGCGAAATCTCTAAACGGCAAAATCAGCTGCCAAGCGCGGATTGACCCGATCAACCGGCGCGATTCCGAAGCTCGGATAGTTTAGTTTTGATATCAGCCGCCAGGGCCTGGACATCGAGTTCAACCGCTACATTCAAAAGTTCCTCCAACTCACGGATCGCCGCGGGCAGAGAGTAAAACGGGCTGTTTTCATCGGCCAACAAACCGGCCATAAAAAATCGTGTCACCGCTTCGGCCAGGTGCAGACCCAATGCATGGGCGGACGTTTGCGCCCGTTCAAAGGCCATTTTTGCTGCCTCATAGCGGTGGTCGGCATGAGCTATCCGGCCAAGATTATTATGCACATTCACTTGTTCAACGGTTTCGCCGAGTTCCTGGAATATCACGAGGGCGGCCGCACAAAGATCAGCCGCCACCTTCCGGTTGCCCAAATTCAGATTGGTCTCACCCAGATTGTTCAGGGTGCGGGCCTCAAACATCCGGTCGCCCAAGCCACGGCTGATATCGAGACTCTCGAGATAACAGCGACGGGCTTCCTTCCAATGTTTCATCTCGTCGAAGACCGCTCCGATGCTGCCCAATGCGCCCGCCTCGCCCTTGTGGTCCCCCAGTTTTCGGCGCATATCCAAGCCCTCATTGAATGCAACCAGGGCCGGCTCATAATCGCCCAGACAAAAATGCAAATTCCCCGTCAAAATACAGGCCTTGGCCACGCCCGCATCATCACCCAAGCCGGCATATAATTCCCGCGATTCCTGACTGTCCCGCAAGCCGGATTTGAAGTCCCCCATCAGGCGACGGCCGATGGATAGCAATTCCAGGGTCTGAGCCAATTCCCGGCTTACTTCACCCTCGGGCCGCGTCCGCAATTGCCGGAGCAGCGCGGTCAGTTTGGCGATTTCCTCAACCGGAGCCGAATAGATCGCACGACGGGCATCCGCCAGGATCGGCGCTGCCTCCATCGGACTATCCACCGGTGATCCTCCTGGCTTTGGCAGTCATTTCTTTGCCCGGGGTCAACCCATCGCTTTGAGCAATCGCGCCAATTCAACGTGCTTCGCCACTTGTTCCGCCAGTTGTTTCCGCGCCCCCTCAATGACCGCTGGGGGCGCCTTGTGTGTAAAGGCCTTGTTCGCCAGACGCGCTTCAGTGCCGGCAATGTGCTTGGCCAGTGACTCCAGTTCCTTGGCGAGCCGGATTTTTTCCGCCCCGACATCAAGGTTGGCCGCGAGATCAACGGCGATGGTGCCAAGCGGGGTGACCGTGGCGGGGGCCCCCTCGATGTTATCCTGACGCACAATTTCACTCGCTCCGATCAACCGGCTGATTTTGGCCAGGTTGCCCGAGATGATTGTCCAGGCGGCTTCGTCCGCCTTCATCAGAAAACGCGTGTCACGCCGTGAACCCAAACCGCGTTCCGCCTTGAGGGTGCGGGCGGCGGAGACCAGGGTTTTGAGCTGTCCCACCGCCTGCGCGGCATCCTGGTCAATGGTCAGTCCCATGGTATGCCCCGCTGTCGCCACCGACGAGGCATTCTCGATCTTGGTCTGCTCGATGAAACCGCTTTCGCCAGCATAGCCCAGCAATTGCCAGAGTTCCTCGGTGATGAAGGGCATGAACGGATGCAACAGCAGCAGGGTTTGCCGCAGCACCAGGTCCTGCAGGGCGAGGCAATTGTCGCGGACCGCCGCATCCTGCAGTTTCGATTTCGAAACCTCCACATACCAGTCGCAAAAATCGTTCCAGAAAAATCCGTAGAGCGCCTGCACCGCCGCACTGAACTCAAACTCCACAAAGCAACGGTCCACTTCCCGGGTGGTGGCAAGCAAACGGTCCAGAATCGCGTGGTCATCGGCATCAAACTGCGCCGGCACCAACCGGGCCATGATGGCCCCTTGGTTGGAATTGTCACTCATCGGCCCGCTCATTTGCCGGAAACGACAGGCATTCCACAGCTTGTTGCAGAAGTTTTTGCCGCCTTCGATCCGGTCTTCCTGAAACCGAATGTCCTGCCCCTGGGGCGCGATGGAGATGATGCCAAAACGCAGGCCATCCGCTCCGTATTTGGCGATCAGGTCGAGTGGATCGGGCGAATTGCCGAGCGACTTTGACATCTTGCGGCCCTGTTGGTCGCGGATGATGCCGGTGAAGTAGACATTCCTGAACGGGATGCGTCGCTCCAGCGGTTCGTCGGGCCGCGTAAACTCCAACCCCGCCATGATCATTCGCGCGACCCAGAAAAAGATGATGTCCGGCCCGGTCACCAGGGTGGTGGTCGGATAAAACGTATCAAAGCCGACCGCCTTCATTTTCGCCTCGTCCGGCCAACCCAAGGTCGCGAACGGCCAAAGCCAGGACGATGCCCAGGTATCCAGCACATCGTTTTCCTGCACCCAGTTTTCCGGGTCGGACGGACCCTGCAGGGAAACGTGCAGTTTGGTCGGATCGCGCAGTTCGGCCTCGGTGAGCTTTTCCACCTCGAGCCCCTTGCGATACCACACGGGAATGCGGTGTCCCCACCACAATTGGCGACTGATGCACCAGTCCTGCAGGTTGCCCAGCCAGTGCTGGTAAACCTTGGCCCAACGTTCCGGGTAAAACTTGATATGACCGTCGCGCACTGCGGCCATGGCCTCCTCCACCCGAGGGTATTTGAGCCACCACTGCCAGGTCAGGCGGGGTTCGATCGGCACATCGGCACGTTCGGAAAACCCGACGTTGTTTTCATAGGGCTCAGCCTCGAGCAGGGCACCCGATTCATTGAGTAATTCCGCCGCTCGTTTGCGTCCAACAAAACGGTCCATGCCCGCCAGGTCCGGTCCGGCCAGTTCATTCAAGGTGCCATCGGCATTGAGCACATCGAGCGCAGTCAGCCCGTGCCGCTGGCCGATTTCGTAGTCCACCTTGTCGTGTGCCGGAGTGATCTTGAGGGCACCGGAGCCAAATTCCCGGTCCACCGCCTCGTCGCCGATGATCGGGATCTCCGCCGCCGGTCCTAGGGGTCGACGCACCAATTTGCCGATCAGTTCGGTATAGCGCGGATCATCGGGATGCACCGCAATGGCCACGTCCCCGGGAATGGTTTCCGGGCGGGTGGTCTTGACCGTGATGTATTGCCCCGGTTGGTCCACCAACTCGTAGCGCACCTGCCATAGGAAACCCTTGGAGGGCTTCATGATGACTTCCTCGTCCGAAAGCGCTGTCTGGGAAACCGGACACCAGTTCACCATGCGTTTACCGCGGTAGATGTAGCCTTTCTTGAACAGGTCCACGAACACGCCGAGCACGGCCTGCGAATAAGCCGGATCCATCGTGAATTGGGTGCGGTCCCAATCGCAGGAGGCGCCCAGACGACGGAGTTGCTCCAGGATGATGCCACCTTTCTCCTCCCGCCATTCCCAGACTTTTTCGACAAACTTGTCCCGCCCCAGGTCATGCCGGGTTTTCTTCTGTTTGCGTAACTCACGCTCCACCACGGTCTGGGTCGCGATACCGGCATGGTCGGTGCCGGGCAGCCAAAGTGCCGTTTTCCCTTCCAGACGGGCCCGGCGGATCAATATGTCCTGCACGGTGTTGTTGAGCACATGGCCCATGGTCAGCACCCCGGTCACATTGGGCGGTGGGATCACTATGGTATAGGGCGGTTTACCCGTTTCGGCCCGACCGGAAAACGCCCCTGCGGACTGCCAAGCGGCATACCATTTTTTTTCAATATCGTGCGCTTCGTAACTCTTGGAAATTTCGGCCATGGGCGTTCTGGAATTGGGAATCGCCCAGAAAATCCTGCACCACTGTTTGAGGCAAGTGGTTAAATCCCCTCGCCCGCTGGCAAATTTTCATTCCAGTATGGCGAGTTCATGGCCGCACCCACCCAGTCATTCCCGGCAGAGATCCTAACCCTTCCGTTTGACGCCACCGGCGCCGAACGATTGGGCATCTGCAAGGCGTTTATCCTCGCCCGGACCGAGCAGATGAAATCCTGGCATGCGGCCGGGGCAACCGGCATTGCCGTTACCGAGGCGCGGGCCGAAATCATCGACGTGCTGTTGGTGCAGCTTTTCGAGCGGGCTAGGAAGCATTATCAGGACCAGCATGGGGTCCTGCCGGCCCCCGTGGCCCTGCTGGCCCTGGGCGGATACGGACGGCGGGAACTTTGCCCGCTCAGCGACATCGACCTGATGTTTCTGTATCCCACCAAGACCAAGGCCGCGACGATCAAGCCACTGCAGGAATTCCTGACCAACGAAATCCTTTATCCCCTGTGGGACTGTGGTTTGAAGGTCGGGCATTCCACCCGCAATGCCGATGAGGTGTTTACCGAAGCCCGCAAGGATATCCAGACCAAGACGGCTTTGCTGGAGTCTCGTCTCATCGCCGGCAGTGCCTCCCTTTACGAGACCTTCACCCAGGCCTACCGCAGTTTCTACACCACCGAGAAACCCAAGGAATACATCGCCCAACGGCTGGCTGATCAGGCCACTCGGCGAGCCAAGTATGGCGACACGGTATTTTTACAGGAGCCGGATATCAAAAATGGGGTGGGCGGACTGCGGGACTACCAAAACGCGCTCTGGATGGCCCGGGTCAAACTCGGGGTCAGCACCATTGATGAACTGGCGACCCAGAATTACCTGCGCGCCGAGGAAGTCACCGAATTCAACCAGGCCTACGATTTCCTCCTGCGGGTCCGCAATGAACTGCATTTCATGGTCAGCCACCCCACGGATGTGCTGGACCTGGCCATCCAGCCCCGGCTCGCCCGCAACTTGGGCTTCACTCAGGATAACGACCTGGAACGGGTGGAATTCTTCATGCAGGATTACTACCGCTCTGCCCGGTCGATTTTTCGCATGTCCAAGCTGGTCGAAAACCGGCTCGCCCTGACGTTGGAACAACCGGAAAACGACCAGATCTCCTTCCGCGAAGTGCTCCGGGCCCAACGCTTTCAGCGCACCAAACGGCTCGACGGGTTCATCATGCGGGGACGTGAGCTGGCCGCCGAACGGGACAATGTTTTCACCACCGATCCGGTGCGGCTCATCCGGGTGTTTCGTCACTGTCAGCAACTCAACTGCATCCCGGATTTTCACCTGACCACCAAAATCCGGGAAAACCTCGATCTGATCACGGAGCAGGTCATACATTCCAAAGACGCTTGTGTCAGTTTCAAGGCCATCCTCAGTGAGGCCGGGGCGGTGCACCCGAGCCTTAAACTCATGCATGAACTGGGTGTGCTTGGCCGATTCATCCCGGAATTCGATGAACTGACCTGCCTCGTCCAACACGAATTCTACCACCGCTACACGGCGGATGTGCACACCCTCAATGCCATCCGCGAACTCGACCGGATCTTTTCCGAGGCGGAACCAATCACCCTCAAATACCGCGAGGCCCTGCACGAGACCGCCGATCCCACCTTGTTGTATTTGATCCTGTTGCTGCACGACATTGGCAAGGCGATCGGCATCCAAGGCCACGCGGCCAGTGGGGTCAAAATTGCCGACCCCATCCTGCAGCGACTGGGGGTCTCGACGGAAAATCGCGCTTTGGTCAGCTTCATAATCAAAAATCACCTCATCATGGCACGATTCTGGCAGAAGCGTGACGTTGATGATCCCCAGACTGCTGCTGCCTTTGCCGAGATGGTCGAAGACCCCGAAAAACTTCGCCATCTCTACGTCCATACCTTTTGTGACGCCCGCGGGACCGCCGCTTCCCTGTGGAACAGTTACAAGGACACCCTTCACACGGGCCTCTATCGCCGCACCCTGGAACGTTTGAATCTTGGCGAAGAGGTTCATGCCCGCTACTTGGAACGTAAAAAAATGACCCAGCAGGAACTCATTGCCCGCAATATCCCCGGGATCAGCCCCGACGAGATCATCGCCCACTTCGGGCTGCTCCCGGAACGCTACTCCATCCACACCGATGCGGATGAGATCGCCCTGCACATCCAGATGGTCCACCGGTTGCTCAAGACCATCGCCAACGCCGAGTCGGTCGGTTCCCTGCGCCCGGTCATCGAATGGCAGGACGACATCAACCGTTCCTATACCATCGTCAATGTGGTCACCTGGGACCGGGCCGGCCTCTTCTACAAATTGGCCGGAGCCTTCAATCTCGCCGGGCTCTCCATCCTCGGGGCCAAGGTCAATTCGCGTTCCGATCACATTGCGATCGACACGTTTTACGTGATCGAGCCGGGTCGCGGGGTGGTGCAAAGTGCCAATGCGCAGGCCGCCTTTGAGAAAAACATCGAGGCCGCATTGCTGGCCGACAAGGATCTCTATCCCCAGATCGTGGCGGAGGCAAAGAAGCACACCAGTCGCTACACGCTCGATCGCAACAGTGGACCCCATACGTCCTTCCCGCCCACGGTGGAGGTTTACCACGAACTGACGATGGATCGCACCATCGTCGAAATTCAGGCCCGCGACCAGATCGGCCTGCTGTTCCGGCTGGCCAAGGGCATCTCCGATCAGGGCTTCGATATCACTTTCGCCCGGATCGGCACCGAACGGGGTATCGCCCTGGACACCTTTTACATCGTAAGTTCCGATTCAGCCAGTCCGGCGGACAATGATCGCCTGCATGCCCTCCGCGATATTCTGACCGAAGTCATCACCCCCGCTCCCGTCGCCGACCAGGTTGGATAAAACTGGGATTGCGGAATCCAGCTCCCGGGGAATAACTGCCGGACGTGGGAAACGATCCGCCACAATCTCCTGAAGCCATGACGAAGACCGATGCCCTGTCGGTCGCCGGACAAGCACGGGCCCTGCCCGCACTTTACCGCATCGCCGCCCTGGCATCCGATCATCCCCAGCCCCAGACCACCCAGCTCGCACTCGCGGCCGTGGTTGAGGTCTGGAACGCCCCGGGTGCCACGATCATGTTGATCAATCCCGAGAGCGGCCGATTGGAAATTGAGGCACAACACGGACTTTCTCCTCATGCTGACCCGTGGTATTTTGAAATCGGCCAGGGTCTGCCGGGTTGGTCGGCCCTGCATGCCTCACCGGTGCTGGCCTCCGATATCACCCTGGAACCGCGTTATCGCGCGCTGCGCGACAACACCCTCTGCCAAATGGTGGCCCCGCTCCTGGTGGATGAACGGGTGCTCGGCGTGATCACTGTGGATCGTGACCGGGCCGCCGGCTTTGACGAAACCGATCTGCAAATTCTGGTCCGACTGGCGGATGAAACCGCCCGCGTATTGCGCCGCCTTTGGCTACTGGAACAACTGCAGGGCAAGGCCAACCAGTTGGAATCATTGATCACAATCGGGCAATCATTGGTCGGCAAACTTGAGTCCCGGGAACTGTTCGATTCCCTCACCCGTGACGCCTGCCACATACTGGCCGGACGTAGTTGCGCCCTCTATCTGCATGACAATGCCCGTGATACGGTGCGCTGTGTGGCCCTCTACTCCCCGGTTGAAACGCAATGCCCGGAGGGGGAACTGCCGGCGGATGCCTGCCTGGTCGGAGTCACGGTCCATACCGCCCTGCAAACCGAATTTGCCGACATTCAATCCGCCGAATTTCGCAGCCTCGCCGACTTGCCCGACGATCCGGCACTGCACTCGGTGTTGATCACCCCGTTGATCTACGAGGACGATGTCCTCGGGGTGCTCGCGGTCTTCAGCGGCCGAGTGCAGCGCTTCGACAACGACGCCAAACGCCTGAGTGCCGGTCTGGCCAATCTCGGTGCGGTCGCCTTGGAGAATGCCCGGCTCTACGCGCGCGTTTTTCAAAGTGAGGAAACCCTCCGCAAGAACGAACAACTCACCACCCTCGGCCTGCTGGCGGCGGAAATCGCGCACGAAATCCGCAATCCCCTCACTGTCCTCAAGCTGCTGCACGGCGGGCTCGGGCTCGACTTTGCCCCGGACGATCCCCGGCGCACCGACATGCGTGTCATCGGCGAGAAACTCGATCAGCTCGAGGCCATCGTCATGCGGGTGCTGCAATTCGGCAAGTCGCCCTCGGCCAATCTGCATTCCCGCTGGTCCCTGGTCGATATTATCAACGACACTCTTGTCCTCGTGCGCCTCAAACTCGCCCAAGCCAAGATCAAGTTGCACTTTGAGACGCCCGGGGTTTCTCCGGTTGTCGATGGCCACATGGGCCAGTTGCAGCAGGTGCTGCTCAACCTTATTTTGAATTCCACCCACGCCATGCCGGACGGCGGCACCATCACGCTGGCCCTCGGCACCGAAAGACGCGGCGGGGCAGCCTGCACCACCCTGGATGTCAGCGACACTGGTGGCGGCATCCCACCGGAGATTTCTCACCGCATCTTCGATTCCTTCCTTTCCGGACGGCCGGATGGCACCGGCCTCGGGCTCGCCATCGCCAAGCGCGTGCTGCTCAGCCATCACGGTGATATTTTCCTGATGTCCACCGGGCCTGAGGGCACGACCCTCCGCGTGATCCTCCCCCTCGCCCACTGAGTTGAAGGTCTTTCATCGTTCTCTTTCTCCTCACAAAACTCCGCACCTTCATCGAACCTCCCAAGCTCTCGCTCCCTCCCCTCTTTGTTCACGGACCGATCCAATGGAGCAAGATAAAGAGCAAGGAGAAGGAGAATGATTCCCAACCCATGTCCACTCCACCCACCGATCCGCGATCCGCTGACCTCACCCGCAAAAAACTCACCATGACCATTGTCTGTGGTGCCCTGATTCTTGGTGCGATTTTGTTGCTCGTGCTGCCGATAAAACTGCCCCTGCCTCTGCGACTGGGGTTCGCCTTCATCGACCTAGTCGCCGCGTCAGCCGTCTGGTTGACCGGCCGTCAGCAATTCGGCGGCAAGTAAGCACCCCGTCACACGTGACGGGCCTCAAATCAACCCGTTGACCTCGAACGTCGGGCGTCAGGTGGAATTGCCTGCGACCCAAACCCTGCCGTCAGTTCTCCGGGTGCAGCTGCATGTCGACCATCAGGTCGGTGGCGATCTTTTCTAGATCCGTGCGCACCTGAGCCAACACTTCTGTCGAATTTACCGAGACCCGGATCGTCGCCTGAAACAGGGTGCCACCACCCATCGGCGCACTCACCCGCTCGGAGGCGAGTTCCTCCACATTGACCCCGTGGCTCGCCAGCACGGCGGAAACCGCCCGCAGTATGCCCGGTCGATCCTGCCCGACCAGTTCCAGCGTCGCCGCCGAACCCGCCCCGGCTTTCACGGTTTCCTCCTCCTGATGCACGATCACGCGCAAGCCCTTGAGTTCGAGCCCCTGCAAGGCTCGCACCAGTCCATCGGCCCGCTCGCTCTCCACTTCCGCCCGCACAATGCCGGCAAATTGACCACCCAGATGTCCCATCCGGCTTTCGAGCCAGTTGCCGCCGTTATCCGCCAGGGTTGTCGCCACCAGTTGCACCAAACCCGGCCGGTCGGTCCCGATGATTGTCATCACAAGATGTGTCAGCATGCGGGCACAGTAGCACCTGGCCCCGCCCGTGCAATTCCCTTTGCAGTGGCACGGTTATGCTGGCTGACCCAATCCTCCTCCTGATCAGAGCGGTGCGTTGGCGTGCGAACCTGTAGGGCTGCACCTTGGTGCAGCCGCGGCGACGACCAAGGTCGCGCCCTACCGCCTACTCCTCCAACTCGACGTTCCAATAGGCGACATCGAGAAAATCCTTCCACATTTCACGGTGCTCATGCCCGAGCACGAGTGAGATGACGGGACGCCACTTGGGCCGCACCGGCTTGCGAATCAAACGCAGGTGAGCCTGGTGGGGCAGGCGGTTCGCCTTGTGCGAATTGCACTTAATGCACGAGCAAACGATATTCTCCCAGGTCGTCTTCCCACCGTAATCCCGGGGGATGACGTGATCCAGGTTGAGCTGTTCGCGCGGCAGCACCTTGGAGCAATACTGGCAGGTATTCTTGTCGCGCTCGAAGACATTGTTGCGCGTCAGTTTCAGTTCCTTGCACGGCAACCGGTCAAAAAATGTGAGCAAAATCACCCGCGGCAGCCGGATTGTGCGCGTCGTCGTGTGCACCATTTCCAGCTCCGTGATCGGGGGATTGTGCGACGAGAAATCAATCCAATCCATCAGCGCAAAGGTGCGGAAATCATCCGCCTCGTTGTGCACGACCTGGGCATGGCCCCGGGCCAGGATGCCGAAGGCCCGACGCGCGCCGATGACATTAACCGCCTGCCACAGGCGATTTAAAACCAGCACCGGTTGATCTAGAGCGGCCTCCATACGGGGCTATCGCAATAGCGTCCTGCCACCGGCTCTGTCAAGACGCCGGGTGTCACGATTCGGTGGCGGGCAAGGCGTCGCCCTCTTTCTCTTTCGTCATAATCTTTCTCTTTATCTACTTTTATTCCCCCAGTCGTGTTCAGATTCAGAAGAGGAAAGAGAAAGATTAAGCGAAAGAGCTGAACCTGACCGCCGGCTTTTTATTCGGCTGCGAGCGTGGGGGCCAGCACCTCGCCCTTGATCCGGATGCCCGCGAGCTTTTGCATGATCACCTTGAAATGCTCCTCCTTAACATCGACGAGCAAATGCCGCTGGTGGATGTCAATCGCCCCGACTACATCGGCCGGCAACCGGGTCACCCCGGCGATCTTGCCCACCACATCGGCCGGGGTGATCAATTGCTTCCGCCCCACATTGAGAAAAAGGGTCATCATGCCGGGTTCGCTGCCCGTGCGGGCCGGCCGCTCGTATTTCGATTTGCGCGTGGCCATGTCCTCTTCCCCGCCATCCCTGCCCCCGGGCGTGGCTTCCACCGGCGCCCGCATCTTGGGACTGGCCTTTTTACCCGCCCACTCCGGGGCCGGTTTGATCCGTTCCACCGAAGGCACCACCCCCGGTTTGGCGGATGCGGGCTTGCTCAGGGTCGGTTTGCTGGCCGGGGCCTTGCTGCTGCCGGCCTTGGACGGCGCACCACCCGCGGAGCCTTGCAGGAGATGAATCAGGGCCGAGCAAATATCCGTGCTCGCATAGCCCTGATCGAGCAAACGGTCGATCATGCGATCATGCGGCTTGAATTCCTTGGCATCCAGGGTGCCGCGGATTTTCTCGAAAAACACGTTGGTGCGCGCTTCTTCCACCATGTCGAGTGAGGGAATGGTGCCGCGCTTGATGTTGAGCTTCGCCCAGCGCACCATGCTCTGCAATTTGTAGATCTCCTGCCCCGACACAAAGGTGAAGGCGCGACCCGTCTTGCCGGCACGACCCGTGCGCCCGATGCGGTGGGTGTAATCTTCCGCATCATTCGGCAGGTCGAAATTGATCACCACTTCGAGGTCATCCACGTCAAGTCCCCGGGCCGCCACGTCGGTCGCCACCAAAAACTCGAATCCGCGCCGCCGAAACTTGTCCATCACCCGGTCGCGTTGTGCCTGGGAAATGTCACCGTGCAGCCGGTCCGTCATGTAGCCGCGCGAGTGCAAATGCTCGTCGAGGTCGTCCACCATGATCTTGGTGCTGCAAAAAATGATGCCGTAGCGAAAATCATGAACATCGATCAAGCGCGTGAGCGCCTCGATCTTGGAACGCCGGTCAACCTCGAAATACACCTGTTCCACCTGCGGGGCATTTTGCGCCACCGACTCGATCCGGATCCAGGCCGGATCCTTGGAATAGCGGCCGATCAAATCCTGAATCGGCCGCGGAATCGTGGCCGAGAAAAACAACAGCTGCCGGGTCGCCGGCACCGCTTTGAGCACATGTTCGATGTCCTCACGGAAACCCATGTCGAGCATCCGGTCAGTCTCGTCGAGAATCACGAGCTTGAGTTTGTCGAGCTTCAGCGTGCCCCTTTGCATATGGTCCATCACACGACCCGGAGTCCCGATGACCACCTGTGCCCCGGCCGCCAGCGCCCGGAACTGGCGCTCATAACTCTGCCCGCCATAGATCGGCACACCCATGACCCCTTTTTTGAAGGAGGCGATCTTGCCGGTCTCCTCCGCCACCTGCACCGCCAACTCGCGCGTGGGACACAGAATCAACACCTGCACCGCCTTGAGCTTGGGATCCACCGCCTCGATGGCCGGAATCGCAAACGCCACGGTCTTGCCCGATCCGGTCGAGGACTGGCCCACCACATCGCGCCCCTGCATGATTGTGGGGATGACTGCGGTCTGAATGGGCGAAGCTTCCTCAAAGCCCATTTTGTCAACGGCTTTGAGGATGTCGTCGGACAGGCCGAGTTCTGTGAAGGGACGTTTTTCCATCCCTCACTGTATGGGTGTCCGCGGCAAAAAGAGAGCCTTTTCGCCGGGAGTGTGCCTGCGACGCATGACGCGCTTTGGGTTTGGCTCGGTCGCACTTTGGCTAATCCTTGCCCTCCAATGTCTGATCCCACCAATAATTCCACCCCGGGTGCGCTTGCACTTGGCCTCCGCCGGGAACCTTTCGTCGACGGTTACCTGATCGAAAAGCTCAGCCATGTGTCCCATGAGCTGGTGGATTCGGTGCAAACCCCCATCGAATTTGTTTTCGATCAGCCTTGGGAGGGCGCCTACAGCCTCTACGTCGTCGTGATCCAGGACGGCGATCTCTATCGTATGTATTATCGCGGTCAGGGCGCGATCCAGTCGCGCTCAACCACCTGTTACGCGGAAAGCCGCGACGGCAAAAACTGGGTGCGCCCGGCGCTGGGTCTCTTCCCCGCCGGAGAGCGCACGGACACCAACATCATCTACATCGATCAGGTGCCCGGGGAGAAAACCTCCCATAACTTCACCCCGTTCCTCGATGCGAACCCCGCCGCGCCGGGAGATCAACGCTTCAAGGCCGTGGCCGGCGACGACAAGGGCGGACTCTTCGGTTTCGCCTCCGCCGACGGCATCCATTGGCGCAAGGTGCAGCCCGGCCCCATTTTCACGGACGGCATCTTCGACTCCCAGAACGTCGCTTTCTGGTCGGAGACGGAAAACTGTTACGTGCTCTACTTCCGCATCTGGACCGAGGGACACTACAAGGGCAAGCGGGCCATCGCCCGCACCACCTCGACGAATTTCCTCCATTGGACCAAACCCGAGGCTATGAAACTGGGCGACACCCCGCAGGAGGAACTCTACACCAATGTCACCATGCCCTGCCCCGGGGCACCGCACATCTACCTCGCCCTGCCCTCCCGCTTCGTGATGAAGCGGCAATGGATGCCCACCGACCAGGCCCGGCAACTCGGGGTGCTTGAGGGGCGCGAGGCTGACGTTTCCGATACTGTTTTCATGACCAGTCGCGGCGGAACGGTTTACGACCGGCACTTTGCGGAGGCCTACCTCAAGCCCGGCCTGGACCCGCAGGACTGGGTCGGTCGCAACAACATGATCTCCACGGGGCTCGCCGAACTAGATGCCACCACCTGGGG
>JAIPJW010000094.1 GCA_021734075.1 Cephaloticoccus sp.
ATGACCACCTGGCCGGACGGCGACACCGGGATTGAAGTGCCGCATCCGCTGCGGATGAACCAGAGTCTGGCCCAGGAAGCCATGACCGTGCCGTTGCCAGACGGGCGCCTGTTCACGGTAATGCGCACCTTGCAGGGTTGTCTTTACTGGAGCATGTCGGCGGATGACGGGCGAAGCTGGCAGTCGCATTGGACGGACCTGGATGAGACCAAGCCGTTGCCCGCGTTTCCCCTGCGTTACAGTGACGACGGCCCGCTCGTGCATTCGCCCATCGTGTGCAGTCCGATCTACTGCTACGCGCGCGGGAAATATTGCCTGATTTATTTCAACAACGACGGCTACATCCCGGGGGCGCGACACCCGACGGACTACGCCGTCAACCGGCGTGACGTTTGGATTGTCTGCGGGCACTTTGATCCGCAGTCCTCCCAGCCCGTGGTCTTTGGAGAACCCCAACGGTTTGCCACGGCGGATGGGACCCGCCTCGGACACTACGGCCGGATCGAACCGGTGTGCTATCCCAGTTACTTTCAGGATGGCGACGACCACTGGCTGTGGTATTCGGACCGCAAGCATTTCGTGCTCGGCAAAAAACTGAACGCCTACCTGGAGTGACCCATGAACATCATCGGCCTTGATATCGGAGGAACCAAGTGTGCCCTCAGCATGCCCCAGGGGGGGGACATGGTGCGCGAAGTGGTGCGCTTTCCCACGACGGATGTGCAGGGCACGCTCGCGCGGATCTACTCGGAGATCGAAAAACTGCAACCCGGCGCGGACGTGATTTTCGGGGTGTCTTGTGGCGGGCCGTTGAATGCCAAAACGGGCATGATCCTGTCGCCGCCTAATCTGCCGGGGTGGGATCGGATCGCGATCTGCACGGAACTGACCCAACGCTTTGGCGGCCGGGCGTTCCTGATGAATGATGCCAATGCCTGCGCCCTGGCGGAATGGCAGTTTGGTGCCGGCCGGGGTTGCTCAAGCATGATGTTTTTGACCATGGGCACCGGCATGGGTGCGGGTTTGATTCTTGATGGCCGGCTCTACGAGGGTGTGACGGGCAATGCCGGCGAGGTCGGGCACATCCGCCTGGCTCCAGATGGGCCGCTGGGATTTGGCAAGCGGGGTTCCTTCGAGGGATTTTGTTCGGGCGGGGGCATTGCGCAAATGGTCCGGGAACGCACCGCCACCCGGGACAATATCAGCACTTTGCAGGCCCTGGGTAAAGATGGGCTCACGGCCCGGGCCGTGGGAGAAGCGGCGGCGGCCGGGGATCTGCTGGCCCTGATGCTGTTGAGTGAGGTGGGGCAGCGATTGGGTGAGGCCCTGGCGGTCTTCATCGACCTGCTGAATCCGGAACGCATTGTGATCGGAAGCATTTATCAGCGTTGCGAACGATTTATTGCTCCCGCCATGCAGGAGGTGATTGCCCGGGAGGCGCTGCCGGACAGTGCCCGGGACTGCCGGGTGGTGCCGGCGATGCTGGGTGACGGGATCGGCAACTATGCCGCGGTGGCAATTGCCCGTTACCATGGTTCCCGGGGCTGATTATTCGCCATAATAGCGGGGGGCAAAGGGGAGTTTGGGCATGACAGGCTGTGAGCGCTGGTGCACGTTGCTGCCACCCTATGAGCATCCCCGCCCGGCGTGGTCTTTTCTTCGACGCAGCTGACTTGGTGCGCATTCGCGCCAACACGACCGACCCGCGTTTTGCGGAGTTTTGGCAGGAGCAACTCGCGGCTGACGTGGCGTCCGACACCCGATTTCTCACGCACGAGCTCAGACTGACCAACCACGTGGTGCACCTGCTGCGTGCGCAACGGATCCTGGAACGCGCCTCCTTCATCTATCTGGTCAATCACAACGCCGATCAACTTACCCTGGCTAAACTCGCCATGCGCCGGATGCTCGATTACCCGGAATGGGACTGTTTCACCGAAGGCGGCCGGCAGATCCTTGGGCTGCAGCGTGCGACCGAGGGCACCGTGGCCTTGTTGCAGGCGCTGGAGTGCCTGGGTGATGCCGTATCCGCCACGGAGCGCGAGGAAGTGGAACAGGCTGTCCTGACCAAGGGAATCCCGGCCTGTTACGTGCCGGTTTACGGCATGAAGTATCCCGACCGGGTGCAGGGCTGGGCCTGGAATCCACGCAGCGAAGTGGATGCGTTTCGCCATATCAGTCTCAAGCGCTGGCCGCTCATTCTCAACGCCACCAATCTCAAGATCATCCCCACGGCGTGTCTCGGTATCGCCGCCTGCTATTTCAAGGGGCGCATCCCGCAGGCGGATGGCTGGCTGGAGTTGGCCCGATCCAGTGCCAGGGCTTTTTCAACCATGTATGGCAGCGATGGCTCCTATGATGAAGGCGTCAGTTACTGGGGCTACACGACCCTGTATCTCGCCCTTTTTGCCGAGGTGCTGTGGCGCACTCAGGGCATCGACGACCGCCAGTTGATCAACTATCCCGGCACCGTGCGCTATGCCCTGGGCAACACGATGCCCACGATCGACAGCGGACTCAAATCGGTGGATTTCCAACACGTCAAAGGGTCGATGATGCCCAAGGTGAAACCGGCCTTCGACATTGTGAATCACGGTGACTCCAACGGCGCGGTGGAAGTGTCGGTGGCGGCCTGGGTGGCCCGCACGCATGGCGACAGTCTGGCGCAATTTGTGGCGCGGGAAATCGGTGAGGTGAAGCACCTTTACGGCCTGATCTGGTATGATCCCCAACTGCCCGCCTCGCCGCCGGAACCGGCGCTGCTCGACTGGCGTCAGTCCAACGACATTGTCATCTCGCGCACGGGATGGACGGCGAGGGACAACGTACTGGCGTTGCGCAGTGGCGGCCCGGGCAATCACGAGCATGCGGATCGCAACAGTGTCATTTTCAAGGCCTATGGTGAGCGTCTGCTGCACGATCCCTTCCGCGCCGCCTACATGGTGCAGAATCCGCGCTGGCTGCTCCGTCAGACGGCAGCACACACGGCCGTGCTCATCAATGGCCAGGGCCACCAGTATCACGATGGCAGCGAGGGCACCAATGCCTCCTGGGCCGTGGCCACGGTCGTCGATTACAAGACCGGCGATGGCCGGATGACGGTGACGAGTGATGCGACCGAAGCCTATCAACTGGTCAACGACCAGGTCATCCGGGTCTGGCGCAGCCTGGTCTGGCTCAAGCCGGATGTGCTCATATTCCTCGATCTGGTATCCCTCCGGACCGCGCAACCGGTGCAGGTGCGCTTTCAACTCTACAACGAGGATGGCGGCGGCCAACTGGCGGTGCGGGACGACGAGTTCACCCTCACGCGACCACAGGCCACTTTGCGGGGGCGGGTGGCGCTGGCGGGAGGGGCGACGTTGCGTGCCGACCGGCTGCCCCTCGAGCCGCAGGATGGGGAGCAACAATTTGCCGAGGTGGTTTCCGCGGCCGCCACCGAACATGCGATCTTGACGGTGTGCACGGCGCGACCGACCGGGAAGGACCATGGTCACTTGAAGATTGTCGTCGAGACCGACGGGTGGCGGGTGACCGGAGAACACGATGGACAGGAGGTGCACGTTTTTGTCAGATGCACCGGCACCATGCTCCCGGTGATCACGTTTTAGCCAACCCTGCATGAACCCGATGAAACTGACCGCATCCTTCTACCAGCAATTCGATGCCGACTACACGCGCGAGGTGCCGGCCGAGGGTTATGGCGGCTGGCAACAGGAGGAGATAGAACTGGCACCGGATCATACCGCCTTGGTGGTCATGCATGCCTGGGAAGCCGGCACGATGGAACAGTGGCCGGGTTGGCGGCGTTGCGTGGAATATCACCCGCGGGCGCTCAAGATTCTCGCCGAGGTGTTTCCCCCCTTGCTGGCGACCGTGCGGGCATCGCCCCTGCCGGTGTTTCACGTGGTGGGGGGCAGGGATTACTATTCACATCTGCCGGGCTATCAGCGTGCGGTGCAACTGGCCGGACCTTCACCGGAGTTTCAGCAAGTGACCAAGGATTCCTTCCTGGAACGGCTGGAGCAATTTCGCGGGGAAAAGGTCTTTGTGGGGGCCCGCAACCGGCCCGATGTGGACGAGGGTTGGAAGGAACTCACCTTCGCTCCGCAGGCCGTGCCCGTGGGTCAGGAAGGCATCGCCGAGAATGGCCACCAGCTGGCCGCGCTGTGTCGGGCGCATGGAATCAACCACCTCGTCTACATAGGCTTTGCCATCAACTGGTGTCTGTTGATGTCCCCGGGTGGCATGGTGGATATGGGTCGCTACGGCGTGATGTGTTCGACCATCCGTGAGGCCGTTACCGCGGTCGAGAACAAGGAAACCGCCCGCGAGGAGCGCGAGAAGCAGCAGGCGCTCTGGCGCACGGCGATCAATTCGGGCTTTGTGTTCGGGTTGAAGGATTTCACCAAGGCGGTGGAATCATTGCCGATGGGAAATTGACCGTTGGTCTCCGGATCGCGGGTCATGCAATTCGCCCGTCGGTTTCGTAGGCTTTGCCGCCGTGCAATTGCGGGTAGCGGCTGGCGAAGACGTAGCCGGGGTCCCCGTCAAAGACCAGCTCGACCACGGTGACGCCGGCGGTTTGGTCCGGTGGAGCCTTGGGGAGGTTTTTCAAGGTGATGCGATGACCGTCGTGGGTGAACTCGATGGGGGAACCATCCTGGAGCAAACGCACCGCCTTGGGCGCGTTCATGTAGCCGCCCACACTCATTTCACCGGTAGCCGGCCAGAGCCAATACCAGAGAAATACACTTTGCCCCGCATGGGTGATGTCGCTGCCCCCATTGCCATACATCTTGGCTTCCTTGGTCATTGGGCCATAGGCGGCACGGCCATTGGCCTGCAGCCAATCGCCGACCGTGGAAAGGGGTGCGACTGCTTCGGGGGGCACCCCGCCATCCGGGGTGGGCCCGATGTTCAGCAGCAGATTGCCGCCGTTCTTGGCGCAGGTATTCAGCATCTTGAGGATGCGCTGGGCGTTGTAGGCATAGGGGGCCGACTGGGTGGAATCCACGTAGCCCCAGCTGATGCCATTGAAGGTCATGCAGGCCTCCCAATCGTGGTCGACCGGCGTGATGTGTTCCTCGGGCGTGGAAAAATCCTCGGGCAGGTAACTGCGGTCGTTGATGATGATGTCCGGTTGCAGCGCACGCAGGCGCTGGTTCATGGCTAGTGAGTTCCAACCCTCCGCCGTTTCCATGGGGCGGGCGACATCGAACCATAGGATGTCGATCTTGCCGTAGTTGGTGAGAAGCTCGGTGTTGAGGTCCTCGATGTAGCGGTTGAACCGGCGGCGAGCCTCACTGTCGAAGGCGCAGCGCCAGCCATCGGGGTGATGCCAGTCCATGAGCGATGAGTAGAATCCGATCCTGAGATCGAACTCACGGCAGGCATCGACGAACTCGCGCACGAGATCGCGCCTGGGCCCGAAGTTGACCGAGTTGTAAGGATTGGCTTGGGAGTCCCACAGGCTGAAGCCCTCGTGATGCCGGGTGGTCATCACCATGTATTTCATGCCGGCGCGTTTCGCGAGTTTGGCCCATTCGCGCGGTGCGCCCGGCGCCGGGGCAAAGGTGTCGGCCAGATGCTCGTATTCCTTGACGGGGATGTTTTCCAGCACCATGGCCCATTCGTTGCGGCCGATCTGGGAATACAGGCCGTAGTGGATGAACATGCCAAAGCGGGCCTCCCGCCACCAGGCCATCCGCCGATCCCGGCTTTGGGCAATTTCATTCAGGTAGTCTTCCTTGCACAGCAGTTTGGTCATGATGAGACAGGTGATGCGAAATCACGATAGGCCTAGTTTAGTTGCAGACGGATATCACGGCTAAACGCGGCTGGGGTTGGAGATTTATCGTGGGGTGCTCTTCGGTCAATTTGTCCCTGCGCATCAAGGACCTATCCCGGCACCGCTCCTCCTGCTGGATTGATTGTTCATGGCCGGTTGCGCTTGTCCATGGGGGCCCCACCATGGCAGAACCCAAGGGTATGAAACACCGGGTAACGGAGGAGGACGTGCGCAACTATCGGGAACAGGGTTATCACATCCTGCGGCAGGTGATTCCGGCCAGCCTGTTGCGGGATTTGCGGCGCGTGGCCACGCAGGCGCGGGAATTGGCCTATCGGGATCACGGTCCGCAAACGCAGCGGCTCGGTTTTTTCAAGGATTATGCAGATGAGCTGGACCTCCAGCCCTTCCGCGAATTTACCGCGATCGAAGGTTTGAATGAGGCGGTGCAGCTGTTGACCTCACCGCATCATCGGGTGAAACCGGCAGAGGAATCGGGCCTCCTGTTCTCACCGCGCGACCGGCCCTGGTCCACCGAGTGGCATCGCGACTGGCGCGATCACGTGCTCGAGGCCGAGTTCCAGGAACACGTCGGCGATGCCCGGTGGCAGGAGATATTGGCCGATCCGGATTTTTTCAACCAGGTGAATTGTCCGTTGTTTGAGGATACCTCGACCTGGTATGTGCCGGGCAGTCACTTGCGAGTCCACAACACGGAGCAGGAGATGGAGGTCTACCGGTCAACCACGCAGGAGGAACTGATGGATGAGGCCAAGGAGAAGACCGACGAAGAGCTGGAGCTGTTTTGTCTGCGGTATTGCCAGGCCATGCCGGGGGCGGTGCAACTCGTGCTCAACCCGGGAGATTTCCTGCTTTATCGCAACACGGGCTGGCACATTGGAAACTATGTGCCCTATCGCACTCGCATGACCATGCACACGCATGCGATGACGCCGGCCTTCCAGGTGTTTGCGACCAAATACCGTCATTTGTTGAAGCCGCGCGAAGCGTCGCTGGAGCGACACGCCATGTTGGCGGGCTAAACCAAGCGGGACCGCATGATCGGCGAACTACTGCGGTTTCAAATTCAGAAGAGCATCCCACTCTGACATCTCGAGTCCGGCCACGTAGCCGCTGTGCATGCGTTCCAGATAAATCTGATCCCAGACGGGCACGATGGTTTGAATCTCGCGGGGAAGTCCTTGAATGATTTCAGCGTAGGCATGCTCGGTGAGGCGGTAGCCGGAAGTGGGTGAGGCGGTGAAGGCGGAATGGGGCCGGATGATGCCATCCGCCACCATGGTTTGATCTAGCAAATCGGCCAGGGCGTTGAGCAGCTCCAGTTTGCGCGTCCAGGTGGTGGTAAGACGCACGGCTTCATCGACCAACCCCCGCACGGGCTGACCCAGACGGGGCAACCGGTCCAGCCAGGCCAGGGTCCACTTGTCGTAAGGGCAGTAGTGTTTCTCCAGGAGGAAGGCCAGTTGCACGCCCCAGCGGATGGCTTTGCCAAAGGCGATTGCGGCGTAGTGCTCGTTGTCGCGCAGGATGGCCCGTTGCAGGGCATAGGTGCCCATGCCGGAAAAGTAACGGCACCAATGCGCGATGCGGCGCAAGCGCACCGGTTCGGGATAGTATCCGTTGAGGGTGGCGCGGATCGCGGAAAAGCGGCCGGAGTCATCGTGCCAGATCTCCCCGTTGATCACATGGATGATATCCTCCTCAGGAATTCCCAGCCATTCGGCCGGCGTCTGCGGCGGGTGGTTCAGGCCGATGGTCTGGTTGAGAAACCCCTCCAGACTGTTCAGGGAGAGGGCCTTCGTGCCGGCATAGCCAGTGCGCAGAGCATGGCCACCGTAAGATTCCGGCAAGTGGGCTTCGACGACGCGCATAAGCTCGGCTCCCCGCTCCTTGAGCAAGGTGTCGGGCATGAGCGCGTTGACCCGCAGACCCCAGTGGTGGTCGCTCGAATACGCATCATCCAGGTCCAACACCTCGGACCCATAACCAAAGATGCCAAAGGCGGTCCGGGCGGTTTCCGCCGGAAATTTTTCCCACAGGATCGGCGCCAATACCTCGTCGAAGAACGCGTGGCTGGCGGTGATGATCGAACGGTCCATGGCTGCGGGCTTCAGGTCAGTTTGACCAGTTGCCCGGGGCGCACTTTTGCGGTTTTGCGGCCCAATGTGACCGCCGCGTTCCGGGATCCGATGTTGTGGGCGATGATTGTGGAGGAGGAGGTGGATACCTCGACGTCACCGGTGACCCCAAGCATGGCTGCCACCTTGTGCAACCTGGCTTGGCCGGGTTGCAGGCTGAGCGAATAAGTCACGCCCCGGTCGGTGATACGGGTGGTGCCGGCGAAGACCGGCACGGCTTGGAATGCACTGCGCCCGGTCTTGAACGCAGCATGCACCGGGGCAGCGCCAAAGTTGGCCACCGCCAGATGGCCGTGTCCGATCAGACCCACGCAGGCGGTGGAACCGGTGAGTTCGATCAATTGGGTGGCCGCGGTTTTCCTGGCGGATTGTCCGGGAGCAATCAGGGCGGCGAGTTCAGCGATTACCTTGCCGACCGGGATTTTTTGCGACTTTTCGCGGCGGCATAGCGTCAAATCGTCGGCGGTCGCCCACCAGGTGGGAAAGTGATGCCGGTTGTGGTAAACCGTGGTGCCGGTCCCGCGGAAGACCAGACCGAGGCGGCCATCCACATTGAGCCAGCCAGGGTGCACATAGCTGCGCACCACATCGCTGGCAGGGTCGGCACTCACAAAACTTTCGAAACGCGTGTTGCCCTCCGGCGTGCTGATCACGCGGTAGCCGCGGCAGTTGTCCGGCATGCTGATGAATTTTTCGTTGATGATGCGCAGGAAGCCCAGCGACACGTCGCTGACCACGACCGGTTCGCGGGCGGTCCAGCGTTCGAACGAGAGACTCGTGCCATCGGGCAAGCCGGCATAGAGCACTTCCTGGCGCACCGCGCCCTGGGCCCGATCCATGACCAACGCGGTGGCAAAGCCTTCCTTGGCGGTGTCCACGTGCAGGGAAATTTCCTCCTGACTGTCGGGGCGGTTTTTTACCGTGACGCGGCCCAGCCAGGAATGCGAGGCCGGTGCGACGGTCTGAATACCGTCACGAGTGAGCGGCAGGGCCATCTGACAGTTGCGCCAGGAGAAGGAAGTCTGGCCCTGTGGATGGCGTTGAAACACAAAACCGGAGTGGGGAAATACTTTAACCCCGTGCAGTTTGCGCTCGAGATCGCGTGCCGGCGTGGGCAGTGGACCATCCCCCTGCAACCGATGGAGGAGATAGGTCCAGGTGGGATTGGCGATGACACACTCGCGAATCACCATGGGGTCCTGCACATCATGGCAGACCGCTGCGACAGCCGGGTCGATCATGCGCCCGCCGTGGCTGGATTGGCGTTCCTCGAGCGTGGTGAGGGCCCAGCGTTCCAAGCAGGCGGCATCCGGATCGCGCAGCATGACGGAAGCGGCGGCGTGGGTCATGGTGCCGGGGTCGGTAAAGAGATAGGGCCAATCCATGCCCTGCACGGGATGCAGCGAGCCGGTGCGGTCGGTTGTCAGCTTCAATGACGCATAGATGTTGGCGCGGTTGAAATAGGCCTGCGGGGGCAACTTTTGACCATAGGCCCCGAGAATGACCCCGAGCACGCCGGTGAAATGCACCGAGGCCCCGGTGTAGTTGGGATGCACCATGCCATGATTTTCCGCCATGAAGTCGGGCAGGGCGGTGAAGGTCTCGCCCGTCCACTGCGCCACGGTTTTGCCATCGGCAAAGGGCAGCTGGTTCTTGGCATCCTGCGGGGCGGTGGCGGTGGAAAACATCCAGCGCTTCGCCGTCGCGGACCAGGTGGCGGCATCCGGCGAATCCGCCAGCACGCAGGTCACGGAGGCCAGTCCGCAGGAGGTCCAGCCATTTTCCTCCATCTGGGTGTTCACGTAGACGCCGTTTTTCGGCTCCATGGTGCCGAAGCGTTCCGCGTAGTCGGCATGCATGGCGGCGAGCATGCCCCAGGTTTCCACATCAACCTCCTTGCCGAGCAAACGGGCCACGATGGCGAGCCCGGCCACGGTGGTGCCGCATTGGCTTTCCGGGAAAAAGCCCTTGCCGCGCTCGCCCCATTTGCGCCCGAAGTTTTCGGGGCGACCGAGACCCTTGGCCGGGCGGACGCAGTCGGCCGGACCGGAGTCATGGGTGAAACAAAGGTAGCGCAGGGCCTGGCGCGCAATGGTCCGCAATTCCCGCCGGGAGCAGCCGCCGACCTTGGGATCGTAGTCCGGCGAACTTGCGGCGGCGGCAAAGGCGATGGCACCGGCGAGGGTCTCGATGCCATACCAATGGCAGCCGCCAATGAAATGACCGCAGTCAGGTCGGTCGGGCCAAGCGGCGAAGAGACTCCGCCCGATCGGAATCCAACTTTCGATGATCTTCAAATACCGCCGGCTCAGGGCGGTCTCGGGTCGCAGCTGGAGGCGACGTTGCGTGATCAGGGCGGGGCCAGGTTGCGCAGTCATGGGTTTTTTGGGATGCCGAGGCCGGCAGCCCATCAACGGGACTAGGTCAACCCGCAGATGCCGTCAAACAGTTGTGGGGTTGAATGGCACGAATAGTCATTTCCAAATTGATGGCGCGGTGCCTTGGAGTTTACCTTCGATCCCCCCGCCCATCATGCCAAAACAACCCCACATCATCTACATCCTTTCAGACGAGCATTGTGGCCATGCGATGAGTCATGCGGGGGATCCCAATGTGCGGACCCCGCAGATGGACCAACTGGCCGCCGAGGGGGTGTCCTTTGCCCGGGCCTATGCAAATTGCCCCGTTTGCACGCCGTCGCGTGGCACGATATTCTCGGGGCGTCATGCCCATGCCGGTGCGGTGCAGGGCTTCTTTGACGTGTTCAAAGCCAGTGCACCGAGTGCGGCCACGCTCCTGCGTGCCGCTGGCTACCATACGGCTTATTTCGGCAAGTGGCATTGCGGGGTGGTTCGCGACCAGGTGCCACCGGAGATGCGCACCAACCCCACGGCCAATGCACATTGGCCGATGCGCACCCCGGAGTATTTTCGCGGCGGCTTTCAGGACTGGTTCGGCTTCGAGGTGAACAACGCGCCGTTTGACGGGTTTTATTATCAGGGCGATGAAACCAACCCGCGCCGGATGGCGAAATACCAGACCGACGAGCTGACCGATCTCGCGGTTGAATATCTGGGGAATTATGACCGCGCCGAGCCGTTGTTTTTGGTGCTGAGCGTGGAACCGCCGCATTTCCCGCTTGAGGCCCCGAAGGAGAATCAACGCTTCGATCCGGCCACCTTGCAAACGCGACCCAACTTCAGTGACACGCCGGAAATGCGCGCTCAATTGGCGATGTATTATGCGATGATTGAGAATCTCGATGCGAACATCGGACGTTTGAGGGAGAAGTTGAATGTGGCGCCCGGCTTCAAGGAAAGCACCCTCACGGTCTACTTTTCCGACCACGGCGATTTCATGGGCAGTCACGGCATATTTCAGCGGAAGGAATATCCGCATGAAGAGTCGGTGCGCATTCCGGCGATCTTTCATTGGCCGGATCATATTCCCGCGCGGGGCTTGACCTCCGGACTTTGGAGTCTGGTCGATCTGTTGCCGACGACCCTGGGTTTGGCCGGGGTGGCGATACCGCCGCACCTGCAGGGGCGAGATTTTTCACCACTACTGCGGGGAGAGGAGTTCACCCCGCCGGCCGAAGTGTTGCTGGAGATGCAAGGCAACCCGCGATGGAGTCTCGATCTGTTGGATTGGCGGGGTTTGGTGAACGAGCGCTGGAAATATGCCTTTTTCGAGACCGGGCACGAGTTGTTGTTCGATCTGCAAAATGATCCGGATGAGCTCAACGATCTGGCCGTGACCAATACGGGAAAATGCGCCGAGTTGAGGGCACGGCTGCTGCAACTGTTGTCAGAAACGCGTGAGCCCTATTTCGATGTGTTGATTGAGCACGGGGCAGCGCCAATGGTGCCGGTGCATGATGTGTCACCGGCGGGTCCCAGTCTGCTGGTGCCTTGTCCGGCCAAATTGTCACCTGCTTGGCAAGACATGATCAAACGCGCGCCCGACGCGGAAGGTTAAAGCACCGTGGTGCGTCAGGTCTGGGCGGCCTCGCTCAGGAGGGTTTCGTCGGTGGCGCGGTCGCCCTCGTTTTGGGGCAGGGGCGGCACATGCACGTAGCCGGGTTCCGACCTTTGGCGCTTGAGAATCGATTGGAGCTCGCACCAGGTCGCCCACAGGCCGTGGGTGCAGGGTGGCAAGTCATGTTTGATCGCCTCGCGCAGCCGGCCGAGATTGTAGAAGGGCACGGCCGGGAACATGTGGTGCTCCACATGGTATTGCATGTTCCAGTAGAAGAAGGCGGGCAGCCAGCTGCAAGTGTAGGTGCGGCAATTGAGGCGGAAGTCGTTCACATCGGAAGACAGGCCGACGTGCTGGGGCGCCCCCGTGAGGATACCTAGCCAGCTGCAGTAAAACGTGCCGAAGTTCACGATCACGATGAGGAACCAATTGCCCGTCAGAATGAAAAGCGCGGCCAGCGCCAGATGCCCCCCCACCACAATGCGGGCCCAGCGAATGATCTCGTGGCGGCCCCGGACGTCCGTCTCGGGCACAACGCGCTGCAGCCAGGCGGACTTGAAAAAACCATCATGGCTCAAGTCACCCCGCGCGGCGGCCAACATGAAGCGCAGGTTTTTCCAGATCCACGAAGGACTGAAAGTGAAGGCGGTGAGCGCGAATTTTAAGCCATGCCAGTCGAGTCCCAGCGGCTGTTCGATCTCGCCGTCGTGACCCTTGTGCACGGTGACCTGGTGGTGGCGAATGTGGCTGGCGCGGTAGCCGGTAGGATCAAACCAGGCCAGAAAGGAGAAGATCCGGAGGAAAAAAGCATTCCAGAACTGGGTGGCGAAAGGTGTCTTGTGGCAAAGTTCGTGGCAGGCGATGCCGCCCATGAAGGTTCCGTTGGTGCCGTGGGCGAAAAGCGCGAGCAGCAGGGCTGGCAGCATCCAGGGCCAGTTGGCAGTGTTCAGGTTCAGAAACGCATTGTAGGCGAGGGTGCCGGTGACGGCAAAGAGCAGGAGTTGTCCGCCGGCCTGCAGAAAGGCACGGGCATCACTCTTGCGCATGAGTTCGCTCATCAACGCGCGGTCTACCTTGCAACGATACCAGTTGATCTTGATGGACTCGGTCATGGGGGGACGGGGTTGGCTGCACAGGTTTCAGGCTTCGTGAAAAACCGCCACTCCTAAAACGAAACGAGCGCTGTCATATTGCATCAGCGCCACCGTCACCTGCTTGCAGGAAGGGACAATGAATGGGTCGGTGCAGGCTGGGCTGGGCGCCATGCCTGATCCGACGCGTCACGCCCGCAAGGTTTCGCAGCACCGGCGAAAATGGTGGCCGTAGATCGTGAGGGTCACCGCCAGCTGCAGGAGGGCGGGCCGATGAAACAGGGTCCAGGCCAGCAGCCGCCAATAGTGGAAACGTTCCCGGCCCCATACCCCCAGGCGCACACTCGACCACATCAACGCAAAGCCCTGTCGCCAGCCGAAGGGTGCGGCCACACGGGGCCGCCGGTATTCCCGCAGCAAGGTGCGCACCCGCTGGTAGTAGGCCTTGGGGGCATAAATGCCGTGCAGGATGGTTCTATAGCCCTCACGCAACTGTGCCATCGGCATCTTTGGGGTGAAATTGGTGTAACCGTCGGCATTGTCGCCGCTCGACTGGCCGTTGAGTCTACCCTCCCGACCAAGCCGGGCATGGAGCTGCGTGTCGGGCAGGGCATTCAGCAATCCGACCATGGCTGTGACGATTCCGCTGCGCTGAATGAAATCAATCTGCCGCTGAAAGATACTGGGGGCGTCCGTGTCGAAGCCGACGATGAAGCCTCCCTGCACCTGCAGGCCCGCGTGCTGGATGCACTGCACATCGGCAACGAGATCACGGCCCACATTCTGACGTTTGTTGCAACCGGCGAGACCC
>JAIPJW010000003.1 GCA_021734075.1 Cephaloticoccus sp.
GAAGTCCGGGTTCGAAAAGATCGACGGGGCTTGGATCTTTACCCGCACGTTGCGCGAGGGACCGGCCCCCGTGGTGTCAGCGCCCAAGGTTGGCCGCAACGATCCCTGTCCCTGCGGCTCCGGCAAGAAATACAAGAAGTGCTGCGGCCAATAACGGCCGAATTGGTATGTCCCTCCCGCATACTCCGCCCAACCCCACCGAGTCCGATCGGTTTCACTTTGAGACCCAGGGTTATCTGGTGCTCGAAAACTTTATTTCCCCGGCACACGTCGCCCAGCTGCTGGCCGCCGTCAACCGGGTGACGGCGCAACGGCGCAGCGCAATGCCTCCCGACTGGAAATCAGTCTGGCCACCGCGCTGCCGGGCGGACCTGACCCACATCAACGGGGAGAAAAGCACGCGGGTGCTGAACATTCTGGAGGACGATCCGTTGTTTCAGGAATTGGTGGATTGGCCGGCGCTCATGCCCTACGTCCGCGGGCTGTTCAATCCCGCCCCGCATTATCACGCCTCGGACTTCATCATCGAGGACCCGGTCGATTATGCCGACCGCGGGGATGGCTGGCATCTGGATGGCCACGACAATGGTTACCGCAATCTCGGCTGGCCCGTTCCGCTGCTGCAGTTCAAGGTGGGCATCTATCTGACCGACATGACCGCGCCCGATCAGGGGAATCTCACCCTGGTCCCGGGCAGTCACAAATCACGGCATGAACTGCCACTGGCCGACCGCCAGCAACGCAACCATTTCCCCGGGGCGCTGCAGGTCTGTGCACCGTCCGGTAGCACGATTTTGTTTCACAATGCCGTGTGGCACACTGCGGCTTCGCACGGTCCGGCCAGTGCCGGGCGCACGATCCTGTATCTGGCCTACGAACATCCGTGGATGCTCGGTTCCTCGGCCCACTGGAACTACAGCAAGGCGTTTTACAACGAGCGCCTCACGCCGGAGCAGCGCAAATTGTTTCACGGGTTCGTCTTCGATCCGCCCGAGCAGCGCATGTAGGCTTGACCGGGCGCCTTCGCCCGTAATTCAGCCGCGGGAGGGTTCCAGCATCTGGGCCCGGGCCTTGTCCGCCAAGGCCTTGAGATGTCCGTCGTTGGCCAGGTTTTGCTCGAGGTGAACCATGCGCTGCGGACTGGCGGTATTGATCATGGCTTCACCGTAGGCGCGATCCACCCAGAAGCGGGCGGCCCCGGTGAGGTATTCGCGCAGTTCCGGCAGGAGGCGGTCCGGGTAACGTTGGCAGCAATTCATGGTGAACATGCGACGGCGGGCACTGCCGCCAAAGGCCGAGTGTTTGAGATTGTGGTTGAATAGCACCACATCGCCGGGACGAGTCTCCAAGGCCAGGCAAGGCACATCCCGGTCATCCATGGCCCAACTGGTCTCGGCATGAAAAACCTCCGCCTGCAGGGACTCGGCAAATTTGTCACCGATGCGATGTGAGCCGGGGATGACCCGCAGGCAGCCGGTGTCACGACCCACCGGATCGAGATAAAAGGCCATCTTGATATGGGTGATCTCACGGTGCCAACCGTCCGAGTGCCAGCCGGTGTCGCCCGCATAAAGATTACCGTCCGAGCCCATGTAATTGAAATTCTCGCCGAGGATGCTGCTGGCAATGCCTTCCAGGCGCGGATCATCGAGCATCGTGCTGAGATAAACACTGCGATCGATGCACGGCGCGATGCAGGAACGGCGTTTGCCGTCATGCGCCTGGCCGTGATGCCCGCCACCCTGGGCGGCCCAGAGAATTTCGAACTCGGCGATGATGCGCTCGATGCGGTCAGCGAGCAGGCCGGGGAAAGCCAGATAGCCGAAGGTGTGAAAGAAAGCCAATTGCTGCGGGGTCAGCCGGTAGGGGTTCATGCCGGGACAAGATGGATGGGCCGAATCCGTGGTCAATGGCCTTCGGATTGAACCACCAGCTATCAGATTTGCTTTTGGCTTTCGACCTGGACCAGGGTTGCGGCCCAACTGACCGGCGCCGGCGCGACCAGCGACAATTCCTTTTCGGTGGCGGGATGACGAAAGCGCAGCTCGCGGGCGTGCAAACCGAATAACTCCGCGGGCTGGCCGGACCCGTAGAGCGGATCGCCCACCACCGGACAGCCGCCCTGCACGCAATGCAGCCGGGCCTGATGCGTGCGGCCGGTTTTGAGCAGAACGCTGAGCCAGCTCAGGTTGAGCTCCGCGGAACGGCCGAGGACTTGAAAGGAGGATACAGCTGGTTTGCCGCCGGTCTTCACATTGGCCCAGACACCATTGCCCACCGGTCCAATCCGGGTCTCGACCTTGTGCAACCCGGCCGGCCAAAGTCCCTCGACGAGGGCCCAATAAAGTTTCCGCACCTGACGTGATTCAAACACTGCGGACAATGCGGCATTGTAGCGGTTGGTTTTGCGCAGCAGCACCACGCCACTGGTCAACCGATCGAGCCGATGGCAACAGAAGACGGGTTTGCCCACATGACGAGTCGCGACCTGTTCCAAGTCGTCCTCCCGCTTGGCGCCGCCTTCCGTCAGCAACCCCGAGGGTTTGTTCAAGACCAGCAGGTGCTCGTCTTCAAACAGGACTTCAGGGGTTGTGCTCATTTGCGGAAGAGCGTGGGCCATGGCAAAATTGAGGCAAGATTCGTCAGAGTGCCCGGGGAGCAACGCGACCCTTGTCACTTGGCCGGAGTTCGGCCAGTGCTGTTTGATTGTCCCACTTACCCGACAACCACAGTCCGGATACACCCACGCCTGATTCGAGTGCGCCGGTTCCGCATCGGCGTCGTCCGCGTTATGCCGGCAAGAATCCCCGACGCTTCGAGGATAAATACAAGGAACACGATCCCCGGCGCTATGCTGCCGATGTGGCCAAGGTGATCGCCGCGGGCAAGACCCCTGCCGGGAGTCATCGGCCGATCATGGTGACCGAGATTCTTGCAGCGCTCGCGCTGCAGCCGGGGGAAGTGGCCGTGGATTGCACGTTGGGTTACGGTGGGCATGCCAGGGAATTACTGACCATGTTGATTCCGGGTGGCCGACTAATCGGTCTGGATGTCGATCCGATCGAACACCCCAAAACCACGGCCCGCCTGCGCGAGGCGGGGTGGGGCGAGGAGTCCTTTACTGCGGTCCGCTCCAACTTTGCCGGTCTGCCCAAGGTGTTGGGTTCCCTCGGCCTCAATGGCGTCGATGCCATTCTCGCCGATCTCGGCGTGTCCTCGATGCAACTCGACGATCCCACCCGGGGCTTCACCTTCAAGACGGACAGCCCGTTGGATCTGCGGCTCAATCCTTCCAAACCGCCTTCGGCCGCCGAGTGGCTCGCTCAGGTTACCGTGGAGGATTTTGCCACCGCCCTGCAGGACAATGCCGACGAGCCCTATGCCGAGTTGATCGCGAGTGACCTGAATGCCTCGCGCCAGCGCCAGCCCATCACCCGCACCCTGCAACTGGCCGAGACCATCCGCCAGATTCTGTATCGCCATGCGCCCCGGCGCGATCCGGCGCTGGTGGACGACAGTGTGCGCCGGGTATTCCAAGCGATCCGCATCGCGGTGAACGATGAGTTCGGCGTGTTGGATATGTTTCTCCGGCAGCTGCCCCATTGCCTGAAGAGCGGCGGGCGGGTGGCGATCCTCACGTTTCACTCGGGCGAGGATCGCCGGGTCAAGCATGCCTTCCGCGAGGGCGTGCGCGCCGGGATTTATTCGGTGACCAATGAAGAAGTGGGCCGAGCCAGTCCGGAAGAACGCCGGGCGAACCCGCGCAGCACCTCGGCCAAACTGCGCTGGGCCGTGCGGACCTGACACCCAAACCGCAGTTGCCTCACCATCACCAATTGGTTCAGGCTTCCGGGCCTTATGTTACCCTCCTGCAGCTTGCATCAGGTTTCGGCACACGTGTGGTGGTTTACCCCTGAATCACGGCGGGATCGTCCCTCGCTGGCGGTGGTGGCGGGCGCGCAGGAATCACTGCTGCTGGATGTGGGCGCATCGCCCCGACATCTGGCCGAATTCATGGCGGCACTCGACCAAGCCGGCGTGCCGAGCCCGGCTCGGGCGGTCCTGACCCACTGGCATTGGGATCATGTCTTCGGGTTGGGCGGGTTTGCCGGTCCCGTCATCGCCCATCGGGCTACGGCGGACAGGCTGATGCGCATGCAGACCTACGATTACAGTGATGCCGGATTGACGGCCCAGGAGGCAGAGGGCCTCGAGATTCCGTTCACGACCACCTGCATGAAACTTGAGTTGACCGAGGCCGAGCGCCGCAGTCTGCAATTGCGCACGCCCGAAATCATCATCGATGATCGACTGCACCTGGACTTGGGCGGAGTGGAGTGCGAACTGCGCCACGTGGGGGGCGATCATGCTCCCGATTCCGTGGTGATCCATGTAATCCAGGACCAGCTGTTGTTCATGGGGGATTGCCTGTGTGACACAGTCTACACTTTGCCGCGGTGCATGACACGCTCCCGGGTGCTGCCCTTGGTGGATCAACTCGAAGACTTCGCGGCGGAGATCCACCTGGATGGACACAGTCCGGCCCCGATCCGGCGCGCCGAGCTGCAACGTTGGATTGCATTTATCCGCGATGCCTATGCCTCACTTGACCGGATCGGGCTGGCGGACAGGGATCAGGTGAAGGCCGATTTGCTCGGCCGGCATGATGCCGGGATCGTGGATGATTTTCTCCCGTCCATTCTCGCCGGATACAACGAAGGTTGTGTGCAAGCACGAAGCGCCAATGCATTTTGCAGTTCGCTTGGCGGGATTGATTTCTGGCTAAAATCCACCGATGGTGACGCATGCCTGCACCAGCGAATGCCCCGAAGGAATACACCGTTGTAGAACTCAACCATGTCGCCCTCGACGTGAGCGATGTCGCGGTGAGCACGGTTTTCTATCGCGATGTGATCGGGTTGCCTGAACTGCCCCGGCCGGCGTTTGACTTTCCCGGGGCCTGGTTCCGCCTGGGCGTGCTGCAGGAATTGCACCTCATCGGCAATCGGGATCGGGCGGTGGGGGAACGATCCGGGCATTTTGCCCTATTGGTGGACAACATCGATGCCGTGGCGACCCGTTTGCGCGCGGCTGGAGTGACGTTTCGCGGACCCAAGCCGCGACCAGATGGGGCCCAGCAAGTCTTCATTGCCGATCCCGATGGCAATGTGATCGAGTTTACTGCGGGTTTGCTGGGTCGCGACATCTAGTGCCAATTCCGCAACGCGTTCCACCCATACGTCGGACACACCGCCTCGCACCACCTTGGTCGGAACGCAGGCAGAAAAAATCCGCGAATGACGCGGATATTCGGCGAGAAGACCCGTAAACCAAACTCATTTCGGCGCGCACAAGAGGGAGAAAATGAGACAGTATGGGGTTCTTCCCCAAACCTTCATCCGCTTCGATCCGAGAAATCCGCGGGAAATTCCGACTGAATTGTTCTGGCTTAGACCTTGTGTTCCTCGGCGAGGTTGGCGCCCTCCCCATCGGGCGTGCCGTCGCGGAAAGTTCCGAACCAGCGATCCAGGGGAATCGTGCTCTCGCCGTAGTTGCACTCAAAATAGCGGTGGTGCAGGTAGTGAAAATAGGAACCGGTCGGCAGCTTGTCCTTGATGATGGGCCCCTCGTAACCGTGGTGACCGTTGGCCGGGCCGAGGGCGGCATGCTGCAGATCGAACAGGAAATGGATCGGATGGGAGGGCACGATCCAGTGGATCAGGCACACGCTCAGATAAATGATGGTCTCCACCGGGTGCATCGCCATGCCCGACCAGGCATTGGGGTTCTTGTTCTTGTGGTGCAGGTAGTGCACGTGCTTGTAGAGCGGTTTCCAGTGGATCAAGCGGTGCTCCCAGTAAAAGTGAAACTCGCGCCAGAAGGGGATGAGGAAAAACCACGCGACAAACCAGACCGGATTGCGCGCCCATTCGAGCCAGGGAATGTGATGGTTGGCGTAGAGCCAGACGGTGATCACTTCATAACCGGTCCAGATCAGACCCGCGACACCGGCGGTCCAGAAGACATTGTCGTAAACCTGATCGCGAAAGAGAAAGAGCCGGCTGTCTTCCGCCGGCCAGTTGGCGTCGTATTTTTTGCGGAGACCCTCGCCCTTGCGGATATAGAGCCAGTAGTGGAACCCGCCGTAATACAGCCACATCATCACCTGGTTGCGCAGCCAGATCTGGGCGATCCAGCCGAACTCAAATGTGGTGCAACGCGCGAGGTCCGGCTGCGTGAAATACCACGACACGACCGAGATAGCGAGCAGGGACAGATTCACGGGCCAGAGAAATCCCGGCCAACCAAAGGTCCATTTGAACAATTCTTTCAACCGCACCGGCCATTGCAATAATGGGGCGTATTTCAAGGGGTAGGGCGGACGCCACTCGCCCCGGGCATTGCGACCGGGGGAGTCGGCGGTTTCGGCGCGGGGTGGACGCGAATCTTGGGGCATCGGTCGGCAGCTTGGATAATTGCCGATTCAAGGCAAGGATTCAGGCGGATACCATGGCAGTAATGTGCGTCAGCTGGATCGCCGTGAAAATCTTGCACTGGGGCAGGGACCTCCCGAGCATCGGTCACCCCCACCGTGAGACTCCCCAACTTACTGGCCACGAAAGTCGGACGCCTGAGTGCGTTCTTTGCCCTCTACATGACCGAGGGAATACCGCTGGGCTTTACCGCCACCGCCATTGCCACGCAGATGCGGCGGCAGGGCCTGGGCCCGGCGGAAATCGGCGCCTTTGTCGGCACGCTTTATTTGCCCTGGGCGTTCAAGTGGGTCGTGGGTCCCTTTGTTGACGTCCTGTCCTCGGATCGGTTTGGCCGGCGACGGATGTGGATCGTGCTGACCCAGGTCATGATGGTCATCACCCTGATGGCGGCGATGCCGGTGAATTTCACGACCGAATTGAAGTTCTTCACCTTCGTCATCATGCTGCTCAACACCTTTGCGGCCACGCAGGATGTCGCCATCGATGCCCTGGCGGTGAACGTGCTTTCGGAGCAGGAACGAGGCCTGGCCAACGGGCTGATGTTTGCCGGCGCTTATCTCGGCCAGGCGCTCGGTGGCTCGGGCGTGTTGTTTCTCATTCCCTTCACCGGCTTGCCGGCGACCTATGTCTTTGTGGCGGCGGTGCTGATGTCGGTTACCCTTGTTGTGGCCCTGCCCATGCGCGAGCCGAAGGGGCCGCCGCGTCCGCCGCGCGAGGGTTCCTTGCTGGGATCGGTGGGTCGGGAGATCGGCGGTTTTACCCGTGATGCTTACCGCGCTTTCACCGGCACCAGGGCGGCTTGGGTGGGGGTGATCTTTGCCCTGTTGCCGGCGGGAGCATACGGCTTGAGCCTGGCCTTGCAGTCCAACCTCGCGGTGGAACTCGGCTTGGATGACAACGCCATCGGCCGGCTGGCGCTCGCCTCCACGGTGATCAGTGCCGTGTTTTGCGTGGCGGGCGGCTGGCTATCAGATCGCTTTGGCCGCCGGCGCATGCTCGCCTTGTATTTCATCGGCACGGCGATTCCCGGGGTCTGGCTGGCTTGGATCATGAGCCGTCACGGCTGGATCATGCCAATCGACCCCCAGCTGCCGGACCGCCCGATTCCTGCCGCCGGCCTGGTCGCGGCATTCTGGACTGCCTGCCTGGTGTTCTCGGTTTTCCAGGGACTGATGTATGGCACGAAGGCCGCATTGTTCATGGACATCACCACCCCGGCCGTGGCCGCCACCCAGTTTACGGCCTACATGGCGATGAGTAATTTCGTCATCTCCTATTCGGCGACCTGGCAGGGTTATGCCATCGACCGTTTCGGTTATCCGGTGACCTTGGTGGCCGACGCGGCGTTCGGTCTGGTCTGCATACTCCTGCTGCCCTTCATGGTCGGGAAGCAGAGCCGTGCGGCGGCGGTTCAGGTCCCCGATTAGACGGCGGTGCGGTTGTCGCTCTTGAAGTGAGTGTGGCGGCGGTTTTCGGAAAGTTGTTTTTGCGAGGCGTGCCGGGCGACGTCCTTGCGCACAATCAAACCGATTTGCGGGGATTGATTCCGTTCCTCGGTCTCCGCGGCCGCGGCAAACAACAGCATGAGTTCCGCCTTCGCCGGCAGGCGGCGGGCGGGAAACCCGGTATAGCGGGTCAACCAGACAATGATGGGCGGCAGGACTTCGGACATGGCGAGGGAGGGAAAAGACAACGGCTCAAACGCGGTTTGGCGAGCGTGATGTCAGCGCAAGGGTATCCACCGGGTCAAATCAGAGGCCCAGTTGGTCCAGATTTTTACGCATACGGCCCAGGGCCGCGGCGTAGCGCCGGGGAATCCGGCCATGTTTGTCGGGTCCGACGGCGAGCAGCAGATTGGCGCCCCGGGAGGTGCTGGTCAGAAACATGCCGAGCAATTCGGCATCGGAGCGGGGTCGATCCTTTTCGGTGTAAAACCAGTCCTGGCCAATGGGATCGCACACTTCGCCGGGCAGGTAGTAGTGGCTCCCATCCAGGTGCCGCCACTTGCGGTGTCCGGTGGCGGAATTGGGCAGGAATCGCTCAATCGTCATCAGGTCGGTGGGCCAGGCGCGGTCCATGAAAACCTCCGAACCGTCGCCGATGCCATGATTGTTGAGGATGACAGTCTTGGGCTGTTGGGCGGCAATGTGGGCATAGAGCCGGTTGCGGTAGTCGCGCGGCAGGAGGTGCGGAATATCGATCCACCATTCGGCAACGGGACCGTAGTTGTCCATCAGCTCCGTGATCTGGGCCCATTGGAAATCGAGGTAGGCCTGGGTCACGTAGGCCGAGCTGCGATTCGCCGGCGGGCCGGATGGCTCCAGTGGCTGCGGCGCGACGTTGGCCGAGAGGGAACCGAAGCGATGATGATTGTCCCACGAGGAATAGTAAAATCCGGGTTGCACCCCGCGCCGGACGCAGGCCGCCATGAACTTTGCAACCACGTCGGTTTTATTGCCACTGTGACCGACATGATAGTCGGTATGTCGTGACGGCCACAGGCAGTGCCCCGAGATATGCTTGGTGGTGAGGATCGCGTATTTCATGCCGGCATCGCGGGCGAGGCAGACCCACTGGTCGACATCCAGTCGATCCGGCGCATAACGCGAAGCCGGGTCGTTGCCATTGGGCATCTCGGCCCCGACATAGGTGTTGAGGCCATAACAGATGAACATGCCGAATTGCAGGGCTTCCCAACGGCGCAGTGCGGCCACGGAAAGGCGCTGCTCACCGCGGGTGCCGGCCGGGGGATCGCCCGGTGTATGCCCCAATCCAGTCGTGACCACGGGTAGGAGGGCATCGACCTCGAGCTTGGCCGACTTGGCCCGGGATACAGGGCGGGGTGATTTCATAACGTGCAGCATCACTATTCATTCCGCACTGCACGATGGGAAGCGCATTCCGGCCACCCGTTGGCGTGCACCCAAAACAAAGGGTCGCCAATTCCGCGGGTGCTCCGCCATGCTTCGGGCGATGAAGATCAATTCCGCCTCTTTCCTGACCAGTGCGACCAATTTGAATTCGTGTCCGCCGACGGTGTTTGCGGAGTTCGCCTTCATCGGTCGTTCCAACGTCGGCAAGTCGTCGCTCATCAACATGCTGACGATGAAGAAGGGTCTCGCCAAGGTCTCGGAAACCCCGGGCAAGACCCAGTTGATCAATTTCTTCAGCATCAATGGCAATTGGAACCTGGTCGACCTTCCCGGCTACGGCTACGCCCGGGTTTCTAAAACCCAACGGGCTGATTTCAACGAGGCGGTGGCGGACTTTTTGGAAAAGCGGGAAACGCTGCGGCACACCTTTGCCCTGATCGATTCGCGGCTACCCCCGCAGGTGATTGATGTGGAATTCATCAACTGGCTGATTGGCGCGGAAATCCCCTTTGCCATCGTCTTCACCAAGACGGACAAGCAGTCCGCGAGCAAGACCCAGGCCAACATCGCCCACTTCCGGCAAAAGGTGCTCGCCGGCATCACGCCAGGCCCAGCGACTTTCATCTCGTCGGCCGAAACCAAGGCCGGGAGAAAGGAGATCCTGGCGCATATCGAGGCCCAGATGAGTGCGCGCAAAAAGCAACCTACCGCTTCGGCATGAACAAGAGCAGCGTCGCGATTTGTTGGTAGCCGAGAGTGGTATAGAGTTTCGCTCCGGCGTGGCTCGCGGTGAGCACCGCCGCCTTGACGCCGTGCTTGCGATCGTCGCGCAATAGCTGCGCCAGCAGGGCCGAGGCAATGCCCCGGCGCCGATACTTGGGCAGCACCATCATGTTGGAACACCAGGTGCCCTGTTGGCAGACAATGCTGCGCACCCAGCCGACGACCTTGCCCTCGATGAGCGCGGCATATTGCCGCAGCGGGGCGTCAGCTCCAAGGTGTTCGGGCAGGATTTGGCGGGACCCGGCGGCCCGGGTGACCGCATCGGCCAGTTCGGTCGTGCGGACACGCTGGATCATGGCGGGAGATTTGGCCCGCGGGATGCGCTTGAGGGCATGCACCATCACCGGCTCGCCGACCTTGAACCGGTAGCCCATGGCCTTGTAAGCCTCGCGCATGGATTGATCGGATTCACCAAAGGGCAGAAACGCGCAGACGCAGAAACGTCCGCGCGTGTGTTGGCGGATGATCCGATCGACTTCATCCGGGGCGGTTCCATAGGCGCTCCATTCCTCGTTGCGGTAATCCTTGTCCAGCTTGCGGGGGGCATCACGCAACACCCAGAGCGGTCCGACCTTCGTCCCGAGGTAGGGATGAGTGAAGCTCCGGGTGAAACCAAAGCCCTGCACGAAAACCTCAATGGCTCGGGTCAGTTTCGGATCCATCGAGTGGGGTGGCGGGGATTTTGCCATCGGGATTGATTTGGCAAAACCCGGGCGGAGCTTCAACCCGGTTTTTCTTTCCGTGGCTTGCACGATCGACAGCCAATGCACTTATGATCGGGGCGTAAGAACATGAAACGTCCCACCCGCGTCACCAAACAGCTCTCCTGCCGGGGTAAACGGCGGTATCGCTCCCAGGGCGATGCCCTCGATGCCGCGATGCTGGCGGGGGTGGAACGGGAACGCCGCGCTTACGTTTGTCCGTGGTGCGCACAGTGGCACCTGACAACCGTGCCCAAGGACTGAGGCGCACGGCCGGACTTGGTTATTGAGCCTCGTGCCATGGCATGACTCTGCCCGGGGGTGGAACGTGCGCTCCGCGCGCGTTGGTTGCTTGGACTATCTTGCGTGCAAGCCGCGCGCAGAGCGCACGGCCACCGGAGCCGTCAGTCGGGTGATCGTTGATAAATAAAGCGCGCCGGGTTGAATCATCTCCGCGAGGGTCATGCCGGCGAAGCCGGTGGCTTCCATGCGCAGGCCGGCCCACGAACGGATGGCATGACGGGTGATCGGACGGCCGCGATCCGGCGTCATCACGCCCAGGCTGCGGCGGAGGGCGGGAACACTCAACAAGTGGCGCGCTTCCGTGATGGCCTGTTCGAGTCGTGGGGTGGATTTGCCGTGCCGTTGGACGAACAGCAGTGTTTGCACCATGCCGACGCTTTTGGCGTTGTTCCAGATATCCTGAAAGGGCCACCACGTGGCGTTGCCCTGGGCCGCGAGCAAACCGGCGCGGCCGTGAACGCGGTGATGCAAGGCGCGTTGGAGAGCATGACGCAGCGAGGCATCGGTCGTATGATGCCACGTCGTGATGAAGCCCTCGTCGTAATACCACTGGTCACCGAAATGCAGGCGATCGAGGACAAAGGGTTTACCGTTGTGCACCACCCAATGCGGCGCGCGGCCGAGCATGCGCCCGTCGGTCCGCCAATCCTTGAGCAGAAAGCGCATGGCCCGGTTGGCGACCTTGAGGTAGCGCAAGTCACCGGTCACCTTGGCTACGAGGGCATAGGTCGAAGCTTGGATGGCGGTGGAGCAGGAATAGATGGCGGTGGGTTGCGGCCATACGCCGTCATCAAACGCGCCGTTGCTCCGTTGAAACCGCGGAGCCCACTCATCACAGAACAAGCGCAGCGCATTCAGATAACGTCTTTGGCGGGCACCGCTCACTTGGGCCATCGCCACGGCCAAAGCGGTCACCATCGAACCAATGTCCGACATGGGCAGGCGTTCCTCGCGCAGGATGCGCTCGACCTCCTTTGTGGCCAGGCGTTTCGTTGGTTGGCCGCGCCGCCCGGCTTCCCAGGCGCCGTTGGGCAGTTGTTCGCCGACGAAAAGATCGAGAAGTTTGGTGGCGGCGTCGAGATAGCGTGGGCGTCTCAACAAGCGGTGTCCGGCCAGCAATGTGCGCAGCGGCATGGATGCGGTATACCAAAAACTCTGGCCCGGGCCGTGGGTGTCGCCGAGAAAGCCGTCCGGTTCCCGGTGTCGCAGGAGCCAGTCGCAGAGCTGGCGCAGGATGTCGGTTGGATCCGGGGTTTTATAATGGGCCAGTGCGACCCGGGAAGGCGGGGCGGCGGGTGGGGCCTGGCGAAAGAGCGGTTGGAGATCGACCGAGGCCGGAGCGAACACCTCGATGGTGTTGATCAGGAAGTCATGACCGGCAGCGGGGGTGAATTTCAAATCCAGCCGGTTGTTTCGCGCCTGGGCGACGAGGCGGTGGCGGCTGATTTTGCGGGGTGTAATCCGCACATGAAGGGCGTCCGTAACCCCGGTCGCATTCACCCGGAAAGGGCCGTGGCCGGGTTCCTTGGTGAAGCAGGTGAGCACGACCTTGTAGTCACCATCCGGCAGGCCGAGGGCGAGGGTCGCGGCCGAAGTAGAATGCACATAACCCTCGAGTCGGGCCTCACGAATGTTGCGCCCGGCGCCCTCATTCACGGGGCCAAGCCAACCATAGGCGGGGTGCGTATATAAGCGTGACAGCAGGATATACCCGCGCTGCCTGCGTTGGTATACATTGCCGAACTGCAGGGCCAGAATGCGCTGGTTGGGTCGCTTCACAAATCGCGATGCACGACCCGTTTTCCACCAAAGGCATCAATGGCGCGATAACCGGCCGAATAGCTCCCACTGTGTGGCGTGCCGGCGGGGATATGGCATTCGTCGCCCGGACCCATGGTCACGGCCTGGGTGCCAATAAAACCGGTGAAGGTGCCACTCAACAAGACGGCGTATTCATCGTATTCGTGGCTGTGCGTGGGACTGGTGCCGCCTTCCTGGCATTGCCAGAGCACGATTTGGGTGCCGTCACGTCCTTCGAAGACGTAACCTTCCAGAGCCTCCGACAGGTTGGAGCCAGCGACGGCGTTGGGTGCCTGACGCATAAACGCGGGGAACTCTTTCATGGATAAATAGGATGGGGAACGAACTGAACCAAGCCGTCAGTCGCGTGGAAACCAAGCCGAAAGACGCGGCCCATGGGGGGTCACCCAGTGCCCGGGGATATTGGGCCCAGTCCGGTCACGGTGTCGCGCGTGAATTTGTCCCAGGCCGCGACGAGGCGGTCCTCTTTACTGGCGGGATCGGCGGAGGTGATGGTTTTGTGGGCATCCATCCACGCCACGGTTTGGCGCACGCCTGCCTCGAACGGGGTGGCATTGCGATACTCCGGCACATCGCGCCTCAGTTTGTCGCTGGAATAGACCCCGTGGTAGCGAAAGATTTCCGCCAGCGCCAGGTAACGTTCCCGATCAATGGCCAGAAGGAGATCGGTCGGGATATGGACAATGCGCGGGACAGGGGCGCCGATCGCGGCCGCCGTGCGCAGGGTATATTCGTCCCAAGTGACCACTTCATCGGCCGTGATGTTGTAAGCCTCGCCGAAGCATTTCGGATTGCCCGCCGCATGGGCAAACCCGACCCCGACATCCTCTGAAAAGGCACTCTGCCAAAGTCCATGCCCGTCTCCGCTGACGATGATGGGGAGACCGCGGCGCAACCGGTCGACAAAGGATGGCTCCCAACCGATGTTGTTGATGATCACACCGCCCGGTCCGTAGGTATGCGACGGGCGCAGGATGGTGACGGGAAACTTGCCTGCGGTGTGCGCCTGGCGAAACACCTCTTCGCACGCCACCTTGTCGCGACCGTAGTCGGAGTGGGGGTTCTGCGGGGTGCTTTCATCCGTGGGCACGATGGTCTGCGAGTTGCCGTAGGTGCACACCGTGCTGCAGAACAGGAAATGTCCGCAGCGGCCCGCAAAGGCGCGCACATCACTGGCGGCCTGATCGGGCCGAAAGCAGATCATGTCGATCACCGCGTCCCACGGCCCGGCGGCGGCGACGCTGGACTCGAAGGCCGGGAAGTCATTGCGATCGCCGGTCAGGTGATGCACGTCACCCAGACGATCATCGGTTTGTCCGCGGTTGAAGACCGTGATGTCGGCCCCGCGCATCTTCAGCGCCTTGACGATGCCGGTGGAGATGAGGCCGCTGCCGCCGATGATGAGGACTTTCATGACGGTAGCGAATGCCTCCGGTGCTTGCCTGTCGAATCCTCATGTGCGGAAAATCGGCACACCCACTGAGATATCGACCTGACGGAATAAGCCGGTCATCCTGCGCAACCAATCGGATGCACGGTGTTTCACTCATTTTCCGGCGCAGATTCCCGCTGAAGGCAGGGCTGGTCGTCCTGTGTCTGTGGGTCACCACCGCCTCCGCGGACCCCGTTCCACCGGAGCCACTGAAGGCGGGCAGTGTGTTGGATACCCTCACCGTCGGTGAGGTCACTTATCGGCAGGTCACGGTAAAAAGCGTCAGTGCCCGCACGGTTTTGTTTTTGCACCGGGAGGGCATGACCTCGGTGCGGTTGCGCGATCTCACCCCCGGATTGCAGACCCGCTTCGGCTATGATCCTGCGGCCGAGAAGGCCAGTGAGCGGGCGATGCAAACCGCCATTGCCGAGCGGGAAGCCCGGCTGGCCCGGGCGCGCAAGGCCGCGGCCAGCGCGCGCAAGGATCAGGTGCGATCCAGATTTGATCAGGTGCTGCAGCATTTTGGCACGGAGGCCCGCTTGCACAAGGAGGTGGATCTGCGGCCGCGTTTCAACGAGCTGGCCCTGTATGTGAAGGACCAGGGGCGGCGGCCCAGCTGCTCGGTCTTTGCCGTGGTGAGCGCGTTGGAATACATTTACGCGGACAACACGGGCCAACCGATCAAGTATTCCGAGGAATACCTCATCTGGGCCACCGGCCGCACAATCCAGCAACTGGGCGCCTCGATCCAGAATGAAAACTCAACGGGGGAGGACGCCGACACAGGATTTGCCCTGACCGAAGTCGTGACCGCCTTGCGCACCTATGGCATACCCCCGGCCAGCAGCATGCCCAACACGGTTGGCGTGAGAAACAACGTGGTCGCCGCCCCCCCGCCGGAAGTGATCGCCGAGGCCCAGGCCCACACGCTGGTGGCGGTGCACCTGGTGCCGGGGCGGGACAATGCCACCCAGTTGAACAATATCGTGCATGCGTTGAATGCCGGCATCCCCGTGGCGATCGGGACGGCCTGGCCCCGCTTCACCAATATGCGGGCCGCCTTGCTCGACACGCAGATTCCCAGTTACGGGCATGCGATCACGCTGGTCGGCTACACCTGCCCGACCGGACGATTGCAGGACACAAAATTCATCTTCAAGAATTCCTGGGGGGTCAAATGGGGCGCCGGCGGTTACGGTTTCGCCACCTATGCCTACCTGCAGGAGCACCTCAATTCCGCGATTCTGCTGGAACTGCAGACGTCCGCTTGAGCCGGAGCGGGTCACCCCGGCAGGATAAAACTAGCAACCCACGGCCTGGCGTCTTATCAGGTTGCAACACCGATTTGCCATGACCGAACACGAACAGATGATCGACCAGCTTGAGCACTGCATTGACACGCAGAACGCGCAGGGTGCCGGTGCCCTGTTGGAATCCCTGCCGTCAGGCGAACGCTCGCGGTTGATTGACCGACTCGATGACGAACGTCAGGAGCGGCTGATGGTCATGATCCAGCCCGAACAGGCGGCGGACCTGCTCGAGCATATGGCCGATGCCCAAGCGGTGGATATTTTGGATGGCATTGATCCCGACCGGGCGGCGGACATCCTTGAGGAACTCGATAGTGATGCGGCCGCCGACATGCTGGGCGAGTTGGAGGATGATGAGGCGGAGGCGATTCTCGAGGAGATGGAACCAGCCGAGGCGGCGGAAGCCCGCGAACTGCTCCGCTATGATGAAGACACAGCCGGTGGACTCATGCGGTCCGAGTTTTTAGCCTATCCCATGAGTGCCACCGTGGGGGATGTGACCGAGGACATGCGGGCAAACGCCGAGACCTACACCGACTACGATGTGCAATATGCCTACATCGTGGACGCGGAAAAGCGGACGGTTGGCGTGCTGCGCCTGCGTGATTTGCTTTTGTCCACTCCGGCCACCCCGGTGACCAAGATCATGCTGCCTGATCCACTGGTGGTGAACCATGCGACGCGGCTCGACGATCTGGTGCGCTTGTTTGACGAGAAGCAATTCGTGGGTTTTCCCGTTGTGGATGATCTCAAGCGCCTGATCGGCGTGGTCATGCGCAAGTCGGTGCGTGAGGCGGCGGCTGAGGATGTGGCGGAGGATTTTCTGAAAGTCAGCGGTTTGGGCGGCAAGGAGGAGTTGCGCTCCATGCCCCTGGGCGTGCGCTCGGGACGGCGCCTTTCCTGGCTGAGTGTGAACATCCTGCTCAACGTCCTCGCGGCGAGTGTGATTGCCGCCTACCAGGACACGCTGGCGCAGGTGATCGCCCTGGCGGTGTTTCTGCCGATCATATCCGACATGAGCGGCTGCAGCGGCAGTCAGGCCGTGGCGGTGAGCATTCGTGAACTCGCGTTGGGTCTGGTGCGACCGGTGGAAATGATGCGGGTGCTGGGCAAGGAGATGGCGGTGGGGTGCATCAACGGCCTGGCGCTGGGCATCCTGTTGGGGGCGGTTACCCTGCTCTGGAAAGGCAACATGTGGTTGGGTGCGGTCGTGGGTGGGGCCCTCATGCTCAATACCATCGTGGCCGTGAGTCTGGGCGGCATGATTCCCCTGGCGCTGAAGCGCATGAATCTGGATCCCGCCCTGGCCTCGGGCCCCATCCTCACCACCGTGACCGACATGTGTGGATTCTTCTTTGTCCTGAGCATGGCCACCCTCGTGCTGCCGCACCTGGTGTGAGGATCGGCGCGGCATTATATTCTGGCAGTTCTTTTTGTGAAAAAAATACTTTCGGAGAAAAGACACCGGAGGAATTTGCTAGGACGACGGCGGTGATTGTGAAAGGCTGCGATCCGTATGAAGCAATTTCCGGCGGGATTCACATGGGGGGCGGCGACGGCCGCTTATCAAATCGAGGGTGGGTGGAGTCAAGACGGACGCGGGCCGAGCATCTGGGATGCGTTCACCCATACCCCGGGCAAAACGAACGAGGGCCAGACGGCCGACACCGCTTGTGATCACTACAACCGAATGGAGGAGGATGTCGCCTTGATGAAGGCGATGGGGCTGAAGTCGTATCGGTTTTCGTTTGCCTGGAGTCGCCTGCTGCCCACGGGACGGGACACGGTGAACGAGGAGGGCGTGGCGTTTTACAACCGGCTGATCGACGCTTTGCTCGCGAATGGAATCACGCCATGGGTGACCCTCTACCATTGGGATTTGCCGCTGGCCTTGCAGATGGAAACGGATGGTCTGCTCAATCCGGAAGTGGCTGATCAGTTCGCGCGCTACGCCGAGGTTTGTTTCGAGCGCTTCGGTGACCGGGTAAAGCACTGGATCACCTTGAATGAGCCGTGGTGCAGCGCTGTGCTCGGTCATGGCATCGGGTATTTTGCACCGGGCCGGGTGAGCCAATCAGAACCGTATATCGCGGCCCACAATCTGATCCGAGCCCATGGGAAAATCGTGGACGTCTATCGGCGGAAGTTTCAATCCTGGCAAAAAGGCGTGATCGGCATCACCAATAATTGCGACTGGCGCGAGCCGAAGACGGACAGCGCGGCGGATCAGGCGGCGGCCCAGCGCAGTATGGAGTTTTTCCTCGGCTGGTTTGCCGATCCCATTTACCGGGGCGACTACCCGGCAGTGATGCGCGAGATGGTGGGTGACCGCCTGCCGCATTTTTCTGCGGAGGACATGGCGTTGATCCGCGGGTCGAGTGACTTTTTTGGCCTGAACTTCTATGGCGGCATGTATGCCAGCGAGCCCCCGGCCGGACAGGCGGTGACCACGATCAAGCCCACCGGCAACGGGGGCATGGCCGCGGACCAACGGGTCGAATTGTCTGATGATCCCAAATGGGAAAAGACGGACATGGATTGGAACGTGGTGCCGGACTTTTGTCGCAAGATGCTCGGCTGGGTCGATAAACGTTACGGTCATCCGCCCATCTACATCACCGAGAACGGTTGTGCCTTGCCGGGAGAGCGTGACGTTACCGTGGCAGTCAACGACACCCGCCGCATTGATTTCGTTGAACGATACCTGACGGCCTGTCATGCCGCGATCAACACAGATGGCGTGGATTTGCGCGGTTACTTCCTTTGGTCCCTTATGGACAATTTTGAATGGGCGCTGGGCTTCAGCAAACGCTTCGGGCTGCACCACGTGGATTTCACGACCGGCCAGCGCACTCCGAAACAGTCCGCGGCTTGGTATGGTGGCGTGATGGCGCGCAACGGTTTGGAATGAGGAGTTATGCGCAAAGCACGCCAAGTGGCGAAGGTCGGAATGCGGATTATTGCCGCTAAGAGGCACAAGAAATCGGAGCGCGGATGTGACTCATGAGGCGGCTATAGCCGCGCAGTTGAGCTGGAGAGGAGCTGAGTGTCTTTGCGACTTTTTGCGGCCAAAAAATGCTCGGTTACGACGGACAAGACAGCGGGCACAGCTCCCGGCCGATGATCATGTTCCTTTGGGTAGATAGGGAAAGATTAAGGGAACTAGAAAGAAAGATGCGAAACGAATAGGCGGGTTGTTTCGTGTATCCGGTGTATTTCGTGGTTCTTTATCCGGGTCTGGATCCGTGGAATGGTGGCTTGATTCAACAGCGTCGCCCCGGGCCGAGGGCTCCCCACCATAGTCGGAGGGTCATTCGCCGCGGTCGTGCGGAGTAGTGAAATCGAGGATCGGACCGAGCGGCACGATTTGCGTGGGATTGATCTCCGTGTGCGTGACGTAGTAGTGGCGCTTGATGTGGGTGAAGTTCACGGTCTCCGCAATACCGGGCACCTGATACAAGTCCTGCAGGTAGCCCTGAAGATTGGGGTAATCCACGATGCGGCGCAGATTGCATTTAAAGTGGCCATGATAAACGGCGTCGAAACGCACCAGCGTGCAGAAAAGGCGCCAGTCCGTTTCCACGGGCTGGTCTCCCAACAAGTAGCGCGATTTACTCAGGCGGGTTTCGAGTGAGTCCAAGGCGTTGAACAGGGCCGTCACCGCGCCTTCGTAGGCTATCTGGGTGGTGGCAAACCCTGCGCGGTAAACTCCATTGTTCACCCGTTCATAGATCTCCGCGCTGAGCGTGGCCTGCTCCTTACTGCGGACGGCGGGAAAGAGCTCCGGGGTTACGTCGCAGGGCCGGGTGAATTCGTCGTTGAACATCCGGCAGATGTCATCCTCGGAATTATTGACGATCTGCTTGGTCTGTTTGTCCCACAACACCGGCACGGTCCATCGTCCGCGGAAGGAGGGATCGGAGGCCTGGTAGGCCTCGCTGAGAAACTTGAAGCCGTTGATGGGGTCGGGAGAATATCCGTCACCCGCGCGAAACGCCCAGCCACGCTCATCACGCACCGGGTCCACCACGGTCACGCCGAGGTGGTGCTTGAGACCCTTGAGCTGACGCACGATCAAGGTGCGATGAGCCCAGGGACAGGCCAGACTGATGTAGAGATGATAGCGATCGGCTTCCGGCGCGAAGGGCGTCGAGCCGTCACGCCGCACCCACTGGCGAAAGGCGTCCTCCTGCCGTTCGAATTCACCATCGTCACTGCTCTCCTCGGGAAACTGGGCGGATGTGCTCATCCAGCGGAAAGTATGAGCCATCCTGCGGGATGCAAACGGTGACCTGATTTGGGGTGGTGAACCACGAAAGCCGGAATCAGGGATTGGCCGCAAAGAGGCGCATGAAATCGTAAGGCGGATGTGGCTTATGAGGCGGCAATAGCCGCGCGGGTGAGCTGGTTTGGAGATGGAGCAATTTTGAGACTTTTTGCGGCAGAAATCAGATCGTCGAATGGGTGAATCCAACGAATGTCCGATCAGATGAGCGGGGGAATCCTTCCCTGCCGGAGACGGGGCAGGGGATAAAGAGAAGGATTAAGAGAACGAGAAAGAATGACGCGGTGGCCGTGCCAACGGCGGCGGGAGGTTTATTCGGTTAGGACGGAGGGCTGGATTGCTTTCGCCGGAGGTTGTCGTTCGTCTCCCCCGATGTCTGTTGCCCCGCGTCTGCTGACGAACCTCTGCTACCTGGCGATGATGAGTCTCTCCATCGGGCTCAACCTCCTGCCGGTGTTTCTCACGACATTGAGTGCGACCTATGGCGGGGCGGACGGTTTGACCGCGGAGCAGCTCGGCCGGTTGGGGGCGATTTCCTTTGCGGGTCTGGTGGCGGGCATCCTGATCACCGGTCCATTGGCCGACCGTTGGGGCGCCAAGCCGTTTGCCCAATTGGGCAATACACTCATTGCGTTGAGTCTCATTGCGGCGGCCTTCGCCCCGAGTTATGCGCTGTTGGGCGCGGCGGTGTTTGTGCTCGGGATGGGCGCGGGGGTGCTCGACATGGTATTGAGTCCGGTGGTGGCCGCGCTCAATCCCACGCGCCGGGCGGCGGCCATGAACTGGCTGCATTCCTATTTCTGCGTCGGGGCCGTGGTCACGATCCTGGCCGGCACCCTGGCCTTGCAGTTTGGGCTCGGCTGGCGGGAGACCTGCCTGCTCCTGCTCCTGCTGCCGGTCGGATTGTTGGTGGCGTTTGCACCGCTGACTTTTCCCGCGCTCAGCACGGTCGGGGGCCGGCTGCGCCTGCGCACCCTCGTGCACCGGCGGTGGTTTTGGGTGGCGCTGTTGGCCATCCTGCTCGGCGGGGCGACGGAAGCTGGCATGTCGCAATGGTTGCCGGCCTACGCGGAACTGGGGCTCAACTATCCCACCTGGGTGGGCGGCGGGGCCCTGTTGTTGTTTTCGGTGGCGATGGCGGCGGGTCGCATGGTGGTGGGTGCGGTCGGACCGAAATGGGATCCGTTCAAGGTCATGGCATGGGGCAGTGGCACCTCGGTGATCCTGTTTGTGATCGGTGCCTTTTGGCCGGGAGCGGGGATCGCACTGACCGCATGCATTTTGGTGGGATTCACCGGAAGCTGCCTGTGGCCGACAATGCTGGCCGTGACGGCCGATCGTTATCCCGAGGGCGGCGCGAGCATGTATGGTGCCCTGGGGGCGTTTGGTAACATGGGCGGCATCTGCATGCCGTGGCTGGTGGGCTGGGTGGCGGATTGGCGCGACCTGCACTGGGGCATGGCGATCTCAGCCTTCGCCCCCGCGCTGTTGTTGCCTCTGGTGCTGATCCTGCGCCGCAGCAAGTCAGTTTGAATATGGCAACATTCCACTCAGCTTGCGCTGGGGAGTAGCGTGCGAAAGAACGGTGTTCAAAGCAGGCTTGCCGTGGGCCTGCCCGAACGTGAAAAATGGGCCAACCCATTGCATCATGTTCATCGCCCATTTTGGCGCGGGGCTCACCGCCAAAAAATTCGCCCCCCGGGTTTCGCTGGGAACCTTGTTCCTCGCCGCCCAGTTCATCGACCTGATTTGGCCGACCCTGCTGTTGTTCGGTTGGGAGCGGGTGCGGATTGCCCCGGGTGAAACCCCAGCAGTGCCGTTGGTCTTCGAGCATTATCCCATTTCGCACAGCCTGTTCGCGGTCGTGCTCTGGGCCGTCGGTTTGGGGCTGGTCTATTACTGGTTGCGCCGGGAAGCACGGGGCGCGTGGGTGATCGGATTGGCCGTGGTGAGCCACTGGGTGCTTGATCTGGTGGTCCATGTGCCCGATCTCCCCCTGTATCCGGGCAACAGCCCCATGCTGGGATTGGGCCTGTGGCAATCCGTCTTCTGGACCCAGGTCGTGGAATTTGCCGCGCTGGGGATCGGCGTCTGGCTCTATACCCGGGTGACCAAGGCGACGAACGGCAAAGGCCGTTGGGGCTTTTGGGGCCTGATCCTGTTTTTGGCGGTCATTCAGGTCGGCAATGCCATGGGGTCGCCGCCGCCGAGTGTCGGGGCGATAGCCTGGGTGGGGCAGGCGCAATGGTTGCTGGTGCTATGGGCTTATTGGGTGGATCGTCACCGCATTGTCCGATAGACAAGCCAATGCCTTCATTGTTTTTGGAAAACCGTCACCTGTCGTTCGCGGCGGGCAGTGACAACGTAGCCTTGCAACTCAGCGCCAGCGGAGCGGACGGAATCTGGCAGGAACTGCCGCTCCAATCCGCCGGCGAGAACCGGTATGTTTTTTCGACCCACGGGGTGCAGGGTGGGTTGACCTGGGCTCCGTTACTGGAGGAGCGGGCCGAATATAAATTGGAGTTCATCGCGACGGAACCGATGCGGTTGCGGCTGGAATTTTCCTGGGGAGGAACCGGGGAGTGTTTTCACCTGATTCCGGCCTGTTTGTTCGGGGACAATAATCATGACCTCGTGCGACCGAATGAATTTCCAACCCTGCACGCGGCGGTGCCGGATGAACAAGGCTCGGCTCCGCTGTGGGAATTTCGCGCGGACCGCGCGGCGTGCCCGGTCTCGATGCTCTGCACTCCAGCGGGGGTCATCGGACTTTCCGTGGAGCCCTATGCCGATGATACGGCGGCGGCGGATGGTTTTATCCGCAACGGTGTGTTGAGCCGGTTGCCGGCGGGGGGCGGGGTGAGCCTGGGTTACGGCAATGATCCGCTGACCTATGTGAACAAGATGATGTTTCGGCCGGCCACGGCCCATCGCTCGGTCGGGGCCTGCACGTCGGGCTCGTTGTATTGGTTGCCAGCGGCCGGCAGATCAGGAGCCCACCGGATTGTGCGGGATATTTACGAGCGCTCACATGAACGGCCGCAGCATCGCAAGACCATGGCCGAGGCGGCGCGGGCGTTGGCCGAGGGTTTCATCAGCCCGAATTGGAGCACGGAGTTTGGCAACTACACGAACATGGCCTGCCGGGTGCCGCAGGACAATGTGCTCAAGGCGTGGCGGCCCGTGTCGGAGATCGGTTGGTCGGGCGGGGGCGTGCTGGCCTACCCTTTGCTGTTGGCGCAAGCGCGCATGCCGGACTTGAAATTCCCAAAAACCGGCGGCCAGATTCTCGACCAGATCGCGGCCACGTGGAATGAGCGGAGCGGGTTTTTCAACGATGTGGCGGGTCCCAGCCTGGTGGGTGTGCCGGGGCAGGGGGGCGAGATCAAGGAGGGGGGCATCAACGGTTGGTGGTCCGGTTTCATGCCCCACACCATGAACCGGCACTGTGCCTACACCAATGGCAACGCGACCTACTATTTGCTGAAGTGCGCCCGGTTGGTGCGGTCAGGCGGGGGCGATCCGGCCACATGGGAAGCGGCGGCCCTGAAGGTGTGTGACACCGTGGTGGAACTGCAGCACGGCGACGGGGCCTTCGGCTATTTGTTCAGTGCGGAACAGCGCAAGGTGGTGGATTGGGATGGCTTTGCCGGTTGCTGGTTTGCCGCGGCTCTGCCCCTGGCCTATGCCCTGACCAACCATGAAGCCTATTTGACGGCGGCGCGGCGGGCGTTGCGCTACTACGGCCACGCCGTGGCCGCGTTGAATTGCTACGGCACACCGATGGACACCTACAAGAGCGTCGATCAGGAGGGGGTGCTGGCCTTTGTGCAGGCAACGCGACTGATGCATGAAATCACCGGGGAGGAAGAGTGGTTGGGTCACCTGCAAGCCGGGGCGGATTTTGAATTGCTCTGGCGTTATGCCTATCGGGCGCGGCCGGAGTTCGCGCCGCTCAAGGGCACGGCTTGGAATTCCTGCGGCGGATCGGTCACTTCGGTTTCGAATCCCCATATTCATCCCATGGGACTCGTGATCACGGACGCCCTGCGCTACCTGGCAAAACAGACGGGCGACAACTATTACCGTGATCGGGCCGATGATGGGGTGGCGTGGGCACTGCAAACGCTGGAGCTCTATCCGGAGGTGTCCGGCTACGGGCCCTACGGGGTGATGACCGAGCGTTATTGTCCAAGTGACGGCCTGGTGATCGAGACCTTTGCGGACAGCGGTGAACCGGCGAGCATGTGGTGGAGCTACAACGCGTGGGCCGCAGCCAATGTGATGGAGGGACTGCTGGAGACGATGAACGATTCGGAACCAAACGACAGATCGGTTTAGCCGGTCAACGCCTGGGTTTGGCTGTTTCCAATCGGGGCAAAAACGCGGCGAACAGGCCCAGCAGCGGCAGGAAGCTGCAGAGGTGAAAAACGTAAGCGATGCTGGTGTGATCGGCCAACCAACCCAGCAGCGCGGAGCCAATGCCCGCCATGCCAAAGGCGAAACCAAAAAAGACGCCGCTGATCAGGCCGACCTTGCCGGGCAATAGTTCCTGCGCGTAAACCAGGATCGCCGAAAACGCGGAGGCCAGAATCACGCCGATGATGACGGACAGCACCGCCGTGCCGGTGAGGCCGACATGCGGCAGAAGCAGGGTGAACGGGGCCACGCCGAGGATGGAGATCCAGATGACCAGTTTGCGCCCGTAACGATCCCCCACGGGTCCACCGATGATCGTGCCTGCGGCCACGGCAAAAAGAAACAGGAAGAGGTAGAGCTGGGCCTGTGCGGCCGAGAGTTGAAACCGACCGATAAGGTAAAACGTGTAGTAGCTGGTGAGACTCGCCAGGTAGAAATATTTCGAAAAGATGAGCACGGCCAGCACGCCCAGGGCCCGGATCACTTGTTTGCGCGGAAGAGGATTGCGCTTGGGGGCGGCCCTGAAACGCACGGACTTTTTCAAGTCCGACAGGTGTTGCTGATACCAACGACCCACCCGCGTCAGCACGACGATGCCGAGCAAGGCAAGCAGCGCGAACCAGAGCACGTGGACCTGCCCGCGGGGCATCACGATGGCCGCGGCCAGCAAGGGACCGAGGGAACTGCCGAAATTTCCCCCCACCTGAAAAATGGATTGGGCGAAGCCGTGTTTGCCCCCTGAAGCCAGTCGCGCCAGGCGTGAGGCCTCCGGGTGAAAGATGGACGATCCAGCCCCGATCAAGACGGCTGAGAGAAGGATCACGGTATAACTTGGCGCAAGGGCCAGCAGCACCAGCCCACCGAGCGTGAGGCTCATCCCGACCGGCAATGAATAGGGCAGCGGTTGGCGATCGGTGTAGCGGCCGACCAGGGGTTGCAACAGTGAGGCCACACACTGATAGACAAACGTGATCATCCCGATCTGGGTGAAACTGAGGACAAACTGGGTCTTGAGCAGCGGATAGATTGAGGGCACGAGGGCCTGGATCGTGTCGTTGAGCAGGTGCGACACACTCAAGGCCACCAATACCCGCATGGCGGTGAGTTGGATTTCCTCGGCCTCATTTTCAGGCTGGGGGTCGGCGGACATCCGGCCAACGTGGCAGGCCCAATGGTTTCCGCAAATTGATATGGCGGGATTCTTTCCCCGGCCTCATCGCGCCTACGATCCCGGGGCGATGTCCTCGATCTGTTGAAGAATCTTCAGGCTGGTTTCCACGATCAGAGCCATGGCCTTTTGCCCCTTGGCCGCGGTCGCATCCTCCGGCCAACCCCAGTGCCCCTCGGGCGTGAGTTCCGTCGTGTCGTAATAATCGAGCATGGCCTGCGGGGGAAACTTTTGATCCGCGGCATCGGGCACCGGAATTTGGCGGACCGCATCGGGATACAGATGCAGCATAAGTGAGGTCTCAAATTCACCGCCGTGCACGTCGCCCGCCTGGTGCTTGAAAATGGCGGCGTAGTCGGCGGAGGGAATTTCAGGCTGGAGCAACACCGTGCGGAACCCGGGCAGGTCGCGGTTGAGCTGCCGAATGGTGGGCTTGAGGATCCAGTTGCCGCCATGGCAATTGGCCAGCACGAGTCGCGTGAAACCCGATTGCTGCAGCGATTCCGCGATGTCGCGCACCACGAGGGCGAGGGTGTCGGCCCGCAGGTAAACCGTGCCCTTGGCCCGACGATGTTCAATGGATGAAGTGATGGCGAGCGCGGGCAGGAGATAGGCATCAAGCCGCGTCGCGAGTTGGGCGGCGAACGCCTCGGCCAGCATGGTATCGGTGCCGACGGGCAGATGCCGGCCGTGTTGCTCGATCGCCCCGACGGGCAGCACGGCGGTATGGACGGAGGCGGCGGCGATCTCGTGGCGCGTATGAAGTGAAGTCTGCATAAACGTGGGGGGTGGAGACTGCATGAGCCAATCGGGTGCGGGCCGTTAGCCAAGCTTGGAAGTTGTGTTTGCCATGGTGAGCCATCCCGGCTGTGACTGGCTGTCCGCTCATATCCCGTGAACTCTCGCTCAACATTTATGGCCGCGATCCCGGTTTGGCCCGCTGCGTTGGCCGGAGCCATGAACACCTGGATCAGTTTTCACGCCCGGGTGGAATTTGGCCCCAAGGCTCACGGGATGCTGCGAGTGGCGGCCGCCCAAGCTTACCGCGTTTGGGTTGACGGAAAATTGCGCGGTCGCGGCCCGGCCCGCACCGCGCATGGTTTTGCGCGGGTGGATGAATGGCCGGTCAATGGGGAGGCCCCGGGCATGAAGGAAGTGGTGATCGAGGTGATGGGTTATGGGGTGCCGACATTTTGCTCCACGCATGAGCCGGCTTTTCTCTGCGCGGAATTGGTCTGGGACGGCAAAGCAGTTGTCTGGACTGCGGCAACCGGTGGCGGCTTTGCAGCGGAACTGCGGCGCGAGCGAATGCAAAAGGCCGAGCGCTTCAGTTATCAGCGCGCCTTCGTGGAGTGCTACCGGGTGGGGCAACGTGGTTTTCCTTGGCAAAGGCCCGACTATCGTCCGTCGCGACCGCTGAAACTGGCGCGCGTGCGGCACAAACGGATTTGGTTGGAGCGGGGAGTGGCCCGGCCGGACCTGTCGCAGATCAAACCCCGACTTCAGGCCATGCGAGGCAAGGCGGCCTTCTCCCGGCGGAAGGCAAGCCAGGCGACCCAACACCGTTTCCTTACCGAGGTGCCCAAAACCTCGGCAGGGTTTCAACCCCAACAGATTAAGTGGGCACTTTTTGATGAGTTGGCGGGCCTGAAGTTCACCGATCAGGCCCCGGTGCGGTTGCGGGTCACAGCGCCGGAAAAATTGTCGACCGGCCAATGGTTGCGGGTGGACTTTGGCAAGGTCGCCACCGGCTTTCCCAAACTCCATTTGCAAGCCCGGCAGCCGTCCCGGGTGGTGCTGGTGTTTGATGAAATTCTGGTGAACGGACAGTTGGTTTTCGATCGTTCCACCTGTGTCAATGCGGTCGGACTGGATCTGGCGGCCGGGGCCACGTTGGATTTTGAAAGTTTCGAACCCTACACGCTGCAACACTTGCAAGTGCTGGTGACCCAAGGAGCAGTCGAGGTCTCCCGTCTGAGCCTGCGCAACTTCATCAATACGGAACTTGTGGTCCCGGCCCCCGAATCCCTGCGCCCCGGCGAGGCGCGGGTGCGGGCGGCCGCCGTGGCCTCTTTCCGGCAGAACGCCCTGGATATATTCATGGACTGCCCCTCACGCGAACGCGCGGGATGGCTCTGCGACAGTTACTTTGCGGCCCAGGCGGAATGGCACCTTTGCCGGGACAATCCGATCGAGCGCGCCTTTTTGGAAAACTACCTGCGACCGGCGAAGTTTGCCGATCTGCCCGCCGGCATGGTGCCGATGTGCTATCCGGCGGAGGCACTGCAGCAACAGTTCATCCCCAATTGGGCCATGTTTCTTGTTCTGCAGTTGGACGAGGCAGTGCGCCGGCGAAAGGTGCCGGCGGAGTGGCAGCCCATGATTGTGCGCCGGGTGCAGGGACTGCTGCGCTATTTCCGCCGTTTCGAAAACGAAGACGGTATGCTCGAGAAACTTGAGAGCTGGGTGTTCGTGGAGTGGTCCAAGGCCAACGCGTTCGTGCAGGACGTGAATTTCCCCTCGAACATGCTCTATGCGGCGATGTTGCGGTCGGCGGCACGCTTGCTGGGCGATTCCGGATTGACCCGGCGGGCCCTACAGTTGGACGCCAAGCTGCGTCAAATGGCCTGGCGGGGCGGCCGGTTCGTCGACCACGCGGTGCGGGATGCCACCGGCCGGCTGGTCGTGGCAGAGGACGCCAGTGAAGTCTGCCAATATTACGCATTCTATTTCGGCCTGACCTCGCCCCGTCGTCAGCCGGAACTCTGGCGTCGCTTGGTGCGGGGAGAGTTCGGGACCTTGCATCCGGCGAATGCCTTCATGGGCAAACTCCTGCGCTTGGAACTGCTGATCAGGCACGGTGAGCGGGCGGCGGCCCGCCGGGAGCTGATGCAAAACTTTGCCCCCATGGCGCAGCGAACCGGCACATTGTGGGAGCACCTCGACGAGTCCGCCAGTTGCAACCATGGCTTCACCGCCTACATCGCGGTCTTGATTGACCGATTGGAAAAGGATCGAAAGCCACGATGACGACCAAGCCCCGACTGCATATTTACGCGACGGCGTGGTCATTGCGCGAATACCCCACGCCAGCGAATGAATGGTCCTGGGCGCGGAAGTTCGATGCGATCCGGGCGGCGGGGTTTACCGGGATCATGTCACCGCCGCGCGAGGAGTTAAGGGCCCGCGGCGACTTGGATTATTGGGCGATGGGGAGCCTGGGCGTCGAACATGACCCGGCCCCGTATTTTGCGCAGGTCAAGGCATTGGGCGCCACGCACGCCACCATCCAACCCTGCGATGTGGAAACACCCTTGGCGGACGCGATCACTGCCGTGGTCGGGATACTGGCGGCGGCAAAAAAAGCCGGGATGCCCACGACCATCGAGTCGCATCGCAACACCTTCACGGAAACACCGGAACGCATGTGGGCCCTGTATGACGGTTATCGGGAAAAAACCGGCGAAGTGATGCCGGTGTGTTTCGACCATTCCCACTTTGCGGTGGTGCGGCACATGGCGGCGCCGTATTGGCCAAAGCTCAACGAGCGGCCGGAAATTATGCGCGAGTGCCCGCGCTTTCATATGCGACCCTTCAACGGGCATCACTGCCAGATTCCGGCCACCTTTGATGGAACCAGACGCACGCCGGAGTATGAGTTGTGGAGTGATTATGCGAAGTCGCTGATCACGTTTTTGCAGAACCAGAGCGCCTGCGCTGACATTCACATGGTGCCGGAACTGGGCAACGCCGCACCCGCCTACGGACTGTCGTGCTTTCCCGATATCTGGCAGGATGCGCAGGTTGTCGGCGCCGATCTGCGGCGCTGGTGGGACGAATGAGCTACTTGCGGATATTTGTCCGTTGCGCTTGACGGATGGGTAAAGGTGCGCGGTCATCGGCCCACGTATGCATTGGATAAAAACCAGTATCGGGCGGTTGCGGGTGATCGGATTTTGGGAGGGTGTGTCCTTTCTTGTGCTCCTGGGCATCGCCATGCCGTTGAAATATCTGGCCGGCCACCCCGAGGCGGTGCGCGTGGTGGGAATGGCACACGGCGTTTTGTTTCTGCTTTATCTCTGGGCGGCGATCCAGGCAGCGCTGGAGCATGAGTGGAACTGGCGGCGCACCCTACTGGTCCTGATCGCCGCCTTGTTGCCGGCGGGTCCGTTTGTGGTCGACGCGAAACTACTGCGCAAAGATTCGAGCCCATGAAGGTGCAAGTCATCGCCCACCGCGGGGCCTCGGGCCTGCGGCCGGAAAACACCGCAGCGGCGGTGGAACTCGCCCACCAACAGGGAGCCGACTGGATAGAGTGCGACGTGGTGCTGACCCGGGACGGCGAAGTGCTGGTGTCGCATGATGTGGAACTCGATCTGCTCACCGATGTGGCGGTCCGTTATCCGGACCGGGCGCGCGCGGACGGTCGTTTTTATGTGATTGATTTCACGCTGGAGGAAATTCGCTTCCTGCGCAGTGGGGAGCGACGTGACCTTGCCACGGGTCGATCCGCCTGCGTCGGCCGGTTTGCCGTGGCGCCGGAGCCGCAGCCATTATTGACCCTGGAAGAGTGGGTTGAACTCGTGCAGCAGTTGAACGCGGCCGCCGGGCGCGATGCGGGCTTGTGCGTGGAACTGAAGCAACCGGTCTATCACCAACGGCTCGGTTGCGACCTGGCGGCCAAGGCCGCGGCCATTCTCGAGCGGCAAGGTTACAATACCCCGGAGGCGCGCTGCATGGTGCTGAGTTTTGAACCGGCGGCGTTGCAGCGTTTGCGGCTGGAGATGGGGTGGCAGGGTCCCTTGCTGCAACTCATCGGACCACCGGAGTGGGGGGAGGGTGAGTGCGATTATGCCCGGTTAACCACGCCGGCAGGTCTTACGGAGATCGCCACCTACGCCCAATGGATCGCGACCCATTTGCCGCAAGTGGTGACGCTGGAACCGGGCGTGCCTCCACGGGCGACCGGACTCGTTGCTTCCGCGCACGCCTGTGGTTTGCGGGTGGGTGCCTATACTTTTCAGCCCGAGGGTTTGCCCGACGGCCACAACCTGGCCGGTTTGCTGGATTTCGCCGCGGGTCCCCTCGGCTTGGATGCAGTGATCAGCGATTTTCCGGCCGATGCCGTGGCCGCCGTGCAGCGCGGAGTCCGGGGTGATTGAAAACGCGACTGGAGAAATCCGCGAATTGGTATCACGTTGGCGCAATGTTTAACCGGATCTTGTTGAGTGGACTGGCGTGGTTGAGCCTGGGCACGGGAGCGCTCCGGGCCGAGACCAATGACGCGTATGTGCAGGAGGTTGAGGAATGGCGCGCGTCGCGACTGGCGCGACTGACCTCGACCGAAGGTTGGTTGACCTTGATCGGTCTGCACTTTTTGGAACCCGAGGAAAGCACGGTGGGTCGGGCCGACGACAACAAGGTGAAACTGGCTGCGGGTCCGGACCATCTCGGCACGGTCACCTTGGAGGCCAACGGCCGGGTAAAGTTGCAGGTGAATCCGGGGTTGGGGACTATGGTGGATGGACGCGAGGTCCTTTCGGCGGAATTGGCGCCGGATATATCCGGCAAGCCGACCCTGGTGACCTGTGGCACCCTGAGTTTCTACGTCATCGAACGCGGCGGCAAACTGGCGTTGCGAGTCAAGGACAGTGCGGCGGAGCGCCGGACCAATTTTGCGGGTATCGATTACTATCCCATCGATCCCACCTGGAGGATTGAGGCCAGGTGGGAGACATTCGACCGGCCCCGCAGGATCAAGATTGCCAATATCCTTGGTCAGGAGTCCGACGCCATGGTGTTGGGCAAGGCGGTCTTTGAGCGCGCTGGCCGCACGCTGGCATTGTTGCCCATCCAGGAATCGCTCGGTGAGCCGCTTTTCTTCATCATCGCCGATGAAACCAGTGGCAAGGAGACCTACGGCGCAGCGCGTTTTCTTTATGCCGATCCGCCGGCCGAGGGGAAAGTCGTGCTGGATTTCAACAAGGCGGTCAATCCGCCCTGTGCGTTCACGCCTTTTGCCACTTGCCCACTCCCGCCGGCGGAGAACGTGATGAAAATCGCCGTTACCGCGGGGGAAAAGGACTACCACGGGGAACACGGGGCCACCGGGGTCGCGGAGAGTCCCCGGGAGACCCCGACGCCGGATCACGTGTCACCCTAAAAGTTTAGTGTGATCGGACGGTCTTCCCTAGTCGGGGCAAATTGCGCGTTCCAGCGCGCAATGTAATTGGTGGCGAGTTGGCGGGCCACCTTGCGCTGTTGGACCATATTGTCATGCCGGACCATCACGGTGTCATAGAGAGATTCAAACTGGTCCAGATCCGGGTTGGCCCAAGGCAAGTGTCGGGCGGTGCGCATATCCCGCCAAAGCGAACGCGCGCTGACCAAGGTGTTCTCGAAATCGAACAATCCTTTCTGGGCTTCCTGATCCCAGGTTTCCATGGCGATCGCATAGTCTTCGACAGTTTTCCGGTCGGCGGAAATTGCCGGGGGAGTCGGGGCCGGGGCAACCGATGGCGGGTTGAAAAACATGGGCTTGCCCCTCATCCGGGGCACGACTTGCCCCAGCGCTTTTTGCAGACGGCTTTGCGGAATTGCGACCACCAGGGGAGGGACCCCTTCATTTTCCGATTTGAAACGAATTTCACCCCGGTCACACAGCAAAATGGATTCCGCCGCCCGTGGGGACAAGTTGGCCGCCCATTGCGTGCCGTCGCCGGACGAACCCACCGGTTCGGCCGCACCGGACCACCATTCGAAGCCCTTGATATTTTGCAACACCAGGGTCGCATGATTGGGCACCCTGGCCGGTTGGTGGGCGGGTTTGAGTTGGATGAGCAACCGTCCTGCTGAGTCCTCGGCTATGGGCGGATGGAAAGACACGGATTCGTCGTCCGATAACGTTACCCGGGTGGCAATTTCGCTTGCAACGGACGCTCCGAAGAGTGGCGGCAGACTCCACAATGACGTGATCAGGACTGCAGACCAGCATCGGAGTGATTGTGATGTGGATTTCATCGTATTACTCCTTTCCAATGCTCCGGCCCTTGAGTGCAACGAAAGGACATCCGGCCGGAATTGGACGCAATTCGTTCTTTGGCGGGTGCCCTGATCATAAGGAATAATTGCCTGTGATAAAGGCAAAATCTGACCCGGGTGGTTGCCAGGGATGCTCGGGTGAAATTTGCGCACGGCAACGCCGGCTACAAACAGCGGATTGGTGGCCATGATTGCCTCGCCCCAGTGCCGATGCCGCGCGCGGAGCGCACGGCCCACCGGTCAGGCTAATTCGCGAAGCCCGATGATCCGGCCCGACGTTCGGATCGTGCGCGTCAAGCTAGCAGGTCCTGGAATTCGTCATGCCGGGCGATGAATTTCGCCACGTAGGAACATTGGGGATCAACGGTCAACTGCTGCTGACGGGCATGGGCCAGACCCGCCCGCACCAATTTTTCCGCAATGCCCTGGCCGCGAAATTCCTCGGGGACGAAGGTGTGCGTGAAAATCATCCGCGTGGCTTCCAGTTCGTAGTCAAGCACCCCCACAGCCTCACCGCTCTGATAAATGTAGCGCTGTTTTGCGGCTTCGTGCAGAACCTCGGGATGGACGGGGGAGGACATGAGGAATTCAGGCGTCGAGGATATTGTCAGGCAGTTGGGGCGTCAGCAGGCGGGGCTTTTTCAAGCTGGATTTGATCGTGATGTGACGTCCCTTGCGTGAGGCCTGCTCAAAGGCCGACATGACCTCGACCACGTGCGCGGTCAGTTCGCCGTTGCACCGGAAACTGCGCCGACGGCGACGCAGTGAATAGGCCATGTCGGCGACCCCGGTGCCGCGCAAACGCTCGTCGGAATGCGTGAGGGGGGCGGGCGTGAATTCCTGTTCCCCGGCCCGCTTGATGCTGACGGGACCCTTGAAGGTGTTGGGGTCGGGCACCAGCATGGTGCCGGCACTGCCGTAGAGGGTGATATTGGGCTGCGGCTGACCGGGCCAGACGTCGAAACTCATGATGATCGTGACAATGGCGCCATTGGCAAAATCCATGGTGCCGGCATAGTGCGTGGGGACCTCGACCTTTACCTTTTTGCCGGACAGTGGCTGGCTGGTGATGGTGCGGGTGGCAAAGGACACCTTGGTGGATCCGGATACGCGTTGCACGGGACCGAGCAGATTGACCAGGGCGGTGATGTAGTAGGGTCCCATGTCAAACATCGGTCCGCCGCCCGACTTGTAATAAAACTCCGGAGCAGGGTGCCAAGACTCGTGGCCGCGGCCCATACAATAGGCCGTGCCCGCGACGGGCTGCCCGATGATGCCGTCTTCCAGCAATTGGCGCGCGGTTTGGATGCCGCCGCCGAGAAAGGTATCGGGGGCGCCACCCACCAGCAGGTTCCGTCGCTTGGCCAGGTTGAGCACCCGGCGGGCCTCCTGCACATTGAGTCCGAAGGGTTTTTCGACGTAGGCATGCTTGCCGGCGCGGAGGATGCGCTCATTGACCGGGGCATGGGCCTGGGGAATGGTGAGATTGATGACGATCTCAATGCCGGGATCGGCCAGCAACTCATCCACCGTGCAACCGCGCACGCCGTGTTTGGCTGCCTTTTCCCGGGCCCGCGCCTCGTCAATGTCGGCGCAGGCCACGAGATCGAGAATGTCGTAGCGTTTGCAGCCGGCAAAATACGCTTCACTGATGTTACCGCAGCCGATGAGGCCGACTTTTACCTTACGAGGCATGAAGAATGGATTTGAGGATGGTTGATGGAGAAAATTATTGGTCCGGCACGGGACCGAAATGGGCGGCGAAGGTCGTGTAGGCGGCACAGTCGGCCAGCATGGCGTCGATGGTGGCGGTGAGGGGTTCGGTTTTCACGAGGCCGGAAAAAATCACCTTGTCCCCGATGGCGTCGGTCAGGACAAACGCGGGGCGTTGGTTGATTTGGTGGGCATGAAATTCGGCGGTGTCGGCCGCCACTCGCTCGCGCACCGGCTTGGATTCAGCGGCCAAGCGCAGCTTGCGGCCATTGAGCTTGAAAGTCCTGGCGGCGAAGGTAACCGCCGTGCCCATGTCGCCGATTTTCCGACCATCACGCAGCGCGGCCGCGGTTAGGGCGCGGCGCAGACGATCATCAGTCAGACCGAAATCCCGCCCGGCCTCGGCGACAAGGTTGGGGGCTTCATAGTTACCGTGGAGTTGCGCGTCAAACCAGCCGGAGTTGAGCATGCGGGGCTGACAGGTGAGGGTGCCGCTGCGCTGATAGAACCAATCGCATTGCGCCCGCGAAACCGGAAAGTCGCTCCGGTTCATCAAGGCGATTTTCCAGGCAAAATCGACGTGCCCGGCATAGCGCTCCTGCAGGCTGGTCCAGACCGGTTCGACGTAGGAGCACCACGAGGAGAGTATTTCCAGATAATAGGTGAGTTTGACTGCCGCCACGGGGCGGGAATGTGGAGGGAATAACTCGGTCGGTCAATGCGTCCGGCGGCGGGGTGCCGAATTCTTGCATCCGGACCAATTTTCCGGACTATGACCCCGGCATGTGGGTCGGCTTACTTTTTATCGCCAAAACAACACCGGGTGTCGCCACGCCGATGTTTACTTATGCGTGGTATGGCGCGCTGGTGGTGGCGGTGTTGTTGGCCGGTTGGCTGTGGCGGCGTTTGAATGACCGCACCTACATGTATTATGGCGCCTATGTGGCTGCCATCGTCGTCATGAGCCTGACGGATCATGGGTTGGGCTGGTGGTTGCACGAGCATTGGGGGGAGAAATTCGTCTATATTAATAATTTTCTGCATCTGCCCTACGCCGTGTTTTACCTGTTGTTCGTCATCCATTACTTCAACGTGCGAAAATTGTCCCCGGGTTGGACTCGTTTTCACCGTTACCTGCTTTGGGCGTATGGCGGGGCACTGATCTGGCTCCTGTTCGACTTTGTCACCTGGTCATTCACCGGCAGTGAATGGGCCATCCTGACCTGCAATCTGGTCAATTTGCTCTCCTCCCTCGTGCTGGCCGCGATCGCAACCCATCAGGACCGTCCCGGTGCCCGGGAATTTCTTTTTGCGTGTTTCCCCCTGACCTTGAGCGGATTGGTGCTGGTGGCACAGTTTTTGGCCGATTCCCCCCACGATGGCGGGCCCGGTTTGATCGCGTTTCGGGCCGGCTTTATCATCCATGTGATGATTTTCCTGATCGCACTGAGTGTGCGTTACCGGGAATTGCGCCAGCACCTGCATTAAGGGAGAGACCGAGCATGCCGGTCATCCTCCTTCGCTGAAACCACCGGGATCAGCGACCCATTGCTACAATTGGTCTATTTGCCGAAGAGTTTTTTGATGCCTTCACCGGTTTTCTTCGCGGCACTACCCACGGCCTCAGAGGCGGACGCCCCCATGGTCGAGCCGATCTCGCCAGCTGCACCCGCGGTGGCGGAGACGATGCCACCCAGCACATTTTGCATCACCACCCCGACGAATTGATCCGGGGTGATTCCGCCTTCCTTGACGCCCAGGTCGTCGATGGCGATGGGGGGCATGGGCAGGGGAATGGCCGCGGGCCCCACGCCGAGTTTGGCAATGGCGTTGGTTATCCTAAGTTTTTTAACCACGAATTTGATGGGCCGGCCGCTTTTGGCCTTGGGTTCCTGCCCGCCGGCCCCGGTGAACGCCTCGATGTTCTTCAGCAGGTCCTTGATGTTGCTGGCAATGATCTTGGTTTCATACCGGAAAACCGGCTCATCGATACTGATCTCGTTGATCACGATATGGTCGCCCAGAATTGAGAAGGGCTGCACGCTGAGGTGGATTTTGCCGAGGGTAAAGGCATTGCCGTCGCTCCAGCCCTCGGGATTGCCCACGGTAAGTCCGGACAGCGTGCCCGAACCGGTGAAGGGAGAAATCCGGGCTCCGGCCAGCTCGACCTTGGTTTGGGTGAGCTTGGGCCCAAAGGTATTCACCCCGGCTGTGACGATGGAACCAAGGAAAAAACTCAGGCCGACATAGACGATGAGCAGGAGGGCGACCAGGGAACCGACGATGACCAGGGATTTCTTTTTCATGGGGTCCGCCAGTATCAAGGATGAAAGATTGGGTCGCAAGCGCGGGTTGGATGCAATTTCGCTTGTCTTGGCGCGCCGCCCCCAAACCTTTATCCATCCAAAGATTTCCATGGCCAACGCATACACAGAAGCCAGCATCAAAACCCTCTCCTCCACCGAGCACATCCGCCTGCGCCCCGGCATGTATATCGGGCGGCTGGGCAACGGGGCGCACGCCGAGGACGGCATTTACGTGCTGATCAAGGAAACGATCGACAATTCCATCGATGAATTTGCGATGGGCAATGGCAAGCGGATCGAAATTGAGGTGCAGGACCGGCTGGTGCGGGTGCGCGACTACGGGCGGGGCATTCCCCTCGGCAAGCTGGTTGAGTGTGTGTCCATCATCAACACCGGGGCGAAATACGACAGCAACACGTTCCAAAAAGCGGTGGGGTTGAACGGGGTGGGCCAAAAGGCGGTCAATGCGCTTTCGCTGGAATATTGCGCCCAGTCCGTGCGCGACGGACAGACCAGACTGGTGGAGTTCAAACAGGGCAAACTGGTCAAGGAGCACAAGGTGACCAAGACCACCGAGCGCAACGGCACCATCATTGCCTTCGTGCCCGACGAGGCGCTTTTCGGCAAGGATTTCAAGTTTCGCCCCGAGTTCATCGAGGATCAGTTGTGGAATTATGCCTATCTCAACCGGGGACTGACGCTCACGCTCAACGGCCGGGCCTTCAAGTCGGCCAACGGCCTCAAGGACCTGCTGGAAAAGAACCTGACCGGCGAAACCCTTTATCCCATCATTCATCTGGAGGGGGAGGACATCGAGATCGCGCTGACGCATGGGGCGCACTACGGCGAGGAGTATTTTTCCTTCGTCAACGGCCAGCACACCACGATGGGCGGGACGCATCAGCTGGCGTTTCGCGAGGCGCTGGTCAACACCGTGCGCAACTTCTACAAGAAGGAATTTGATGCGGCCGATGTGCGCCAGTCGATCATCGCGGCCATCTCGGTGCGCGTGCAGGAGCCGATCTTCGAGTCGCAGACCAAGACCAAGCTCGGTTCGACCGAGGTCGGGCCGTCCGGCCCGACGATCAAGGAATTTATCGGCAAGTTTGTGCAGCAGTCACTCGACACCTATCTGCACAAGCACAAGGAGACCGCCGATGCGATTCTCGCCCGGATTCAGGAGAGCGAACGCGAGCGCAAGGACCTCGCCGGCATCCGCAATCTCGCCCGGGCCCGGGCCAAGACAGCCTCGCTGCACAACCGCAAGCTGCGGGACTGCCGCCAGCATCTCGGGGAGAAGGGCAGCCGCACCGAGGAAAGTTCCCTCTTTATTGTCGAGGGTGACTCGGCCGCCGGTTCGTTGACCGCCAGCCGTGATGTGCAGACCCAGGCGGTGTTCGCCCTGAAGGGCAAACCCCTCAACACCTACGGGCTCTCCAAGAAGGTGATCTATGAAAACGAGGAGTTTCACCTCCTGCAGTCGGCCCTCAACATCGAGGACGGCCTCGATGGTCTGCGTTACAACAATGTCATCATCGCCACCGATGCGGACGTGGACGGCATGCACATCCGCCTGCTGTTGATCTCGTTTTTCCTCAAGTTTTTCCCCGACCTGATCGCCCGCGGGCATCTTTACATCCTCGAAACGCCGCTGTTCCGCGTGCGCAACAAACGGAAAACCATCTATTGCTACAGCGAGACGGAGAAACAGACGGCTATCGGCGAGCTCGGCACGACCCACGAGATCACACGCTTCAAGGGTCTCGGTGAAATTTCCGCCAATGAGTTCAAGGATTTTATAGGGGAAAACATCCGGTTGGAACCGGTCTCGCTGAGTCACCTGCACGACAGCGATGACCTCCTGTCCTTCTACATGGGCAAAAACACCCCCAAGCGGCAGGATTTCATCATCGACAACCTTTACATTGAGAAGGACCTGGTTGGCGCATGAATGTTTCGACCAGAGCTGTCAGTCTTCAGCCCTCAGCTATCAGTCCCAAACCACAAATCACTTTCCCTCAACCTTTCCGCCCAGCCCTGACCGCTGATCGCTGAAAGCTGACCGCTTCTCCCGATGGCCAAGAATAAATCTTCCAAGAAATCCGACCAACCAGAACTCGAGCTTCCGCTTGATGAAGTCACAGCAGAGCCGGTCAATCCTGCCGGGGAGACCGAGGCAACACCTACTGACGAAGAGGGTGAGATCGTCCTCGCGGACAAAACCCGGAGCGGTGAAGCCCCGTTATCTGTGCACTACCGCAAGTGGTTCCTGGAGTATGCCAGCTATGTGATCCTCGACCGGGCCGTGCCGCATCTGGATGACGGTTTGAAACCGGTGCAACGGCGTGTCCTGCACACGCTCTGGGAAATGGATGACGGGCGTTTCCACAAGGTGGCCAACATTGTCGGTTCGACCATGCGCTATCATCCGCATGGCGATGTCTCGATAGCCGCCGCCCTGGTGGGCATTGCCCAACGCGGTTGGCTGATCGAGCCCCAGGGCAATTTTGGCAACATGCTGACCGGCGACGACGCGGCCGCCTCACGTTACATTGAGGCCCGCCTGACGGCTTTTGCGCGCGAGGTCATGTTCAACCCCAAGACGACCACATGGCAGCTCAGTTATGACGGGCGCAACAAGGAGCCGGTCACGCTGCCGGCCAAGTTCCCCATCACGGTGCTCGAGGGCGCCGAGGGCATTGCCGTCGGACTGGCGACCAAGATCCTGCCGCACAATTTCAACGATATCTGCCGGGCGGCGATCAATCACCTGCAGGGCAAGACGTTTCGCATCTATCCTGATTTTCCGACCGGTGGCATCGCCGATTTTGCGGAATACAACGACGGTGAACGCGGCGGGCGGGTGAAGATTCGCGCCAAGATCGAGACCCGCAGCAAATACCTGCTGGCCATCACGGAGCTGCCCTATGGCACCACGACGGTTTCACTGATCGATTCCATTCTGGCGGCCAACACCAAGGGCAAGCTCAAGATTCGTCACGTGGATGACAACACGGCGGATGCGGTCGAGATTCTGGTGCACCTGCCGCAGGGCAGCGACCCCGACCAGCTCATCCAGCAACTTTACGTGTTCACCAACTGCCAGGTCAGCCTGGCTCCGGCGGCCTGTGTAATTGAAAATGACAAGCCGCACTTCCTCGGGGTGCGCGAGATTTTGCGGCGCAGCGTGGACCGCACGGTGCTGCTGCTGAAGCTGGAACTGGAGATCAAGCTGGGCGAACTGGAACAGCAATGGCACTGGGATTCGTTGGAGCGCATTTTCATCGAGGAGCGCATTTACCGGCGGATCGAAAAATCCAAGACTTGGGAGAGCGTGCTGGAGGAAATTCGCGAGGGGTTGAAACCGTTCCTCAAGGATCTACGCCGGGCGGTGACGGACGAGGACATCACCCGCCTGACCGAGATTCGGATCAAACGCATTTCGGCATACAACCGCTTTCAGGCCGACGAGCAGATCAAGAAAATCGAGGAGGGGATGAAGACGGTGAAGCACGACCTGAAGCACCTGACGCCCTACGCGATCAAGTGGTTTGAGAACCTGCAGGCCAAATTTGGCAAGGGCATCAAGCGGCGCACCTCCTACGATGAGATCGAGCAGATCAGTGCGGCTGAGGTGGTTTCGGCCAACCAGCGGCTGTATGTCAGCCGCAGCGAGGGTTTCATCGGGTTGAACTGGCGGCAGCACGAATTCGTCACCGAATGCACCATTCTCGACAGCGTGTTGTGCATCATGCAGGACGGTTCGCTCAAGGTGACCAAGGTCGCGGACAAGGTGTTCATGGGGCGGCAAATCATCCACATCGCCATCTGGCCGCAGGATGGGGACACCAATTTCTACACCATGATCTATCAGGACAAGGAGTCGGGCAAAGCCTTTGCCAAACGGTTCCAGATCGGTGGCCTCTCCCGCGACAAGCTTTACCCCCTGGTCAAGAGCGAGGGTTCGTCGGTGGTCTACCTCGACGTCAGTCCCGACGAGAAATCCATGCCCCAGACCGTGCATGTTTCACTGGATGGACGGGGCGGGGCCCGTGTGCGTGAACTCGACTTTGATTTGAGCCGTGTGCCCATCAGCACCCGGACGGCCAAGGGCCTGACAGTGACCAAATGGAACATCAAGGCCGTGAAGTGCACTGACCTGAAACTGAAATGATCGCGTCCCGCTCCGGCCCAGGTCGGGTTACTTGAGCACCGTGGGCAATTCTCCGTCGGACAGGTAGACTGCTGTGATTTTGGGCTTGGCGGATGTGGTGCTCGGGGGAGCGGGGCTCGACTGGGGCGCTTGCCGATGATAAGAGATGGCGGAGTGATCCCGGGGCACCAGAAAGTAGACGAGTTCGCAATCCATGACCGCAGCGACCCGTGAGAGTGATCCCAGACTGATGGCCCCCCGGGCTTCGGCTGCCTCCAGATCGGCCAACGATTGTCTGGTCAACTCCAGAGGGCCGGCCACCTGCGGTTGACTCAGCCCGAGAGCAGTCCGTATGGTCCGCAGCCATCCCCGGGCAGGTGGTTGGGCGGAAGAGCAGGCGGGCAGGAGGGCAGAGAGTCGGGCATCCAGCAGGGCAAGCGTTGCGGTGAGGGCAGGAGTTTTCACGCAGGATATAACCTTACAAATGATTAAACCACGCAAGGGAAAAATCACGCCAAAAGCAGGCTATAACCTGCATGATTTGCGGCTTACCGGGCATATGCTCCCCAGTTAATGAAACCACGAATCCATCAGGACACCTCGCAGGGGTGACCAGCAATCTGAAGGTTGCGGCCTCCATGCTGGAATAAGTCAAAGGGATGGGAGTCAGGGTTGCTCTTGGTCACCACCAGGGACGCACGTTCCGGCAACTCCGCTCCCGGACCGAGTCATTATCCGGGCTTTGCTTAACCGGTTGTATTTCCGCCACGGAAACACACTGTTTTTGCCATGTTAAATCGCAACTTACGCCGGGTTTGCCTGCTGGTGGCAGTCTCGTTTGGGCTCAGTTTGGCGGCGGCCCAGGAGCCCTTGAATCTGTCGGTCGCCAAGGCGGCAGTGATCCGTTATGTCGAATCCGGCGAATATGATCGCGATCTCGCTCTGGTGGCCGAACGGGCCTGCACCTGGATAGAGGAACGCGCGGCAGAGCAAAAACCAGCTGAGCGCTTGGGTCTGGTGCTGGATATAGATGAGACTGCGCTCTCCAATTTGGGACACATGCGCGAGATGGACTTCGGTTATGTGCCTGCCCTGTGGGACCAATGGGTGGCCGAGGGCAACGCTCCGGCCATCATGGCGGTAGGTAAAATTTATCAGGCGGCACGTCAGTCGAATGTGACGGTATTCTTTATCACGGGTCGAAAAGTATCGGACCGACCCGGCACCGAAAAAAATTTGGCCGCTGTGGGCATGAGTGATTACCAACAACTCCTGTGCAAACCCAATGGTTCGCTATTGGACACCCGATCATTCAAGACCCGGATGCGACAGAATCTGGAGGCCGAGGGCTGGACCCTGATCGCCAATGTCGGTGATCAGGACAGTGATTTGTCGGGCGGGGCTGCGGAACGGACCTTCAAATTACCGAATCCGTTTTATATGATTCAATAATCAGAGCTCATATTGACCTGACGATGGACCGGTAATTTCGGATCCGCCTGCGTCCGGTGATTGCATTGGGGATGGATTGAATCCGGTGTGAGGCCACGGCTTGCTGAGGGGACCGGGGATGGGCGCAGCAGGATGGAGCGGCCTCGCATATGTGGGGCACGAAAAAGCCACGCGGGGACCGCGTGGCTGGGAAACGTGAAGGAATGTTCTGGAATTACTTTTTGGGCTGTTGGGCCTGAATATCGTTCATCCGGTTTTCAATCTCGGTCATCTTGGCAATCAGTTCCTCGGCGACCTTGTCCTTGTCGCGCTTGTCGACGATATTGAAATGGGCGACGTCCTTGACGATGTTGGCCGGCAGCGTGAGCAGGCGGGTGATCAATCCCTGGTCCTTTTGGGTGCTGAGATAGAGGGCCGTGATTTCGTGGGCCAGTTTGAGCGAATCCTGTGCGGCCGCCTGGGTTTCCATCAGGTTGTTGTTGAGCTGCTGATTCTTTGCGAGTTCGGAGGTAAGGACTGTGCCCACTTGTTCCGAGATGCGTTTGCTGTAGGCGTCGATGGATTCACGGGTGAGACCCTGATCCTTGGCCATTTCGGCCAGAATGGGTTGGATTCTCTCCGCCATGCGGGAGGATACCTTGTCCACTTGTTCATTCTGCATTTGCTCGGCTTCCTCGGGAGTGGAGGGCAGGGGGTTGTAAGGCTGGACCTTCTTGGCGATGGCCTCGGCGAGGGCATCTACTTTTTCCTGGTTCAATTTCGAGATTTCCTCCTCGGTCATGAACATGTCGGCCTGGCGGTTGGTGATGGCATTCTTGAGCAGCTGATCAATCGCAGCGATTTGGCGGCGATTATCCTCCGAGGCGGCTTTCAGCGCGTCGTTCTGTTCGCGCAGCGGGGCCAGCTCTTGTTGCTGTGACATCGTCATGTTGGCGATGGTTTGGAGATGAATCCAATAGGCTGCGCCGACTACGATTATGACGGTCAGCAAGATGGTGGGGAATTGCTCTTTTAGTTTTTGCCACATGGTAGGAGTGAGTTGAAGGGGCGGTTGTGAGACTGATGTAGGGGGAAAGGGTGCCAAATGCAATGCCTTGCTGAGGAAAGGGTTTGCAGTTGTTTTTCAGGCCCGGTGACCCACGTTGGCAGCGTGAGCCTCAACCGCAGCGAACAAATGATTTTTGATTACTTGGAGGGACAACCCGACGAGAGACACTTTTGGCAGGAAAAAGTTCGAAGTATTGCGCGCAGCACACCGGACGGCCATGATGCCGGCCGCCGCTTGGAAGTTGAACTCTGGGCCTACCTGGTCGAACGCAGCGGAGTGGTGTCCCCATTCAAAGAGCAGGCCGAGCGGGAAGGATTGCCGCGGACGAGCATGCGCAACCTGTCGGACCACCTTTTGCGTCTGTGGACCGTGCCGCGGCCCAAGCCGAAACCCTCCCTCTAAGAAGGTCTGGAATCGCGGTTTGCGCCCGGCCAGTTCCAAGGGTGGGGATGATTTTTTTTAATAATTTTGAAACCAAGATGAAACTTTGGGCCCGGCACCGCGTCTATCCAACCATACAACATTTCTCTTCCGCTTAGCGGTTGAGACATTGGGGTAAGTAAGAAAGTAATGGCGGATCGCTTAGGGGTAGGCGATCCGCCTCTTTTTTTGGCGGCAAGAGGGTGGGGCGGGGAAACGGGTGCACCTGGAGCAAATCGTGACGGAAGTGAAACATTTAAAATTTTGCGCAACTCCAGCTGGACAAATCGTCCGGTTATTCACAACTTACCCACACCGATGGAAAAACTGCGCGGGGCACCAGCCTCTCATTCGCGGCGACGGGTTTCGGGCAAGATTAAGACCTTCGTGCTCGATACGAATGTCTTACTCCACGACCCGGAATCCATCTTCAAATTCGAAGACAACAATCTGGCCATTCCGGTCGAGGTTCTGGAGGAGCTCGACTCGATCAAGACCGAGCAATCCACGGAGCGGGGCCGGAATGCCCGCCGGGTGCACCGGATCCTGCAGGAACTCCTGCCGGACTCCCGATCCATGCATGAAGGGGTGAAATTGCCCAATGGCGGGACCCTTTCGGTGATCATCAATCCTTACCTGATGGACCCGGCTCGCACTTCCCCCGCGATGCAGCGATTGCGGGCGATTCTGCCCGACCTGTCCAAAAAAGACAACCGCATCATCGCCGCGGCGTTGTTCGTCCAGGAACAGTTTCCGCCCCCAACCGTGTTGGTGACCAAGGATGTCAATGTGCAGCTGAAGGCCCGCGCCGTGGGGCTGGAGTCCGAGGATTACCTCAACGACAAGGTGCCGGAGGACGTGGAGGAGAGCAGTTATCAGGAGATCGGGGTCAGTGTGCATGAGATGCAGCGCTTTTGTTCGGAGGGTGAATTTGACATCGGCGAGGAGGCCGCCCGGACGCTGTATCAGAATGAATATGTGCTGCTGCGCTCGGATGAGGGCAAGACGATGCCGGCACGTTATTACGGTGACCGCTGTGTGCGGCGGTTGAAGGTGCCGGACTTTGTAAAGGCGCCCGGGGGCATGCCGATCCGGGCGCGCAATCTGGAGCAGCAATTTTTCATGGATGCGCTGTTGGACGACAGCATCATCATGCTGACCTGTTTCGGCAAGGCGGGCACGGGCAAGACGCTGCTGTCGATCGCCTGCGCACTGCATCAGACGCACGAGGATCACTCCCGGTATGACGGACTTTCAATTTCGCGACCGGTGATCGCGCTGGGCAAGGACATTGGTTTCCTGCCCGGCACGCTGGAGGAAAAGATGAAGCCCTGGTTGCAGCCGTATTACGATGCGCTGGAGGTCCTGATCCCCTCCAAGCCCCACAAGGATCCGCAGTTCGCGGCCATGAAAGTGAGCAAGAAAAAGCACAAAAAGCACGATGAGCATTTCTTCGCGCAATTGCCGCCCGCCCTGCCGAATCACAACGGGCATGTCGGCGGCAACGGGAGCACGCCCCTGATCAAGCCCTACGAACGGTTGTTGCGCAGCGGTTTGGTGGAAATCGAGGCCCTGGCTTTCATTCGCGGACGCTCCATCGCCCGGCGATTCTTCATCTTGGACGAGGCGCAGCAACTCACGCCACACGAGGTGAAAACCGTGCTGACCCGCATTTCGGAAGGTTCCAAGATCGTCCTCATCGGCGACCCCACGCAAATCGACAATCCTTATGTCGATTCACGCAGCAATGGACTCGTCTATGCGCACAACCGGATGAAGGGCCAGGCCTTGGCGGCCCACGTCACCCTCATGAAGGGGGAGCGGTCCAAACTGGCGGAACTTGCGGCCGATCTGCTTTAGGCGGATGGGACCGAACCGCCGGGGAATTACTGCACCGTCTCGGCCTGGCGTGCCAGCAGCCAAAGAAGGTCGGAAAGTCGGTTGATATATTGCAGCAGCAGGGGCCGGGGATTGCGTCCGTGGTTGGGCAGTTCGGCCAGTCGGCGTTCCGCCCGCCGGGCCGTCACGCGGGCGGTATCCAAGGCGGCAGCGCGAGGGTTCGCGCCCGGGGTGGCCCAGCCGTCATAAACAAGGCCGGCGGCTTCGAGCAGGGCAATGCGCTCATCAATGCGGGTCAAGTCATCGGCCTGCAGTCGGGAAAACTTGGAAGCTTCATAACGGGCAATGTCCTTTTCGGCACAGGCAATTTCGCCCATCAGGGTTACGAGGTTTTGCTGGAGTGAAGCGATAAAGACGCCGGTTGAAGCATCCCGCGGGTCGAGTTGCATTTTGACGGCACCGAGGGCCACATTGAGTTCATCGAGCGTGCCCACGGCTTCGATCTGGGGGTGCGATTTTGGGACCCGCTGGCCATAGAGCAGACTGGTGCTGCCGTCGTCGCCTTTGCGGGTGGTGATGGATTGCCCGGTCATGAACTTATCCCAGCGGACTTAGTGGCGAGGGCCAGGGCCTTGATGTCCTTGTCGAGCGCGCTGCGCACGGGTTTTTCCATCCGATCAATAAAGAGCACACCGTTCAGGTGGTCCACTTCGTGTTGAATGCACCGCGCGAACAGGCCGTCGGTGGCCAATATGTGCGGGACGCCGTGTTGATCCATGAATTTCACCGTAATGCCATCGGGACGAATGACATCGCCGCGAATTTCGGGAAAAGACAGACACCCTTCCTCAAACACATAGTCGTCGGTCCGGGGATTTATCCTGACCACCGGGTTCACCAGGACCATCGGCATGAAGAGCTCCAACGGGGGTTTCGCTCCGTCCAGTTCCCAGGTGAAATCGATATCCGCATTGCGCAGATCAACGACGCAAAGTTGCAGGGCATGCCCGACTTGCTGCGCGGCCAAACCGATGCCATGGGCGGCATGCATGGTCGCGATCATGGCCTCGGACAAGGCGAGCAAGGCGGCATCAAACTGCGTGATTTTAGCGCCTTTTTCGCGCAATATCGGGGTGTTGTAATGAACAATTTGCAGGGACATGGGTCGATGTTTGGTTTGCAAGCGTGGGTTTGCATCTGACCTCCCGCAATTCAATACTCCCACTCCCCATGCGTCCGGCTTCCCCCTTGACCCCAAGCCCTTTGACGGCCTTTGCCATTATCCTGGCGGGGGTGGGGGTGGCCCTGCTGGCCTGGTTGCTGCCCGTAAACCTCAAGTCGCTCAGCCCGGCATTATTGCGGGCTGCGGGCGCAGGCACGCCATCGGTGGCGGCGCTCGGCCAGCAACTGGTGGCGACGGAAAAGATCGGCCCGGCCCAATTGGTGCTCGCGGCGGCCCGCACGGTGGGTGATCGCGAAGCAGCGGCGCTGGGTGATGGCGTGCAGCAACTTGCCCGGGAGCAGGGCGGCTTGGTGGCCTGGGGGGGCTGGGATCCCTTCCTCGAACCCATTTTCAAGCTGCACGAAGCGCATGCGGCCACCAGCACCCCGGTGCTGGATTTTTTTATTCCAGCGCAGGCCCGGACTGCCCTGCTCGGTTATCTGCAGAATTCCCGGTCCCAGGGGGTCCAGGCCGTGCTCAAGACCCGGTCGGTGACCGACACCGGCCGGTTTGTCCCGGCCCTGCAACCGGGCGGACAGCCCCTCGACGCCGTGATCCTTTTGACCGCCTTGCTTTATCAGGGCGAACATCTCTCGCCCAGCCTGCAGCGCGAATTGCGCAGCCTGAGTGAAGCCGCATCGTCCCACCAGACCCTGGGCGAACTGGAGGAAGTTTACCTTGACCTGCTGTCCTTGGCTCAGCGCCTCGACTGGGTGCAAATGGGCGAACTGCTTCGGCGCACAGATGATGCCAAGACGATGAGCGAGTATGCGCATTTGGCCCGGGTGGCACCCGGGCAATTGCCGGTCATCTACACGGCGGCACTGTTCTCCGATTCGGCCGACCGGGTGGCCAACTATCTCATTAAATATGGCAAACCCGGAGCCGAGGATTTGCGCACGGCCCTGGCCTGTGGCCAGGGTGCCGTGCGGCAATTGATGCTGCGGCAAGTGCCGGTCAATCGCGGGCGGGTCCCTGGGATGGGCGAGCTGGCGGGCGTGGCCCTGTTGCATCCCAGACTCATGCTGGCCGTGAAATACCTGGGTTATCTCGTGGGCGCTTTTTTGGTTTTTCGCGGGCTCGAGCGTTATTTTTTCCCGCGACCGGAAATCCGTGATCCGGCCCTGCCCCGCATGCAGAGTGGTGTGCTCGCGCTGGTGGCGGCCGCCCTGATCATTGTGGCGACGGAACCATTCCTGCTCAACGCCGCCCCCATTTCCGAATATCGTTTCAAGATTGTTATTCCCCTTCTGGCCAACTCGGCCGTGCCTCCCCCCGTCGAACCCAACTCCATCCACGCCATGAATCCCTCCACCATTGTATCCATCGGAATCTTTGCTCTCCTGCAGGTCGGCATCTACCTCATCTGCCTGCGCAAACTGCGCGAAATCCAGTGGCAGCATCTCTCCCCCCAGCTCAAGTTGCGACTCGTTGAAAACGAGGACAACCTCTTCGACAGCGGTCTCTATGTCGGTATGATGGGCACGGCCGCCGCGTTGGTGCTCCAGGTGATGGGGGTGATCGACCACAACCTGCTGGCCGCCTACGCCTCGAACCTCTTTGGCTTGGTTTGCGTGGCCCTGGTCAAGATCCGCCATGTGCGCGGTTTCAAGCGCCGGCTGATCATGGAAGCGCAGTCCGTTGGTGCCCAAGCGTCATGAACAAGACCCTGTTGCTCATCATCATTGATTTTCTGTTTCTCAACCTCATTGCACTGACGCAGTGGGAGAAACTGGAAATCTCGCGTCCCCCGGCGCCAATTGGTCCGGAGGTGGCGGCCCAACCGGGCGAGGGGCCGACCCCCCGGGAGCAGGATTTGGTGGCGGCGATGAAACTGTCGCTCACCGATGAAAGTGCCCGGCGCGAAAGTTTGGCCCAACAGCTGGCCGGCGCGGAGGAAACCATTGCGGAACGGGAGGCGCGACTGGCCGAAACCACCGCGGCCTTGACCGAACGCGAGCGCAAGCTCAGTCAACTGGCGACGGAAAAATCCAAGTTGGACACCGCGCTGGCCGACACCCGGCAGACTGCGGCCATGCTATCGGCGCAAATCCAGCGTCAGCTGGCCGATGCCGCCCGTGATGCCTCGCTTTCCAAGGAGCAAATGGACCGGCTGCGGCGTGAATTGGAAGCGAAGCAGGCCGAGGCTGAGAAACAGCAGGTCGCAATTGCCCAACTCGAAAAACAACAGGCGGAGGCGCGGCAAAAGATCGAGGGCCTCTCCGTGGCGGTGCAGGTGGCCGAACAGGAGAAAACGCTGCTGAAAGACACGGCGGAAACATTCCGGCAACAGGCCCAGGCGGAACGACTGGAACGGGCCAAGGTGCAGGAAAGCAACGTGCAATTGGCCCAAGGAGTCGGGCAGCTGGCCGAGAAATCCGGCGAGCTGACCAAGGAGATCCGGGGCAACCGGCCGATCAATGCGAATGTGCTGTTCAACGAATTCGTGGCGAACCGCGTGGCCACCACGTTCACGGCTGCTCGCAAAAGCTTTCTTGGTCCGATCACCCGGGAGAGTGAGGCCCGGACCATTCTGGTGACCGATGGGGTGAAAATTTACGCGCTGCTGCACATCAGTGACACGCCGTTTTCATTGCGCGAAAACGGCGCGGATTGGGAGCGTTTCAGCATCGAGTTCTCGCGGCCTTCAGGTTACCACAGCCCGGTTCCACGAATGGATTTCCTGTCCCTGGATCCACGGGTAATCGTGCTGCCGGTGGATCAGGTCCAGGCGGCGGCGCTCGGGGTCAAGATTTACCAAACGGCCCTCGAGCCCTTCAAATTTCCCGAGGCCGTGTTGATCAACGGCGGCGGCACTGGTTATGGGGAAGTGGCCTTCAAACTCGATGCGGCCCAGCCGGGATATGTGCGCGTGGACAACCGATTGATGAAACGTTTGTTTGGCGACTTTGCCCCGACCCGGGGCGATCTGGTCTTCAGCAAGACGGGCGAGCTGCTCGGCATCATGGTCAACAGTGACTATTGTGCGATGGTGACGAACTTCCTGCCGTCCCGCAGCCTGAAGACGGGCGATGACATCACGGGGCAGGAAACCGGCACGAGCCTCGACGCCATGGTGACGCGTTACCGCAGTCTGCCACTCAAGCTGCAGTAGCTTGGAAAACGACGCTGCGCAACAAACCCCATTGCCGGCTGGCAGTGGCGATGGGGGCGAAGCCCGCCGCGGCGATCAGCGCTTCACTCGGCGGCAGGGTCCGGGCCTTGATCCCGGTTTGCCAGCGAAAGAAAAAATACAAGGTGGCGAGCCAGAGTCGGGCCCGGGCCCGGGCCGGGCCGTGAGCCGGCACCGCAAAATCGGCCCACAACCAACGCGCGTCCGGCGCCAGGCTGGCAGCAATTATGGCGACAACACCAGCCGCAGTGTCCGCGTCAAAACAATCGAGAAAAAAACAGGTGACCACCGCGTCGAAATGCCGGTCCGGCAGAGTCGCGGTTAGAATATCAGCCTCCTGAAATCTTATGTTATGCGGGGTTGCGGCCAGGCGTTGACGGGCGTGGCTGAGCATAACGGGACTCAGGTCGAGACAGTCATATTCTGCCGTGGGATTGAGCGCCACGAGTTGCTGCAGGCCGCGCCCATCCCCATCGCCGAGGACCAGAATATGCCGACAGTATTGCAGCTGAGGCAAAAGGGCAAAGCGCGCCCGCTCCAACTCGCGACCGAAGGCCAGGAGTTCCAACCCGCGATACAGGCCGGCCAGGCGATCGAAACCCTGCGCCGGATTCATCGCCCGCCTCCTAGATTTGCGGCCCAGGCCAACAGGGGGGTGAGCAGCACCATATCGGCCAGCACCCGCGAAAGCTGCCGGCCGCAGTGCTGGTGCGCGAGATCGATCACGCCCAACATGCAGCCACTCGCGGCCGCACACAACGAGGCCGTCCGCAGGGGATCGGTCTCCCGCCAAGCCAGGACCAGTGCGATGGCGGCAACCAACCAGGGCAGCAGGCGGACCAAACCGTGGCCCCCGGGGTATTGCAGGGCCAGGGAGGTTTGGCCGTGGTGACGGTCGACCTCGTTTTCCCAGACGGAGATCAGGGCACAGTCGGCGAAGCAGAGCAGACCAAACAAAACCAACAGCACACCCTCCTGTTGGGGCTGGATGGGCACCTGCACAAAACTGAACAGGGAAATTCCGGCGACGAACAGGAGGGCGACACAGAGTTCCTTGGGCACCCGGAGGGGGTGATGCCGGTGCACCAATTGATGGGAAAGCAAATACAAAAGCACCGGTATCAACAGCACGAGACCGGCGCGAAACTCCATGGAACTCAGATGCGCGAGGGCCAGGACCAAGCTGCCGCACAGCACGATCAACCAGACGGTGAAGGTCAGCCACCGGCGCCGTTGGTAAAAGAGGTGGCGTTGGGTTTGGATCTGTTCCGGTGGCAGCAACCAGCCTTCAATCCAGCGATCGGCGGAGTAGGCCAACCAAACGGCCGAGCCCAGGATCAGATGGTGGAACCAGTGCAGGTTTGCCCCGGTGGTGTGGGCAAAAAGCCATTGCCAACTGACTGCCACGGCAGGTGCGTCCAGGGAAAGGACCGTCACCCATTGCCACCAATGCGGTTTGCCGGGGGAGTAGGATTGCACTTGGGGGAGTATGCCGGTGCAGCGCTGACTGGCAACGCAGAGGATGATCCGCGGGAAAATATTTGGGCCTGACAGCAGGCGGGTGAGACCCGACACTGCCACCTCGCTGCGCCATCATTCGGTTCACGGTCATGTCCAACTCCACCTCCCGACGCCTAATCTACAATTACGATGCCTGGGGTCCGTTTATCCGGCCGCAGACCGTCGAGGAGTTGCAGGAGAATGTGAAGTTATTCGAGGGTTCGCAGGTGACAACCGTGATGCTTGGACCAAATTTTGGTCAAAGCATGTGTTACCCGAGTAAGGTGTCGGAGATGTGTCATTGGCGGGAGCATTCACTCGAGGAAAAAAAGGAGTTTTACTTCCGGATGGGGCCGCGATTTGCGCGCGCGTCAGAGTGGGTTGCCGAGAGGTGGCGCAAGGATGGAGTCGATGCTTTTGGTGCTCTGGTGCAATGCGTGGTAGACAGTGGACGCGAAGCTTTTGCAACAATCCGTATGAATGATGTGCATTGCCTTACTCTGGAGGACCGCCGGGGCCCTTACACGGACAGGTTTTATCGGGACCACCCGGAATACCGGCTGCAGCAAAGCGGCGGGCTCAATTACGCCATCCCCGCGGTGCGGGCACATCGGTTGGCGTGCTTTGAGGAAATGGTGCGCAACTATCCGTTTACTGGCATGGAACTCGATTTCGTGCGCGGGGTGCCTTTTTTCCCGGGAGATAATCCACCGGATGATCCGCATGTGGGTGAACACCCCATCACGTATCCGAGGGATTACAGTGAAGGCAGTTGCCCCATCATGACCGGATTCATCGGCGAAATACGCGCGATGTTTGATCGGGTGGAAAGGGAACTGGGACGTAGGGTCGAATTGTGCGTGCGGGTGGGGTCAAGTTTGTCCGGTTGTCGGCGCGTGGGCCTAGACCCGGTCGAATGGCACAAACGTGGTTATCTGGATTTTCTGACGGTGGCCCGTTTTTTGCAGATCCATTACGAACTGCCGGTGGCGGCGTTTAAGCGTGCGCTCCCCGGATTACCCATCCTGACCACGATCGATTCGTATCTTACAAGCGAGGGTGAACACTTCGTTCGGATTTATCCCCGCGATGCCACTGCAGAAATGTATAGGGGAGCCGCAGCGGCTTTGTATGCGCAGGGCTCGGATGGAATTTCACTTTTCAACATGTATGTCTGCCGGGGTAATCATCATGATGCCGAGGGCCGTGAGTGGGCGCATTTGGAGCCGAGAGAAATCATGAGTGAAGTGGGTGATCCGGCAACGTTGGAGGGGACCGACAAGCTATATGCAGTCGATGCACTCTCACCGTTGTTCAACCATCCGTTTGTCGATCCGCAGGCATTGTTGCCCGGGAAAGTTTCCCCGCGCTATCCGCTGGTCACCAAAATGTTTGTGGGAGAAAAAAATGCAGCTTCACGCAATTGGGTCCTCCGGGTCATGACGGACAAACCCATGCCGCGGGTCCGGTTTACGGTTCAGCTCAACGGCCATGGCCTGGGTGGTGGGGTCGAAGCGGCGACATCGCGTTTGTTTAACGAGCCGTATGATCAGACGGCTCCCGAGCCGGAGCGCTCCCGAGATTTCGTGGTCAATGGTGAGCACTTGGAATATGGGGAGAATGAAATCGTAGTGCTGGCCGCTGAGCCTCTCACCATCACCAATATTGAGATGTCGGTGACAGGTTAATCGTATTTTCATGGGAGTAATGAAGCCGAACATCCTTTGGATTGTGACGACGCAATGGCGGGCGCAGGCCTGTGGTTATGCGGGTGATCCCAATGCTCGCACGCCGGTGTTGGACGCCTTGGCGGCACAGAGCATAAACTACACGCAGGCCGTCACCCCCCATCCCTTCGGTCCCTTTGCCCGGGCCGCGATGCTCACCGGATTGCCTTCACCGCAAAACGGCGTGCGGCATTATGATGATCCCCTGCCGCAATTGGTGCCGACCATCGCGCATGCCTTGGGGGCCTTCGATTACCGGACGGCCTATTTCGGCAAATGGCACCTGGCCCCACGTGAACGGGATGTGCCGTTGGTGGGTGAGGCCCATGCCAAAACAATCGTGGCACCGGAAAATCGCGGAGGGTTTGAGTTCTGGGAAGGATTTGAGGGCGGATTCCAACTCAATGACCCTTGGTTCCATGGCACCCGACTGCCGCTTCCGGTGCAGTTTCAAGGCTATCAGAGTGATGTCCTTTGCCAGCGGGCTGCCACTTGGTTGACCGCGCAACGATCGAGTGACGGCCCATGGTTTGCCGTGGTAAGTCTGGAGGCACCACATCCTCCCTATCGGGAAGGCGCAGCGGGGATAGCTCCGGCCAAGCCCGAGAGCCTGCAGCTGCGGCCCAATTTACCGAAAGGGGGCAAGGTGGAAGCGCGGGCCCGGGTTGAACTCGCGGGCTATTATGCCCATATCGCAGCCACGGATCGCGCGATTGGCCGCCTGCTTGCCGCCGTGGGATTGGCCAACACCGTGGTCGCTTTCACCAGCGTGCATGGTGACATGCACGGTTCGCACGGACTCTTTCGCAAAGGCTGGCCGCAAGAGGAAAGTGTGCGGGTGCCCTTGTTGGTTTGTCTGCCGGGGGGGGACGCCCGAAATGATGAATCACCGGTTTCAATCCAGGATTTACCCGCGATGACCCAGGCTTGGGCGGTCGGGATGGACTGGAAATGTGCACGTGATTTCGCCCCGATCTCGATGCCCAGTGTGGTCGATCTGCCCGAGCAATGCGACCGGATCTGGCACGGGATCAGAAGCAAGGATCGCAAACTGGTGCTCGGAACCGACGACTCGCCCTGGCTGTTTTATGATCTGGCGCCGGACCCGCATGAGACCGTCAATCTGGCCTTGTCACCGGAACGCGGGACGGAAATTGAGCAATTGATCACGCGGATCTGACCCGATCAGATATGGAACTGGTCGTTCGCATCAAATTGCGGGGCAATCGGTGAGGCGGAATCCGTGCCGAACAAGCGCCGAATGGTGGCATCAATCTCGTGCAGTTTCACCGGCTTGCTGATGTAGTCATCCATGCCGGCCGCGAGGCAGAGTTCGCGGTCGCCCTGCATCGCATTGGCCGTGAGGGCAACAATCTTGGGCTGGCGATTGACCGGAATGCGTCGACGGATCTGACGACTGGCCTCGAAACCGTCCATTTCCGGCATTTGGATGTCCATCAGCACCAAGTGGAATTGGCGCGATTCCACGGTGGTGACCGCCTCGAGACCATTGCCCACGGCGTCGGCATGGTAGCCCAACCGTTCCAAGAAGCGCAGGGCGACCTTTTGGTTAACGGCATTGTCCTCGACCAGGAGGATATCGAGCGGAATCTCCTCAGCAAGAATCCGGCGGGTGCTCTGTCGCTTGGCGGCAGCCTGGGCGGCGATGATGGGATTGAAAAGCTGCCTGATGTTGTAAATCAGGTTTGCGGTCTTGAGCGGCTTGTAAATGACCGCGAAGGGCTGTTTGCCTTCGATTTCCGTCGGGGCGGATTGACCAAACGGCAGCATCAACAAACGCGGCCCGGGTAAATTTTGCAAATGCGGCAGCGGCGACTTTTCCTGGGTTTCATCGATGTTGGCAATGATCAGGGCAGGGGGAGCCGGCAGTTGGGCGGTCAGTTGCAACGCCGTGGCGGTGTCGGGAGCGGTGACGCACGGGACCTTCCACTGGGCGAAAATCGCCTCGATATGACGCCGGGTGACCTCGTTGTCTTCCACACAAAGGATGGTGCCTTGGAGCAAGGGTTCGGGCGCCGGGGGCAATTCGTAATCCGACGGGATGGCGGGGGGGGGGACCTGGATGGTGAAGATAAAGGCGGAGCCTTCACCCGACTGACTCTCGACGCGAATGTCACCGCCCATGAGGACACTGAGTCGCTGGGAAATGGCCAGCCCCAGGCCGGTGCCGCCATATTTGCGGGTGGTGGAGGAGTCGACTTGGGAAAAGGCCTTGAAGAGACGGTCGATGCGGTCGGCGGGGATGCCAATCCCGGTGTCACGCACGGCGAATTCCAGTTTGACCTGCCCGTTGGTTTCCCTGGACAGGATGGAGACAAGGACCGAAATGCTTCCGCTGGGCGTGAACTTCACGGCGTTGTTGACCAAATTTACAATGATCTGCCGCAACCGGGTGACGTCGCTGATAATCCAGGGGGGGACGTCAGACTCAATGTGATATGTCAGCTCAAGTTTCTTCGCCGAGGCCTGGAGGGCGAAAAGATCGAAGGCCTCCTCCAGACACAGGGCCAAGTCGAAAGGCATGTGCTCCAGTTCGAGTTTGCCGGATTCGATTTTGGAAAAGTCGAGGATGTCGTTGATGATGGTGAGCAGCGCCTCGCCGGAGGTGCGGATGGTGTTGACGAAGTCGCGCTGCTCGACGTTGAGCGGGGTTTCCATCAGCAGGCTGGTCATGCCGATGACCCCGTTCATGGGGGTGCGGATTTCGTGGGACATCGAGGCGAGGAATTCGCTCTTGGCCCGGGAGGTGGCATCGGCCTCGGTCTTGGCCCGGCGCAGCTGGTTCTCCGTGGCCACGCGCATGGTGATATCGGTCAGGATGGCGATGAAGTTCTCCAGCGTGCCCGTGTCATTATAGATGGGCTGGACCTCCAGGTGGAGGTGATATTTGCGCCCGGACTTGGAGTAGTTGACCAGGTCCGTGGCCAAGCCCTGACCTTGCGCCATGGCGCCACGAATCTGTTTCACTGTGCGCGGGTTGGTCTCCGGGCCGACCAGCAGTTCGGTCGGGTTTTGGCCCCTGACTTCTTCCAGGTTGTATTCCATCACCCGGATGAAACTTTCGTTGACCCATTCGATGTAGCCGTCGGGTGAACTGATCAGCACCGGGTTGTCGGTTTTGGCCGCCACCAGGGAAAGTTTGCGCGCCTCGGCCTGACTTTGGCGCAGGGCATATTCGGCTTCGCGTCGGTCAGATATATCCTGGACCGTGCCGATGATGCGGGTGGGCAGGTTGTTGGCGGTGGCGACCACTTTGGAACGCGTGTAAACCCAACGCCAGACGTCATCATGTCGTCGCACCCGGTATTCCGGTTCGATAAACGCCGCCTCGCCGCTCAACTGGGCATCGATGCGGCTGCGATAATTGGGCAGGTCGTCCGGATGGATGAGCGATTGCCAGGCCTCGACCGTGGCTGGCATCCGACTGTGATCATAACCCAACATGGCCCAGAGGCCCGGACTGTAATACACCTGTTTTTCAGTCACGCTCCATTCGAAGATGCCGATCTGGGTTGAATCCAGGGCCAGACGGAGTCGTTCGTCGGAAATCTTGAGGCGGGCTTCAATCCGCCGGCGCTCTTCGTTTTCACTGACGAGCTTGCGATTGGAGAGTTCCGCCTGGTGCTGCCCGGTGCGGGCATTGCGGGCGAGGTGCACACTGAGACCGAGCAGGATCGTGATGCCGAAACCCGAAAGCAGGGCGAGCTCGGGCAGGTAGCGCCGGTCACGTTCCAGTGCCTCGGTGGAAGGCGTGAGGCTGACCCGGATGCGTCGATCAAAAATCGTATAGGACCGATCGAGCGTAAGGTCATTATTCCGGTTTTGATCACTGGCATAGGAGTCATAGACGGTGTTGCCGCCAATGCTGATGGCCACGTAATAGTCGCTGGCGATTTTCACCCGGTCGGCGATGATCGCCCGGAAAAAATCGGCATAAAGATAATCGCCGGCGACATACCCGATGAATTGGCCATAACGGGTGATCGGGGCGTAAATAACGATGCCTTCCCCTTTGCCGCCGATCATGGTGCTTCCCGAAACCACGGCGCTGGTGGCTTTGGCCGATTGCTGACTGCCCGGATTGATTTCCGCCAGGGCGGCCGCGCGCACGGCATCCTGACCATGATCGTAGGATACCTTGGCTTCATTGCCTGCCTCCGGGAAAACCCAGACGGAGCGCAGATCGGGATTCAAGTAGGCGATGGAGTCACAGCCGTAGGCCGAGGAAGAGGACAACAAGGTAATCGCGTCCGCCTCCCAAAGCACCCGGTTGTTCTTGTCATAATCGCCCCAGCGGCGGGCGATTTTTTCAATATCGTTGGTCTGGCGGTCGAGTTCGGCGTTAATTTGGATGGCCAAAGTATCCATCGCCGTCTGGGTCTTGGCGCCCTGGTAAACGAGTTCACGTTCCCGCAGGCCGATCCAAAGGACGAGGGTGAGTGTGACACAGGCAATGACGGCTGGAAGCGGTGACCAAACGGGAGGCCCGTCCAGAGTGCTCAAGGTCCCGCGCCAGGCCAACACGAGGATGGCGCTACCGGCCAGGAACATGCCCAATGCCGCCATCGGGGAGGTGGGGGTGCCCGTGCCCCAGTTATAGATGGCCGGCAGTTCCGCAGCGTAGCCCAGCAAGGTGGAAAAGCCGGCGGATCCGGCAATCGAACCCACAATGGCTTCAAGCAAATGACGCAGTCGGGTTTTATGGCCCAAACCTTTGCCCCAAAGCGCCAATCCGATCAGGAGAAAGACCACGGAGGTCACCGGGGATACCCGGCCCGGATGCATGGTATCGATGACCTGCGAATCTGGAAAGATAAGTTCATCAATATGCCAGTTAAACGGCAGCAAGTATTGCGATAGCGTGGCCAGGCACACAAGCACCGGGGGCAAGGCCAGCCAGTTGGCCAGTTTGAAATTCAGCTCCAGCCCAAGCATGCTCAAGCCGAGCAGCAGCATGATTACCGCGCCGTTAAACTTGATCGGGGTAAAACTGGCCAGTGGTTGCAAGAGGAGATCACTGTGCGTGATCCAACCCAGGACGGACACTACGCCCAGAAAGGTAAGGATGCCGGCCAAGATGATCGAAATCCGTTCCGACCACGTTGAGCGAGGCAATGTGCTTAACGAATCCATTAAGGTATTTACCCTACTCTAGGAACGCTAAATCAACGAGTGCAATGTGTTTTAACTGCCTGATACCAATAGTGACAACGGGTGCCCCAGCTGTTTCTACATGGTGCGTTGGCGGCCTGTTTGCCCTTGTGCGGAGGGAGCCGAATGGTCCCCCCTGCGGATCAAGGCAGCTTATCCAGTGGGTCAGTTGGTAATTGACCTTCCGCGGTCGGGTAGAGCGGAGGCACCTCAATCTTGGTTTCCGGTGGCTGCAAGGGATCGCCGGTTTGGATGAGGCTGCGCAAAAAGTTGGTCGGCCCGATCACAAAGCTCCAATTGGGATTGTCCAATTCGCCGGTCAGTTTGACTTCCAGCACATTGGAAAGCGGGGTCAGCAGGGCACCCATAAAACTTTTCAAAATGAACTTGCTCTCATGGAACGGATATATCCGGGCGTTAAAATCAAGGGCGCGCAAGGCGAGGGAATACTTCCCACTGGCCTCGACCAGGGAATTGGAGCCGGTGATGCTGACTTCCGGGAAAATCAACCGGTCCTTTTGCACGGTAAAGCTCGTGCGCATTTCATTGAAATGCAGGGCGGTGAAATTCAGCAGTTCGGACAACAAACCCAGCAGGCGGATTTCCCCCAGGCCTTTTCCCCGCAACACGGCATTGCCTGATCCGGCATAGCTGAGCGGGTTTTCCAGATCTCCCTCGGCCGACACGTCGAGATCCATGGTCACATTGGCGGATTGTTGGATATATGCGCTCGTGGCCGGTGGGGGCTTGCCTTGTTGCGCGGCAAAGAAATTGCCGAGAATAACCGAGGCCATTTGCAAATTGCCCTGTTTGAGCCCCAGGTCAAAGCCCAGTCTTTGTCGACCGGTCGGGCCGAGGATTTGCATTCGCCCGGTGGTGCGACCGCCGGCGAAACTGACGACCAATGGTTCGATGCGCAGGTCGTCATCCTGCATGGTCGCCGCGAAAGTCAGATCGCTCAGGGGGAAATCATGGAAGGTGAAATTCCCCGTGGATTCACCCCGAACCTCGACATGGCGATGGGGTTCCGCCGCCGGCTCGGCGATGAATCCGGCGACATGCAAATGAGGCGCCGAGGTGAATTTGAACGGAGCCACAATTTCCTCCAATTCCGGACCGACCAGTCCCGCGGCCTTGGCCAGATCCAGACTCGAGTCGAAGTTGAAATCCATCCGCTTCAGGTCTGGGCTGTCATCGGCATTGCGCCGCACAAAATTACCCCGCGCGATGCCCTGGCCCCGGGACACAGAGACCTCCATGGCATCGTAGTAGTGGGGGCGCAGGTAAATCAGCGTGGTGGCATGGTCCAGTTGCACTCCCTTGATCACCGGTTGGGTGCAGTCGGCAAAGACAAACACACTGGTCTCATGGCCCCGGCCCCAAATCCCGCGGACATCCACCGAAGCGTCGGGTGCGGCCGCGCTGAAATCAAAATTCCGCCAAAAGTTTGGCCACCATTCACGGAACCATCCCCCGATATCCGGGGGGCGAAGTTGACCGGTGAGCAAAAAGCGAAATTCCTTGGTGGGGAATACTTGCTCGTAACTGCCCCGGGCGTAGTTGGTCCCGATCGATGCGGCGGCATCAGTTGCGATGAATCTGGTGCCATCATAGGCGATGTGCCCTGCAATATGATCAAAGGTCACATGATAGGCATGCACATCCGTGCCACGGACCCGGCCTTCTACCCCGGCGAACTTGCCCCCGGGATTGACGCGCAGGTTCAAGTCGATTTCCGGCGGTGCGCCAAAATCCAGGAACGGACGGATGTCATGACCGATTTTTTGGCCGAGCGGAACCAGCAAGGCCGGGTCAAACTTGCCCGAAATGTGCAGGGCCGCACTCCGCTCGGTGAGATTGGCCGAACCGTTGATAGCCACCGGTTGGGATCCGATCATTGCCAGGAGATCGGCCTCCAGATCCGGCAGCTTGCCGAGGTGGAAATCAGCCGACAAAGCCTGGACGACCACCCCCGCGGCCACCAGCCGGTCCAACGTCAGGTCCGCTTGCTGGGGCGAGAGGGCAAATTGCCCGCCGGTCAGAAACGCCTCCAAATTAACGCGCAGGCCCCGGGCACGCATTTGGTTGGGGAGATCCACAGAATCGACCGATGCGGTGATCCGGGCCAGGTTGGAGGAACGGTTCCAGAGTGAGACCATGGTGTTGAGCTCAAATGGACCGGTGGAAAAGGTCCGCTGGCCAACGGGTTCGATGCCTGACCCGCGCAGAGTGACGTGAGTGATGGCGCCAATTCTGGCGGAGGGACTGAAGACGAGATCAATCTGCGGTGACTTGACCCCGGACAACTGCCGTGACGCCTGGATGAGCAGTTCACACAATCTGGGGTAGTTGCTGGCCAGCATGGCCGGCAGCGGCAGGGCATTGGCCTGAACCCGGGGCAATGAACTCAGGTCGATACTGCCCCGGGCACTGATGGACAGGCCCGCCAGGCGGGCCGTCAAGTGATGCAACTCGATGGTTTGCTCGTGGGGTGACAGGGTAAAATCAACGTCCCGGAGCAGGTTTTCCCCACTGCCACTATCCGACAACATGGCCGGCACCTGTAAATTGACACCGCTGGCCCGGATCAGGCGGGGTTGAAAACGGCTGGAGATCAAAGCCCAGGGGTCGAGTTCAACATAAAGCAACCGGGCGGTGGCGACCGGCTCCTCGAATGAGGCGAGGGACAACCGGAGGTTTTCCACCAGGATGCGTCCACTCGGATCAAAAGTGGTGCGGCCAAACTTGGCGGTGAAACCCGAGGCGGCGAGGCGGGTTTCGAAGGACCGCAGCAGGAAGTCCGGCACGGGCATTTCCTGCACAAAGGCAATGTAAGTCTGAACAACGACAAGCAGTGCCAGGGCCAACCAAAGGGTCCAGCGACAGAAGGACAGCAGGCAGTCCACGCAGAACAACGTGCAGCGGTGCAAAAGATCGTGCCACGCTTTCATGGTCGGTGCCCGCGGAAATTCCGTCCCCGTTGGTTGTTGCCCCGCAGCATGAGATCAAGGGTTGGCCGGGGGGGGGCGTCCGGGGTGGATTCAACGGGGCCGGGCGGACCGGGATCTTTCGCTCCATAGGTCAATTGCCACATGGCATCGACCAGCGGTTGTTCGATCTCAAAGACGGCGGCCAAGTCGGGTGAACCGGCGAGCTGGATATTGCCGCCCAGGCGCTCGGTGAAGAAAAGCGTGATGACCTCGGTTTGCTCACCGCTTCCGCCCGGCAGGGTGATGGTGGCATTCAACCGATAACGCCAGGGCCGCGCTTCGCCGGCCACGATTACGCTTTCGGGAAACGAGTTCTGGACAAAACGGCTGGCCCGCAGGGTGCGCAATTGCGTGAGCACCGTTTGGATGGGTTCCTGGTCACTGATGTCCGGCCCCAGGGAGCTGTCGAGGAAGGTGGCCTCCGTGCGCAGATCCGTAATCGTGAGCTTGCTGAATTTCGCCGCCGCGGGAAGTTCGCGCAGCAACCGTTGCCGGTAATCCAGTGGAGCCGGAGAGGTCTGGCTGATGATGCCGGCATCAACCAGATAAACAAAGCGGGCGTTGCCCAGGCGGGCGTAGGCCTTGCCGTCGCGCTCGACCGCCACTCCGATTTGCAGGGTGAGGGTGGTGGTGTTGGCCCCACTGCCCAAGGTCAGGGTAATCTCCCGCTCGGGTCGATTGAAGCCCCAGTTCTCCAGATCGGCATCACTGGGGGCATCGCTGACAAATTTTTGCGCCACCAGCAGGCGGAGTTTTTCGAGCAGAATTTGCACGACTTTGGTATCAGCCGGCTGGGTTTGGGGTCCTTGCTGGGGATCGAGCCGCACAATCTGCCAGGGACTGCTGACGGGATTGGCTCCGGTCGCCCCGGCCTCGAGCAGTTGCAGGGTGAGATCGGGTCGATTGGGTGCGGCGAGGGTGATGGCCGTGACCGCGGCAGGGTCGAAGTCGAGGACCTTGGTCTCGCGGAGGATCTCCTGGGCATTGCGCAGGGCATCGACCAATGCGGCCGGCAGGCTGACGGTGAACAAGGTGGACTTGCCGTCGAGCACGGCGTTGAACTCCATGTCGGGTCGGGTGCTGGTTGCTCCCGTGGTGGTGGCCGTGGGTTCGGGGATGGCGGTGTTGCCGATTTCGCTGCCAAGGATCAGGGTCTCCCGCCGGTTGTTGCCCTCGATGGTTATGCGCAGGGTTGAATTGGTGGCCGGATTGATGTCCGCGGTGCCATTGGAGATAAAATTCCGCACCCGCAGCGCGTTGAGGGCATTGATGGTGAGTTCCACGGCCGGCTTGCTGGCCCGGGCAATAATGGGGGCCTCGAAGGCCCAGCGATTGCCTTCCCGACGGACCCGCACCCGCAGATTGGCGGCGTTCTGCAGGTTGAGGGAACGGGCCTCAAAGACTGGGATGGAAAAGACCGTGTCAGCGCGCAGGTCCTCGATCGGCAGCGCGAGGCTGCGCGCCAGGCTGAGGTTTACGACATGCACCCGGCTGCCGTCGGGCGAGAGCACGTAGAGCCGGTTGCCAACCTTGGTTTCATCACCGATCTTCAAGGTGGTCGGTTCGTCGGGAGCTTGTTCGCCGCCGCCGGCATGACGGCCGGAAGTGAAGGTGATGATCAGGCGCGGTCGCTCGAGGCCGTAATCGGCCAACGACTGGTTGTTCTTCTTGAGATCGGCGACGCTGAAGCTGGTCTCATGCTCCAGGTATTGCAGCTCGTTGATGATGCGGCTGACGGCGTGCGGATTGGCCGGCCACTCAATGGGCTCCAGCAGGGACCAGTTGTCCCCCTGGCGGGCGAGACTGATGGTCGTGACGTTGGGTCCGTAGATCTTGAGGGAACGGATGTCGGCGGTTTCCGCGCCCAACACCCGGCGCCGGGCTTCGAGGGAGGCTTGCTCGGTGCGCCAGCCGCGCTCGAACTTGAAGATAAAGAAGAACAGCGCGACGTTGAGGAAAACGAGGATGAGGGTGACTTTGGTGCGCATGACAGGTGGGAGCTAGTTGCGACGTGACCAGTAGACAAAGAGTCCGAGCAGGGCCGCTGCAATCGGCAGGGCAAAGACAAGACTGTAGCGGAGATTCATAAGTTCCGCCTGACTGAGGGAAAGTTGGAAACGTTCGATCGGGCGGGTGGGGATGTTGAGTTGGATGTCCCGGTCGATCGCCCAGTTGACGGCATTGAGGAATAGATTCTGGTTGCCGGGACTGGCGATGCGGTAATTGGCCACGATATCATCGGTGCCGATGACCACCAGCTGGCCGGTGCGCACACTGAAGGGGAGATTGTTGCGCACCTGCACCCGTTCCGATGCCACGACGACCCCGAGCCGGTTGGCCGGCGGCATGTTGGGCAGTCCCTTGAGGTCCACCCCCCGGTTGTATTCGGGCATCTGCCGTTGACGGTAGCTCACCTCGCCCCACGCGGTGGTCGAAGTCGCGGCCAGGGTGACCACATCCAGTCCGCTCCCCCTGGAACGACCGGGATCCGGTCGCACGCTGCGGCAAAGTCCGAGCCGCAGCGGTATCTTGTAGTCAATCAAGGTCTGCGTGATCGGATGGGGTGCCAGGTTCCGGATGATGAGGTCGCCGTTGTCGGCAAAACTGTTGGGATCCGTGTCGTAAATCACCACATCGTCCACCATCACTCCCCAGTCATAAAGCAGATCGTCCAACCCGTGGGGGACGCCCGGGGACAACATCAAGATCAGGCGCCCCTCGCGTTTGTTCAGATACTCGCGGAGCTGTTCCTGTTCGAAGGAGTCGTAGCGGCCCTGCGGGGCGGCGGCGATGACCAGGTCGGCATCCGCCGGCACGGTGCGCGCGGTGCTGAGCTGGAGATATTCGATATCGTAATTCCGCATCTTCAGCTCGGCGCTCAGGGCGGACAAGCCGCGGGTGGGATCAACATCGTCGGTGCGCAGCTCGCCGTGACCCGTGAGAAAGTAGATTTTTTTCCGACTGGGATTGGAGACACTCAGGATGGCGGCGGTGATGGCCTGCTCGCCGCGGAACTCCTTGAATTCGTGCTGATCCTTCGCGACATAGAGATCGCTGATCAGGAGACGCTGCCGCTGGTCGCCGCAAATCAGCAGAATGACATTGGGCTCATCGATGCCGAGTTGGTCGGCCTCGCGGCGTTGCTGGTAAACATCGATGAACTTGACGCCAATTTTGCCGGAGGGGTTGTTTTCCGCGATGTAGCTGTATTCCCGCAGCAGGCCGCTCAGATCACGATAGGCCTGGGCCGCCGTCGCGTTTTCGGAATCGCCGGTGAAGGTGGCGACGATCTGCACGGGGCGTTGCAGGTTCAGCAGGTAGGATTTGGTTTCCGGCGACAGCGAATAACGCTGACGGGCCGTGAGGTCAAAGCGCCAGGAGTGGTTGCGGGACAGGTAATTCAGTCCACTGAAGAGGGTCAGAAACAACACGGCCTGCAGCACAAGGTTGATCGTGCGAATCCAACGGGCGGTGCGAAAGCTGTCGGGTGAGAACATGGCTTAGTTGTGCAGGAGCTTGGCTTCCACGCTCAGAATGCTGAAGATCAGGCTGAGCACGGTGCCGCTCAAATAGAAGAGCAACTGCCGGGTATCGATCACGCCACGGGTGAAGTCTTCCCGGTGTTCGATGATTTGCGCATAGTTGATGATTTCCCGCATCGGATGCAGCACGTCCCGATCGAGCCAGGATGCGCCATTGAGAAAGCCAAAGCCAAAAATGAGGGCAAACAGCATGGTGAAGCTCATGATACCCGCGACGGCCTGGTTGCGCGACAGTGAGCTGGCGAATACGCCGATCGCGATGAACAGCAAGCCGGAGATGGCAATGAACAGGTAGCCGCCGATCAGAGGGCCGGGATCCATGAAGCGAACATCACCGGCGAAGCGGTTCAGGATGTAGAAGAACCCCCCGGTTGAACCCCAGAGCATCAAGTAGAGCAGATAGGCGGCGGAATATTTTCCCAACACCACTTCGGTGGTGGTCACGGGGGTGGTCAGGAGCGTCTCGATCGTGCCAAGCCGGCGTTCCTCGGCCAGACAGCGCATCGTCAGCAACGGCACCATGAACAGGACGGGAAACCAGAAAATCTGAAAGAAGATCTCGGCCGGAGAAACTTCCTGGGCGGCCTTGCTGTAATCCTGCAGAATGCCGGTGAAGAAAAATCCCATCACGGCCAGAAACAGGGTGGCGGCAATGTAGGTGCTCGGGTTGACGAGCAACATCCGAACTTCGTGACTCAGGATGGTGAGAAAGTGGCGCATGGGATCAGGCTTTCTTCAGGTCCTCCGACTTCACATCCCAACTCCGCCGGGTGGCGGCCAAAAAGACATCCTCCAGGGTAGGTTGGGCCCGGCTCAAGGCCCGCACCCGGAAACCTGCCGCGGTCAGGGATTGCAGCAGGGTTTCGCCCAGATCGTCATTGCGGTCGGTGGTCAGGGTAAATTGGCGGAAGCCGCCGGCATCAGGCTCACTGGTTTCGGCAATCTGCAGGCTGGCCGCAACGCTGTTCAGGGTCTCGGCCAGTTTGCCCGGATCGCCGGCCATTTCCAATTGGTAACTGGAGTGGCCCAGCACCTCGCGGCGCAGTGCGCCCGGCGTGCCTTGGGCGACGATGCGGCCCTGGTTGATAATGAGGACCTGATCACAGGTCATTTCAATCTCCGGCAGGATGTGGCTGGATATGATCACCGACATGCGCCCACGCAGGCTGGCGATGAGATCGCGCACGATGAGGATCTGGTGGGGATCCAACCCGATGGTCGGCTCGTCCATGATGATGACCGGCGGCTCCGCGAGGATTGCCTCGGCAATGCCCACCCGTTGCCGGAATCCCTTGGACAGTTTGCCAATGATTTTGTGGCGCACGCGCTTGAGGTCGCAGAGTTCCAGCACCTCGTCGATGCGGGGCCCGAGTTTGGCCCGGGAAATCTCCTTCAACCGGCCGCGAAAATAAAGGTATTCCGATACCCGCATATCCTCGGGCAAGGGATTGTTTTCCGGCATATAGCCGATGAACCTTTTCACGGCATCGGGATGCGAGGCAACCGGAACCCCGCAGATTTTCACCCGGCCGGATGTGGCCGGGAGATAGCCCGTGAGGATGCGCATGGTGGTGGATTTGCCGGCTCCATTGGGCCCGAGAAATCCCATGATCTCGCCGCGCGGCAGGGTGAAGCTGATGCCGTTTACCGCGGTCATCCCGGCGTAGGATTTAACCAGCTCGGTGACTTCAATGGCGGGTTCGGCAGCGGACATACGGTGAGGTGATAATGGAGGCGATGCCGGGAAGCTCAACCTACTTTCTCCAAGGTGACTTCGCCGGCGGAAAATCGTTGCGCACGACCGTGACCGTCGCGCAGCAGCAGGGAACCGGTGTTGTCGATGCCCGCCGCCGTGCCTTCAATGCGTTGGGTGCCGTTGAGCACGACAACCTTGCGTCCGCGCAGGACGTCGTAGTGGTTCCAGGTGTCCGCCAGTTTCGAGGCGTATTCGCCCTCGATAAACTGGTGGTAGGCGAGAAAAACCCGGCCAATCAAGGCGGCGGCAAAATGGTTCAGATCCATGGTCTTGCCGGTTTGCGCCGCCAGCGAGGTGGCGCGGCGGTTCAAATCGTGGGACCAGGCCCCCGCGGGTTGGTTGACGTTGAGACCCAGGCCAAAAACCAGATCGCGCATCTGATCGGCATCAATGCGTGCCTCGGTGAGCATGCCGCCGGCTTTCAGACCGTCGAACACGATGTCGTTGGGCCACTTCAGTCCCGCGTGCACGGCACAAAAATTGGTGATCAATTCACAGATATTGACGCCCATCCACAGGGTGAACATGGGCATGCGCTGGGGTGAGATATGCGGGCGAAAGGCAAAGCTCGCATAAAGGTTGGTGTGATGGTCGCTTTGCCAGACCCGACCGAATCGGCCCCGGCCCTGGGTCTGCTCCCGGGCCAGCACGACAAAGGGATCGGCGCGACCGGCCGCGAGCTGACGGGCGGCTTCGTCGTTGGTGCTGTCCACCGTGTCGAGCACGGTCAGGGAGAAATCGCGTTTCCGGGATTTCAGCAAGGCCTCGATATAGGTGGCGTGCAGGCCGTCAGGTTGCTTGATCAGTCGATAACCCCGGGCGCGCAAGGCTTCAAATTCGAAGCCTTGGCCACGCAATTTTTCCATGTGTTGCCAGATGGCCACACGGCTCAGGCCCAGTTTGTTGGCCAACGCCTGTCCGGAAACATAATCGGGCGCATGGGCGGTTAATTCGCGAAGAATGATGAGTTCGGCGTTGGACATGCGGACAGGAGGATTGCCACTAGAAGGCGGGAGGGTAGACTGGTGCAAATGTCATTTACGGAATTTCAGGCTTCATTGCAGGAATCGACCTTGCCCGCCGGTCTCAGTTCCGCCCTTCAGGGGCTTTGGCATGATGGGCGGGGAGAGTGGGACCGGGCGCATCGCTGTGTGCAGGATGACAATTCGCCAGCGGCGGCCTGGGTCCACGCCTATCTGCATCGCAAGGAGGAGGATCCCGGCAATGCGGCCTATTGGTATGCGCGGGCCGGACGGCCCATGAGGGATTGTCCCTTGTCCGAGGAATGGGCGGCGATTGCGCGTGAATTGCTGGGAGATTGAGTCCGGGTCAACCGGTGGTTGCCAACCCCGCTGTAATCAGGTATCCGGTGGTCTTCACCATGTCACCCCGCGAACGCGCTCTCGCGCTATTGCAAGGCCGGCAACCCGACCAAGTTCCTTGGTTTGGTGATTTGGATTACCTGGCGAGCGGCCTGATCGGCCGGGGTGAGCGGCCGAAAGATTTCAAACAAAGTGCCGCCTATCTGGACTGGCACCGCGACTTGGGGGTGGGCTTTTACCTGCAGGGTTATTTTCCCTTTCGCGCCGTCATTGAGGAATGTCGGGTGCACGAGTGGCGGGAAGGGCACAGCCGCCTCCGGCAAATCGACACTCCGCACGGCACATTGCGCGATCGATGGACCTGGCTGCCGGAATCATTCACGGAGGCACCGGTGGAGCATCTGCTCAAAAGCGCCGCGGATCTGCCGGCCTACCAGTATTTGCATGCCCACACCCGTTACGAACCGGACCATGCCTTCGGTCTGGAACGCGGTCCATTGATCGGCAACTGCGGGTTGCATTTGGCCTACCTGCCGAAGAGCCCGTTCATGCAAATCGTCGCCCTGGATGCGGGGATCATCACGACGGTGGATATGTTGGAAGACGCGCCGGAACTCTTGGCCGAGACCCTGGCGGTGGTGGAGCAATCCCACGACGCGGCTGCCGCGCTGGCCCTGGCCGGACCGGCGGAAATCCTGATGATCCCCGAGAATCTTTCGTCCGAAAGTGTCGGACCCCGGCTGTTCGAGAAATTCATGCGCCCTTACCAGGAGAAATGGACGACCCGCATCCGGGCGGCGGGCAAGTTTTCCTGCATGCACCTGGATGGCACGCTGCGGGGATTGATCCGGCAGGAATGTTCGGTGGGCTTTGATTTTATCGAGAGCATGACCCCCGCACCGGTCGGCGATCTGGCCGTGGAGGAATGGGCGTCATTTTGCGGAGAGACGAAGACCCTCTTCTGGGGCGGGTTGCCGGGGGCCTATTTTTCACCGACGGTCAGTGATGCGGAATTCGAGCGCCTGACCCGATCCGTGCTGGCGGTCATGCGCACCACCCCCCGGTATGTCCTGGGCGTGGCTGACCAGGTTCCGCCGGACGCATCGGAAGCACGATTGCGCCGGGTGACCGAACTTGTGGCCGAATGCGGCGCCTACTGATCGAAGCCGAAACTCAGTCCTTCTTGCGGTAGGTGTAATCAAACCCACGACCATACGTGTCCTGGGTCGCCCGCCTGACCTCCTTGGCATTCGCCGGATTGACCAGACTGATGTCGTCCGCCGATTGATTCAAATCGGAGATGTTTTTCAAACGTTCATCCTCCTGATAAAGCATCAACGCATAGGCTTCCGCACTCATGCCGAACAGGGGAATGGTATAACGATTGAGGGCCTGCACGGCCTGGGAGAGGTAGCGTTTCTTGGCGAGTTCGGCCAAGCCAGCGGTCGAGTAAATGTCGCGCTCGCGAAAAACCGGTGGCTTGGCTTCGCGCACGACATACTCAGGCAACCGGATGATCTGGTTGCGCGGCTTGTCGATCTCCCGCATGTCCACCCCGTCTTCCTCGGGTTTTTTCTCCACCGGCTTGGGGGGATCGTATTTGGGCCTGCCCGCCGCGAGGGCTGCGGCCACGCCGCTGGACACGGCCCGGTGCCGCTTGGGCGCCGATTCATCCTGCGGGTCGCCGGATTCCTGTGCGATCAGCGCCGAGCCCAGACAAAACACCACGAGTGTGGCCAGGAGGTGGGGAGCGCGAATTGTCATGTGCTCATGGAAAGCGAGCGGGAATTTCGATTCCCTGCAACCTGCGAATAAACCGACATCCCCGGGATGTGGGTCAGCCTGCCCCGGGGTCAGGCGACTGGACGGAATCAATTGGCTGCTGCCGGTTTGATGAATTTGCCAAACACGAGGCCGGCCACGGTAAACGTCAAGGTGCCGTAGAGCAGGTTGAAAAGTGACCAGCTCCAGCTATGGTGCCACCAGATGGGTTCACTGAGTCCGAGCAGCAGCGATCCGGTCAGGCCGATGAAGGTGCTGAGCTTGACGACACAGGAGTAGCCCTTGAAGGACGCCGCGGATTTGCGCAGCAGCACACCCAGCAACAACGCCACGACGAAGTAATGCAGGTAACCCTTGGCGAAAACCGAGGGATCCATCATGTCGAATCCCTCCTTGATGAAGTGGACCGTGGCGCTGGGACCGGCTTGGTAAAGTTCGGCGGCCACGGCGGGGTCGAGATGTGGACCGGGCACGATATACATGCCGGTGGCCGGAAACACGGCGTCGAGCGCGGCCAGGGTGACGCGGTCATCAGCCGTGGTGGACAATACCTTGTAGGTAAGGGGCTCATCCAGAAGATGGCGCCGAAAACAAACATGGCCAAAGCAGCCAGGGCAGGCACGAGCAGATTGTTTTTCATGGGAGGGGTAGGGGAACAATGACCTCGCGGTCAGGGGTAAACAACCCCGCCATTCAGACAAAAAACCGCCTGGTTCAACC
>JAIPJW010000095.1 GCA_021734075.1 Cephaloticoccus sp.
GGAAGAGGGTATGGTGGCCAAAATCGTGCACCATGCCGTGGAGCGGACCAAGACTCTGGCCAGCCCGGCTGAGGCACGGTTGGTCAATGCTGTGGTGCGGAAACTGGCCCCACTCATGGCTGAGGTCGCCCCGCCCAAACTGGCCGCGCCCGAGGTGCTGGCGGCATATTTCTCTCATCCCGAGTGGATGGTGCGGCGTTGGTTGACCCAATTTGGGGCGGAAATCACCCGTAAGTTGTTGGAATGGAACCAAAAACCGGCACATGCCTGCCTGCGTTGGCGCAATGCCAAGGTGCCGGTCCCGGAATTTCTGCAGGCCACGGAATGGCCCGGTTTTTATGAGCTTGGCCCGGGCCGATGGTCCGAAGTGGAGCCACTGCTCAAGGCCGGTCAGGTTTATCTGCAGGACCCGGCCACCCGGCTGGCCATCGAAATTCTTGATCCCCAGCCCGGTGAAGCGGTGCTGGATCTTTGTGCGGCACCAGGGGGTAAAAGCCTGCTGATTGCCGATACCATGGTGGCCAAAGCCCCGGGCGGGCAGATTGTGGCGCTGGATCTACCCGGGCCACGCATCGATCGGTTGAAACAGAATCTGGCCAGGATCACCGGGGTTGAGGTGGCGCTGGTCCAGGCGGATTTGCTGGAAGGCTTCAGTGAGGTGCTCAAGGAGCACAAGCTGCCGGTCTCTTATCCGGCGGTGGTGTTGGACGTGCCGTGCAGCAACACCGGGGTGATGCGGCACCGCATTGATGTGAAATGGCGTCTGCAGGACGGGGATTTTCGCAAACACGCCAAACAACAGTTGGCTTTGCTCCACGCGGCCACGCGCTTCGTGGCCCCGGGTGGTCGGTTGGTTTATTCAACCTGCAGTATCGATGCCGAGGAGAACGAAAAAGTCATCAAGGCCTTTTTCGACAGCCGGGCTGGTGGACCTTTCAAGTTGGAGCAAGCGGTGCAAAGTTACCCTTGGGAAACCGGGCATGACGGGGCCGGGGTTTTCCGTCTGCGGCGAACCTCGTGATCAGGGGACCAGGTCGAAGACCGGCAGGGTCAGAGGTTTTTCCTCGGTGCCGTGCAGGAAGGTGAAATTTATTTTGTCGGCACCCGCGACCAGCTGTTCGAAGCGCCGCAGGTCCCAAGCGAGTATCGGTTCCCCATTGATGCGACTGATCAGGTCACCGCTTTGCACGCCGGCCGTGCTGGCGGGCGAATCGGGCACCACACTGGCCACCCGCCAGTAAGCCGGGGTCTTGCTGAATCTCAGACCCGTGCTACGTTTTGCCGGGGTGCTCAACGGCCCGCGCAATTCACGGTAGAATGTCACCCGATTGCGTTCCTGATCAAAGGTCAGGCTGAAATGCTTGAGCAATTCCCCGCCCAAACTCGAAAGCCCGTCGGTCAGATAGGTCATGGGTTTGGGCAGGGTATACTCGCCGATGGTCAGGGATTCCCGGATCCGGGCAACTTCCTGGAAGTGATCCCCGGTCAAGGTGCCAACGAGCACGGTGGGACGGGGCGGGGATTCGAAATCAACGATGAGGCCCTTGGGGTTGAGATGGAGGCCGGCATCACTGCCGCTGTCGATAAGTGCGACGATTTCCTGACTCCCAATCCTGATGGGAATCAGCGGTGTGCGGTGGGTGTTGTTAAACGGAATCGGAGTGCCGGGCACCAAAGTGGTGGGATTCCAAGGCGAGAGAATCAGCCGGGATTGGGGGTAGTCCAAGGTGAGGAGCGTTTCCCGAAAGAGCGGAAAACCGAGGATTCCGTCGATTTTGATGCCGAGGTGCGCGGACAGTTGAGCGCAGTCGTAAATCAACACCTTGACCTGTTCGAATCGTGCTCCCCCCAAGTCAATTTTGCTCAACGTGGTGGAAGGCAGCACCGTGGTCTCACCGGTGGCGGATTTGACGCGGACTTGCGGGATGGATTCCGGCGGGGAGTTCCTGGCCGGATAACGGGCGGCTAATTCCGGCGAAACGTGAGTGACCGAGGATCCCGTATCGATGAGGAAGCGATAAGGGCCAAATCGATCCCATTTGGTTTCCACGATCAGGTAATTGCCCACGGTAACGGCCGGCAGAACCACGAGTGGAGACGACAAGGTCGTGCGTCCTGGTCGCGGCGGCTCGCGATGCAGGGTTTTGCATCCGCCCGCCCAAAGGGCAAAGCACACCGCAAGCAATAGCGGAACAAGACGTGGGCGGATCATTTTGTCGGCTTCGGCAAGGGCAGGGCCATCACCCAGGGGGCCAGCACAACGACCGCGGCCGCAAGATAGGTAATGGTGCCACCCAACCACCAATACATAAAACATGCCACCAGTGGGCCGATGCCGCGGGCGAGTGAGCCGAGCGAGCGGAAAATCCCCAACATGCGGCCCTGATGGGTCGAAGGGCTATACAGCGAAACGAGGGATGAGACCGTGGGATTGGTCAAACCGACTCCGACGCCAATCGCCCCCAAGCCGACATAGAGCAGGGCACTGGAGGCGGCCAGACCCACCAAGGCGGTGCCGAGGCAAACGCAGAGCAAACCCACCAGGAGCACCAGTTTTTCCCCGAAACGCGGCACGGCCCGGCGCACAATACCCCCCTGGGTGAGGATCAGCACAATGCCGAGAAAGACAAAGATCTTATACATTTCTGTCGGACGATAGTCGAAGCGCTCGGCCGCGAGGAAGGGCAGGGAGAATTCCATGCCGCTGAACGACAGGGTGAAGATGAAGTAGAGCCAGTTGGTCCGCCGGGCCGGGCCGGCCTCGGCATTCATCAATTCATGGAGGGGATGCCGGATCCGAACGACCTCACTCTGATCCCGGTCGTCGGCGTGGAGTGTTTCCCGAAAACGCAACCAGACCCAGATCAGGTTGATCAAACTGAAGGCAAAGGAAATCAACGCCGGCAGGGAAAAGGGATTAACCCCCAATTTGATCAGGTCGGGATGACCACTGCTCAGATCATGGAAAGACGCGATACTCCCGAGCGCCGGGCCGAAGAGAAACCCCAAACCAAAAGCGACGCCGATAATGCCCATCCCCTTGGCCCGATTTTCCCGCGAGGTGACGTCAGCCACTGCAGCGGTGGCGACCGAGAGATTGCCGGCAAAGGCCCCGCCGATCAGGCGGGCCACGATGAACAACAAGAAGGAACCACTGAAGAACCACAGCACATAGCTCAAGGTCGTGCCGGTGACGGTGATCAACAGCACCCGGCGTCGTCCGATCCGGTCTGACAAGCCGCCCCAAATCGGAGCGAAGAAAAATTGGAGAAAGGCATAAAGTGAACCCAGGGCCCCGCCAAACAGCACTGCGCGGTAGTTGCTGTGTGATCCGGCGAGGACTGCAAAATGATCGATCTGGTGCAGGAGCCAGCCGAGGGCCCCGGCGTCACCTTCCACCGTCAGATAATGATCCAACAGCGCCGGGAACAGGGGGAAAATGATCGTGAACCCGAGCAGATCGATGAAGATCGTCAGGAAGATTACCCCCAGGGAAAGTGGTCGTTCGTTGGGTGACTGGGAAGGGGAGGAGAGGGACACGGTGAGAGGCTGAGCAAAGCAGTTCGGCTCCGAACGCCAAGGCACAAACTTAAAAACCCGATGAAACCCAGCACCCGGCGAATCAGGATTGTTGCAGGAGTTGCAGCGCTTGGTTCAGTTCGGTCCGGTTGAAAGGCTTGGCGAGGAAGCCCTGTCGTTCCCCGAGCGCCGGGGCCGTTATGGTCTGACCGCTCATCATGAGCACGAGCAAATCCGGTTTAATGGCGCATAGCCGTTTCATGGTTTCCGTGCCGTTCAACCCCGGCATGACACAGTCGAGCAACACGACCTGGTAACGGGCCGGGCTTCGCACGAAAAGATCAATGGCTGCTTTGCCATTCGTGGCCGTGCTGACCTCGTAACCCAACGAGCGCATCAGTTCGGCGGTGACGGCCAGCACCGGTTCATCGTCATCCACCACCAGGGCGCCGGGCTTGGTTGCGGCGGCAGTCGGGCCAGGAATTTCCAAAGGGGCGGTTGCCGTGACCGGCTGCAGGATCAGTTCGAAACATGTGCCATGCCCCGATTGGCTGCTGACATGCAGCGCACCATGATGGCTGCGCACGATCCCCAGCACCGCCGCCAACCCGAGGCCCCGGCCCACGAACTTGGTGCTGTAGAAGGGATCAAAGATCCGCTCGATCATTTCGGCGGGCATGCCCGATCCCTGGTCCTGCACCGTCAGGGTCACGTATCGACCGGCCGGCAATTCACGACCCGTAACACACTTCTCCAACTTGGACTGGTCCACCGACCGATGACTCGTGGTGATGGTGATTTCACCCGATTTTCCCCCCATGGCTTCGGATGCATTGATCACCAGATTCAGCAAAATCTGGCGCAGTTGCGTGGGATCTCCCAAGGTCTTGGGCAGGTTGTCTTCCCCCTCAATTTGCAGCTTGATCCCCGCGGCGACTGAGGTTTGGAGCAGGGAATGCACACTAGAGACGAGCTCGCCCAAGTCCACGGGTTCCTGGGTTAATTCTCCTTTGCCGGCATAGATCAGCATCTGCCGGCAGAGCGCCGCCGCGTGTCGGGACGCCGTTTCGATATTCGCCAGATAACCGGCCACCGGCGTTTCTGCCGGCAATTTCATCCGGATGATCCCCGCATTGCCCAGAATTGTGGTTAACAGATTGTTGAAGTCGTGCGCCACCCCGCCGGCCAGCACCGCCAGGCTTTCCAGTTTTTGATGTTCCTGCATGCGCCGCTCGATCGAAATCTTTTCAGCTTCCGCCCGCTTCTGCGCCGTGATGTCGATGATGAGACCTTCAGTGAACTGCAGGCTGCCATCCTCCGCGTAAACCCCATGGCCGCGGGACAACACCCATTTTTGCCCACCACTGCGGGTGCGAATACGATATTCAAACTCAAAGCTCCTTTTTTCCGTCAAAGCTTCCCGGGACTGCGTTCGCACCATGGGCAGGTCTTCCGGATGAATGACATCACGGAAATTGGGTTGGCTGGCCATCAGTTCCCTGGCTGTGTAGCCGGTCAATGCGTGAGCCCCCTCACTGATAAATGACGCGGCTCCCGGAGGACTGTGGGGTGTCCGAATGGCCATGCCGGGGAGATTCTGCATGAGCCCCTCCAGCTGGCGGCGACTTTCGGTGAGCTCGGACGTGCGCTCTTCGACTTCCTGCTCGATGCTTTCGGTGCGGCGACCCAGGGCATGAATAAGACCGCACAATAATGCGGTCATGACCAGACCTCCCAGCAGCCGGAAGATGGGATATTGCCGGTATTGCGTATCAAGCCATCCCGGGCTGGGGCGGTAGAGCACCTTCCAATAATGATTGCCGATCTTCAGGGAGTTCTCGCGGAAGGTTCCCGCCCGAAAAGCGGCTTCGTTTGAGGACGGATCGACGTTTGCCTGACCCTCTCCACTAAGGTAATGCACCACACGGTTCGCGGGATCCTGTTCCTCCGGGTCGAGATACAGGGCATCGAGGCTTTTGAAGTTTCGCATCCGGTATATCTCGCCAAAAATTTCCGAGATCCGGACGACGCCTTGCACATAGCCCAGGAGCCGGGCCTGGCCGGCATTGTTTTTGCTAAAAACCGGCCAGATGAAAATCACTCCCTGCCGGTCGGCGTTGGTTTCCTGCACCAGTCTTATCCGTCGACTGCTGGCCATTTTGCCGGTGGCCCGGGCCCGGCCAAGGGCATCAATGGTGGGGCCAAATGCGAGGTCATAACCCAAGGCGGGTTCATTGCCGGCCAAAGGTTCAACATATAGAATCGGCAGGTGCTCGGATGCGGCCGGCGCGGCGATCATTCGCCCGTCAGAGTCCTTGGTGACGATCGCAAAGGGCTGGCCGAGTTCACGGGAAACTTGCGCTTCGAAGCGGGTGCGTTCGGCTTCCGGGACCACCGGAACCCATTCCAAGGCGGCAAAGCCCGGATGGTGATCCAGTATATCCTGAGCGGCGATGGCGAACTCGGCCCGTGTGACCTGGTCTGAAGCGATGAACAGATGACGCAGGCCAAAGACCCGGGCGCCAAATTCATCAATCACCTGTTGGGTGACGTTACGGCTGAGCGCGGCGCGGCGGTCAAATTCCGCCTCAATCCGGGCATTTTCCGTCGTCACCATCCAATGGTAACCATAGAGTGACAGCAGTGAGCCAAAGGTGGCGATGCCCAGGACTATGTTGCGCCGGCGCAGAAAAAAGGGTCGCGGGGTTGGGCTCATCTGGGCCTGTCAGTATGACACAGGCCAGAGGGTCGGCAATCATCAACCGATAGGCCCAACGAAGCAAATGACCGCCGATAATTCGTTAACGTGCCTCCCCGCCGGGAGTGAAGCACACCTTTACATCTGGTAGGGGAGGGGGAAGCGCCCGGTCAGGGCTTGCACGCGAACCTTGGTGGCCGCGATCACGGCATCAAGTTCGGGGGTGCCGATGGCACCGAGCACGGCATCGATGCATGAAGCGATCTCGGCCATGTCGGTTTCCAGCATTCCGCGCGTGGTCACGGCGGGGGTGCCGAGGCGGATCCCCGAGGCCTGAAAGGGTGAACGCGTCTCGAAAGGCACGGTGTTTTTATTGCAGGTAATATTGGCCAGATCGAGCGTGGCTTGGGCGACCTTGCCGGTCAGATCAGGGAATTTGGCCCGCAGATCAATCAACATCAGGTGGTTGTCCGTGCCATCGGAGATGATCTTGTAGCCGTGACTGATCATCGCTGACGCCAGCGCGTGGGAGTTCTTGATGATCTGGCCGGAGTAGGCCTTGAATTCGGGTTTGAGGCATTCCCCAAAGCACACGGCCTTGGCCGCGATGACGTGCTCCAGCGGACCGCCTTGCGAGCCGGGGAAAACGGCTGAATCAATCACTTTGGCATGCTCGGCCTTGCAAAGAATGAGGCCGCCACGGGGTCCCCGCAGGGTTTTGTGGGTGGTCGTGGTAACGAAGTCGGCATGACCCACCGGCGAGGGGTGATGCCCCGAGGCCACAAGACCGGCGATGTGCGCAATATCGGCAAAAAGATAAGCACCCACGCTGCGGGCGATTTCGCCCATGCGGGCGAAGTCGATGATGCGCGAATAGGCACTGGCACCGACCGTGATCATCTTGGGTTGCTCGCGCACGGCGACGGCCGCGAGTTCATCATAATCGATCAAACCGGTGTCCTCGCGGACCCCGTATTGCACAAACTGGTAAAGCTTGCCGGAAAAATTGGCGGGATTGCCGTGGGTGAGATGGCCTCCATGGCTGAGATTCATACCCAGGATTTTGTCCCCGGGCTGAAGCACGGAGGTGTAAACCGCGAAATTGGCTTGGGAGCCCGAGTGGGGTTGCACATTGGCGTGGTCGGCCCCGAAGAGTTGTTTGGCTCGATCAATCGCCAGTTGCTCCACGTGATCGACATGTTCACAGCCGCCATACCAACGCTTGGTGGGATAACCCTCGGCGTATTTATTGGTCAGCACGCTACTCTGTGCCTCCATGACCGCCGGGTAGGTGAAGTTTTCCGACGCTATCAGTTCAATATGGCTTTGCTGGCGGGCGAGCTCAGCCGCGATGGCGGCGTAAATTTCCGGATCAAGGGTTTTGAGGGGCGAGGCGTTGAGCATGGTGATGCCCAGAAAGCAGGCGCAAAGCCCCTGAGAGGCAAAGTTTTTCCTCAGTTTTTCTCCGTCACCAGTGTCTTAAGGTGGGTGATGATCGAGGGAATGGCTTCGACCAGCTCATCCCGACACATCTCGTAAAGCTTAAGCGGGCCCCCAAAGGGATCCGGGACTTCCTTGTCCACCGCCACCGGCATGAATTCACGGAAAAGCCGCAATTCCCTGGGCGGCGGCTCGGCCTGCAATTGGATCATGGCCCGGTGGGTTTCGGTCATGCAAAGGACGATCAGGGCTGCATCGAGCATTTCCTGGGTCACCGGTTGGCTGAGGTGGGCCGCGATATCGATGCCCACCTTGCGCAATGCCACCACGGAGTTTTCCGAAACGGTTTCATTCGCCCTGGCGGCAACTCCGGCGGATACGACCGAAAGGGAACAAAGGGGCTCGGCTTCGGCGGCCAAGGCGTGACGCAGCAACCCTTCACCCATGGGGCTGCGACATATATTGGCGGTGCAAACGATCAGAATGGAGCCAGGAGCAGACATCAGCAAAAAGACTTAGTGGACAGGTTAATCCCAAAAACGCAAAGGCGCAGTAATCACGGATGAGGGGGATGCAAAAAGGACCAGGCGCGGTGGATCTGAACCGCGCGTTGCAATGTGAGGTCCATTAACGGGGCATTTGGTGCGGGTGCTGCAAGTTCATCAGTCAGTTCAGTTTCAGGCTCGGTGGTCATGGGCTCGCCCATGGATTGCGCGACGAGCATGGCTGCTTCATCCCGCCGGATTTTACTGGGTGTCGCCTGAATCAGGGTTCTGATGTCAGGAGTGGCGGACAAGGCGGCGTAGGCTCGAGCTTCGACCTCCGCGGAGACGGCAATGGTAATGTCGGGCGAGAACCCCGCCGAAACAGAACCGAGGGTCAGCACACCCGGTGTATCTGATCGCGGGGCAAGTTGTTGGAGCAAGACCGGGCTGGTCCGGGCATTGAACAGAATGAATACCGGGTTACGCAGCGAAGCATTATCTTTCAGCCAAGCATGCAGCTGCAGGCTGGATGTGGGCACTTCCGTGACATAGCGCAGATCCAACACACAGCTGCCATGCAAGGGCTTGAGCGGCAGATCGGCTGCCAGGGGGTCGATCCGAAAATAAGTCAGACCAAAGCCGAAATCGCGTTCGATCGGTTCGGTCCGACCAGTGGGCGTGAACCATGCCACCAGACCGATGGCCAATAAGAATATTTTCATGTGCGGTGCAATTGCCGGGCGCCGATATCCCGGCGATAATATTTGCCGCGACACTGGATGGCCTCGCAGGCGGCATAGGCGGCGGCGGCGGCCTGGGCCAGGGTGGGACCGGTGGCGGTGACCCCAAGCACCCGGCCGCCATTGGTGACCAAATCGCCTGTCGCATTCCGGGCCGTGCCGGCATGGATGACGGCAACGTGATCGGGCAGGATTGGAATCGAAATGACATCACCCTTGGGGTAGCTCTCGGGGTAACCTTGAGCGGCGACCACCACACAGAGCGCATAGTCTGGTTTCACCGCCAGTTTGATGTGGCCCAATTCGCCGCAGGTGGCTGCCCAGAGCAAAGTCAGGAGATCGGTCTCGAGGCGGGGGAGCACAACCTGGGTTTCAGGATCACCGAAGCGGGTGTTGTATTCGATTACGCTGGGACCCTTCGGGGTCAGCATGATGCCTATGAAAAGGGTGCCGCAAAATTCGATTCCTTCGTCGGCGATGGCGTCGACCGAGGGTTTGACAATTTCGCTTTCGATTTGCGCGAGGATTTTCGGGGTGACGACTTCGGCCGGTGAGTAGGTGCCCATGCCGCCGGTATTGGGTCCGGTGTCGCCATCGCCGATGCGTTTGTGGTCCTGCGAGGTGGGCAGAATGACGTAGTCGCGCCCGGAAACGACCACGAGGATCGAGGTTTCTTCTCCCACGAGGCAGTCCTCGATCAGGATCTGGCTGCTACTGGAGCCAAACTTGCCCCCAAGCATTTCGCGCACTGCAGTTTCCGCCTCAGTGAGAGTCTGGGCCACGGTAACACCCTTGCCCGCGGCGAGACCGTCGGCCTTGATCACGATGGGGGCGCCGCGTTCGCGCACATAAGCCAGCGCCGGATCGATGGAGTCATAAATACCGGCCGGTGCGGTGGGGATGCCGTATTTGAGCAGGAGTTGCTTGGTGAAGATCTTGGATGCCTCGAGTTGGGCCCCATCCGCCTTGGGACCGTAGACCGGTATGCCCGCAGCATGCAGTTGATTGGCAAGTCCCAGGGCGAGAGGCCCTTCGGGGCCGATTACTACGAACCCAACCTGTTCGCCCTTGGCCAGAGCGACGAGACCGGCGATGTCATCGGCGGCAATTGGAAAGCAGGGGGCGATGTCGGCAATCCCGGCATTGCCCGGGGCGCAGATGACCCGGGGCTGAATCGACGAGGCCAGGAGGGAACGAACGAGGGCATGTTCACGGCCACCGGCACCGACAACAAGAACGGAGGAGGGAAGAGGCTTGACCACACGACACGCATGAACACGGAAGCACGCGGCGTAAAGCCGAGTCTGCACCCGAATGCGTCATGGTCTACAGCACCTGCAGCTTCCGGCGGTAGAAATTCACGACTTCATCCGGATCGTCGGTGAAGAGGATGTAGTCGGCCATCCAGGCCGGGGCCCGTTTGTCGCGGATCATCTGGCTAACCTGCTTGCGCAGGTTGCCCCAGAATTTGGCGTTGAAAAACACATAGGGCACCCGGGGGCGGATGCCCAGTTTCAGATTGCACAGTTCGATGCCAATTTCTTCCAAGGTCCCGACCCCGCCGACGTTGAAGATGCAAAAATCAGCGGCCTCGAACCACTTTTGACGGAAGTGCCGGGAGTTTTCCTGGAACGTGTTGAAAAAATCCACCCCAAGTTCGGGCGGTTGGGCCTCCAGTTCGAGAAAGCAGGCCCCGGTGAGGGCGCCCTTGTCCCGGGCCTGGTCGGTGGCAAGGCGCATGACGCCACCACCGCCGCCGGTAAGCACCCCGAGATTGCCGCCGAGGAAACCGGTAAGTTTGTCGACGAGCGATGAGATCCGGTCGGTGTCAGCCTGGTCGAGACCGACAGCCGAGCCGTAGAAGGCGAGGATGGTGCTTTCCTGGAACTTGCGCGCGGTTTCCTCGCGCACAAAGAAACCGTGATCACGCTTGTAGGTGTGGAGGTAGAGTTCCTTGGTCAGCTCGTCATACCAATAAACCTTGATCCCGATCGCGTAGAAGGTGTCGAGGCGGGCATGCGCATTGCTGGATAGAAAATAGCCGTGGGTGCGTGAAGCCTGACGGAAGATGATCCGTCGCAGCTTGAGGTCGCCCAGTCGCGTGATCAGTTCCATGTGCTCCAGCAGATCCGGAAAATAATCCACCAGCAGGGTGTCGGCATCGGGTGGGGCGTTGTCGAGGGCCTGGATCAGGGTGTGGCTGCCGAGCGGGCAGGCCTCGCCCTTGAGCAGTTTGCGCAAGTCCTCGTCGTTGGCCCGGACCAGAACGGTGCGATTTTCCATGGTCGCACTCTGTCCGCGCACGGTGATCTTGGTGCGGGGCGTGGGGGCACCGGCTTCAATGGCCGGAGATTCATCAAGGCATTTGAAAAGACTCTGGGCCGTGCCGAGCAGACGCTGGCGTTTTTTGGTGAGTTTTTTAAATTCCGGATCGGAATAGGGTGGGGCCCGAAACACCTCGACGGACACCATGGGGTTAACCACCGGATGTGCCCCTGTGTTGTAGATCTCCAGCATGATGTTGGTGCCGAAGGTCTTGATCGGATCTAGCAGCACGGCACTGGTGTGGAGACCAAAATTACCCTCGCCGGGATTGAGCACCACAAAGTGTTCCTTGAGATACATCGAACAGCTCGTGAGGATGCCGGATTGCGGCGGGATGGTCAGGGGCGATGCATCACAGCGCACCTGCACTTTGTCGAGGAAGGAGCGACCGGCGTAGCCACTGGTGATATGCTCGAAATTCACTCTCTGCAGTCGTGGATTGAGGGTATAGCTCACGGAATGCGGGGTGAAAAACACCCGCCCGCTTGAATCTATTGATATGGTATCCGGCATCTTAAGTTCATTGGCTTGGATGGCGGCCCAGATCTCGGTGCTGGAAAGCTTGGCCGAGGCCGGTGCATAAAAAAGGCGCCCGACGGGGGTGCCCAAACGGAGCAATTTCTTCCAAAACGGGGTGTTGGGGAAATTATGATCGAAGATGTAGGCCTCGGCTTCCAGCACCACGCGATGACCGTCCAGGGTTGGGGGACCTTGCAGCCGCATTTCCATGCCGATCCGGGCGAGAGAGCTGCGTTCCGTGAAGCGCAATTGGGACAGGTGGGAGGTGAGAAACTCAAATTCGGCGGGATGGCGCGGCCAAAACGCCAGCGTCAGGGCCAAAGTATCCTTATCCTTGTTTTTAAGTTTTAGGATCTGCCCGTCCTGGCTGGTCCAAAATTGCTCGGTTTGCATGATGCGCCGCAGGATGGCGGAAAGGGCCGGTGACACAAGTGGGGAGTAATGGGTTGCATTTGGGTGCACGCACTGGCACATCCAAAAATCTTTGCGGCACAAATACCGCATTTCCGTTTCTTATCCACTTCCTCAACCACCCATGAAATTCATGTTCCCCCTCAAGGCCGGCTTATTGAGTCTGGCTGTATCGACGGTCCTGCTTGCGCAGGAAGTCAAATTGAACCTCCCGGCTGATGCCGCGGCCAAAACCCCGGCCACGCTGGCCGCCGCACCGGCGCCCACCTTCACCGATGCGGAGCTGCTCGAGACCTTCGGCTGGTTTGTGATGGCGCGCATCGGGATTGCCGATCTGCAATTCACGCCCGGGCAAATCGAGGCATTCGCCCGCGGCGTGTCCCTGGCCGCAGCCGGCAAGGAACCCCCGCATGATCTCCGTGCCGTGGGTCCGGCCATGGATGCATTCATCGGCCAAAGGCAGGAAGCCGCCCTCGAGCGGTCCAAGCAGCGCAATCTGGCCGCGGCCGTCACCTTCTTCAACTCCCTCAAGAATCGACCCGGCATCGTTTCCCTGCCGGACGGTTTGTGTTATGAAATCCTGAAACCGGGCACCGGCCCGAACGTCAAGGCGACGGACAGTGTGACCATCAATTACACGGGCATGCTGCTCAATGGCCAGGTCTTTGATAGCTCGGAACAGCAGGGTCAGCCCCTGACCATTGCGTTGAGTGAAGCCATCCCCGGTTGGGCCGAGGGCATGCAAAAGATCAATAAGGGAGGTAAGATCAAACTCTACATCCCGCCGTCATTGGCCTTTGGTGACGAAGGTGCGGGTGGCATTCCCCCGGCGTCTTCGGTGATTTTTGAAATCGAGGTGCTCGAAATCATGCCCACGCCGGCAACGCCCGCGGCCAAATAACCTGATCGACATCGTTTGAGTTTTCCAGCGCCTCCCCGAGGGGAGGCGCTTTTTGTTTTCAGGACTGAGGCAGGGTCGCGCGCAACGCGGCAACGAAGCGATCCACGGTATCCGGCGGTGTCGCCCACGAGCACATCAAACGGTAGCCGCGGTTCCCGATGAATCGGTGAAAGTGCCAGCCCTGGGCCCAAAGCACGTCGACTGTGGCCGCGGGCAGCTCGACGAACACCCCATTGGCCGCCGGTTCCGCAATGAATTTGATCCCCGGCAACGTTCGCAGCGCCGTGGCCAGTCGCCGGGCCATGGCGTTCGCATGGGCGGCATGGCGGAGCCAGGCACCTGACTCCAGCATGCCGACCCATTGGGCGGAAGCGAAGCGTTGCTTGGAGGCCAGTTGACCCGACTGCTTGACGCGGAAGGCAAAATCCCGCGCGAGTTCCCGATTGAAAAACACGACCGCCTCAGTGGTGTTCATGCCGTTTTTAGTGCCCCCCAAGCAGAGCACATCCACACCAGCCCGCCAGGTCAGGTCGGCCGGTTGGACACCCGTAGCGGCGACTGCGTTCGCG
>JAIPJW010000096.1 GCA_021734075.1 Cephaloticoccus sp.
GGCCCGGCAAACCGGTTACCACCCCGACCACCTCACCCGCCGGTTGAAAAAGGAAACGGGACTGGGACTGCGGGCCATGCGCAATCAATTGCGCCTGGCTGCCGCCCAAAAGGCGCTGCGGGAGGAACCGACCATTGCGGAGGCCGCGGCCAAAGCCGGTTTCGAGGACCCCAACTATTTCGCCCGCTGGTTTCGCCGCCATAGTGGCGAGCGACCGAGCGTGTTTCGACGGACCTGATTCGACCATACGGGACTCGCGCCATAGCCTGACAGGTGGGCCGTGCGCTCCGCGCGCGGAGCGCACCGTCCACCTCAAAAGCGCGTCAGTTTATTATACGTCACTTACTAATCCGCCTTTTTGGTGCACTGCGGTTGGGCACCGCCCGGTAACGGCGGGACATCGCCCTCACCCGCACGCGGCAGGGTCCCGTCAAGCTCCTGGCGCCAGTGCGCCACATCGCCACCCGGCACGTAGCAATACATCATGTGCAAGGGGGTGTCGCCGATATTGGTCAATTGGTGAAACTTGGTCGGCGGCATATACACCATCTGACCGGCGGTGATCTCCCGACGTTCGTTATCCACGCACATTTCCCCGGTGCCCTGCAGGATCATGTAAACCTCCTCCTGCTCTTGGTTGTGCCATGGCACCTGGCCGCCGTTCGGCTCCAGCACCACGTAGCCCATGGAGAAGTTTTCCGATTTTATGGGTTGGCCGCCCTGGCCAACCAACCCGCGCCCGAACCGACGCGCCGGAAAGGTGCGCCCAGGAATATTAGCAATGTCTGCAATGATCATAATTGGAATGGAAACGTTCTAAATGCGTCTCCATGGTGACCGTGTAAATGGCAAATCCAGATTTATCCCCCCACCTGCATGAAAGTCCCGCGGCAGAAGCAAAACAGCTCCTGAGCGTGCAGGGTGAAGGCGGATTGAAAGGCGCCACCGCGATATTGATGCAGCAATTCACGGTGTTGCAGACGCGGGCCCAGATGATGCTGACCATCACCACCCTGACCTTGACCATCACGGGCTTTTCCGGTCCCAAGATCGCCGCGTCCGGACTCTTCGCCCGGGGGGCCATGATCGCAGGCATTCTCGCCACCCTCGCCTCCACGCTATTGATTCTGGGTGGCAGTCTGCGCATCCGCTGGGTGACGCAGTTCCAAGGCAAGGACGACCTGGATCTGCTCACCCGCGTGGTCCATTATCGCAATGGCAAGACCCGCCTCTTTTTCACGGAGATATGCCTGCTCGTGATCGGCCTGTCCTTCTACGTGGCCAGTGTCGTGGCGTATTTCCTGATGGGGGAATAGCTCAAGCGTGCAGGGAGCGGAACCTATTGCCTGGCATGGGAGGCCATGCCGCGCCAGAGACACCGCTGCGCAAGCGAGTGACCCGGAAATTCCGTGAACCGACCGGGCAAACGTGGAATTTCCGGGCTGATTTTCGTCTGCGGACACCAAAATAAATTGATCCCCGGGACGACGGCCTGTCACCGTCCGCGGCAGACTGCCATGAATCTTAGCAGCGCATTCAGCATTGATCCCCAGTCAACGGCGATCAAACGCCACAACCTCCAGGCCCGCGCCATAATCGACGCATTCAATGCGGGCCGGCCCAAGCGCGTGCCTTTCAAATGCAGCGAATGGGTGGGGCAACACGGTTTCTATGCCGACGAGATCGGGCTCGATTATCGCGCGTATTACACCGATCCCGACCTCATGCTCCAGGTGCAGCTCGAGTCCGCACGCCGCAAACGCGAGCTTCCGGTGCACGACATGATCCTCGGTGCCCCGCCACAGGAGAGCTGGTTCACGGGCGTGGACTTGTGGCCCGCCGTGGCCCCGGGCGCATTCGGTTGCGAACTCCTGTATCGCAAGGAGACAGTGATTGCCAACAGCTCCCGCCACCTCTCGGTCGAGGAATGCGATGCCCTTGAGCTGCCAAGCATCGAAAGTGGCGGCATGATCGGCACCATCCGTCGCTATCATGAGCATCTGGTCGGGAATTACGAAAACAAGCTGAGCTTCCTCGGCAAAAAGGTCGACCACATCCAAAACGGCATGGGAACCAGCGGATTTTTCAGCCTCGCGCTGGATCTGCGGGGCGAGGCGATCATGTCCGACATGTATGAAAATGAGCCCTTCGTGCACCGGTTCCTGCAGAAACTCGCGGACTGGAGTGATGCGTTAACCCGACGCTGGGCGGCACCAAGAGATCGGCATGCGCCCTTCCCCCTCACCGATCATGGGACCGACATGCTGTCCCCGGCGATGTTCGAGAAGTTCATCCTGCCGATCCTGTTGGAGAAGAACCGGGACAAACTGCACGTGCCGCAACTTTTCCACCATTGCGGACGCGGTCAGCACTTGTTTCCCATCATCAATCGCCATTTCAAACTGCATACGCTGCATGCCCTCACCTTCCCGCTCCTCGACCTCGAGCGCATCCGGGAGGAAGTCGGTGACGAGGTGCACATGATCGCCGCCATCTCCGATGGCATCGTCAACCTGGGCAAACCCGATGATGTGCGCCAGGCGGTGAAAATGATGCTGACACCAAAGCTCAAGGGTCGCGGCCGGCTCACTCTGATCTCGGGCGACCTGCTCCCCGGCACCAACATGGAAAATCTCCACGTCCTTTACGAATCCGTCAAAGAATTCGGGGAATATTGACCAGCCAGGTTGGATGGGACGCTTAGGGTAAACCGGCGGAGCCGGTTCGGAGCGGTATTGAGACAGGATGAAAATCTGGGTCCCCGGGGAATGACTCAGACCGCGAGTCCGCTGCGGATGAGCAAAGCCTGCAGGTCGGGCTCACGACCCATGAAGTCCCGGAAAAGCTGCATGGGATCTGCCGAGTTGCCCCGGCTCAGGATCTTGCGGACAAAGTCGGCGCCCGTTCCGGCATTGAAGATGCCTTCCTTTTGGAAGCGGGTGAACGCATCGGCATCCAGGACCTCGGCCCATTTGTAGGAATAGTAACCCGCGGCATACCCGACCGGATCCGAAAAAATGTGATTGAAGCGACGTGTGGTGGTGGGGGTTGGCGGGTCGGTTCTGACCAGGCAGTCCTTGATCGCCGCCCGCACCGTGGTCTCGATGCTCTCCGTCGCGAGAATGTCGTGCGTGCGAATGTGCATCAGCAGATCCATCTTGGCAAAGGACACCTGACGCATCGTGGCCGTGGCGGAACGAAAGTTTTTGGCCGCGATCATCTTGGCAAAAAGTTCCTCCGGGATTGCTTCCCCTGTCTCATGGTGGCGCGCAAACAAATCGAGACTCTCCCGCTCCCAGCACCAGTTTTCCATGATCTGCGAGGGCAATTCGACAAAGTCCCACGCCACATTGACCCCGTTGAGCGATTTGATTTCCACTTCGCCCAGCAAGTGATGCAGCAAGTGGCCAAACTCATGAAATACCGTTTCCACCTCACGGTGGGTCAGCAAAGCCGGTTTACCCTCGGCCGGGGGAGTCATGTTGCCACAGATCAGGCCCAGATGAGGGGCCCGACTTCCGTCCGGCTGCGGACCGCCGGTGCGCAAATAGTTCATCCATGCTCCACCCCGCTTGGACTCACGCGGATACCAATCGGAATAAAATGACCCGAGATGCACCCCGGCCTGATTCTTCAATTCATAGAATAGAACCTCCGGATGCCAGACCTCAACTTCGCCGACCGGCCGGGGTTCGACCACCAAACCAAACACCCGCCCAACCAGGGTGAACAATCCCTCGATCACCCGATTCATCGGGAAATAGGGGCGCAGTTTTTCCTCGTCAAAGGCATACTTGCTTTGGCGTAGCTTCTCCGACCAATGGGCAATCTCCCACGGGGCCAGGGGTGCTGGCGCCCGGCCAATCTGCTCCGCCTTGAATTTTTCCAATTCCTCGGTGTCGGCCGCAAAGGCCCCGGCGGCGCGGTGCTGCAAATCCTCGATGAATTGCAGGGCGCGCGCACCCGACTTTGCCATCCGGCGCTCCAGGACTACGTCCGCGAAATTCGCCTTGCCGAGCAGCGCGGCTTCTTCCGCGCGCAGTTGCAAAATTTGGCGGACCAACTCCGTGTTATCGTGCGGCGCCTGGCTCCCCACGCTGGAGGAAGCCTCCCACATTTCACGCCGCAGCGCGTCATCCTCCAGATACACCATGAAGGGTTCCAGGGAGGGTTGGTGCAGGGTAAAGCGCCAGGCAGGGGATTCAGCAGTGCCCTTCCCCTTGGTCGCGGCGCTTTTTGCCGCTGCTTTCAAGGCATGTTCCGGCAGCCCCTTGAGGCGGGTGACATCGGTCACGATCAACTCCCAGCCGTTGGTCGCATCGAGCACGTTTTCCGAATACTTTTGGGTCAGTTGCGCGAGTTCACCCTGGAGGGCCTCGAGTCGCTTCCGTTTGTCATCCGGCAAATCGGCCCCGGCCTGACGGAACTCACCCATGGTCTCGTCCATGAAGCGGCGACGCACCCCGACCTCATTTTTACCCGACTCACTTTCCGCGAATGCCTTGAGCCGCTGCCACAATTGCACATTGAGCGGGATGCTGGCGGAAAATGCCGTCACCTCGGGCAACATTTTATTGTAGGCGTCACGCAACGCGGGTGAGTCACAGACTGATTGCAAATGGGAGACTTTCCCCCACGCCGAGTTGAGTTCCTCGGAAGCATTCTCCAGGGCCGCGAACGTGCTGGCATAGGAAACCCCGCCCAAATCCTGCGCCGTAATCGCGGCGATCGCCTGTTTTGCGCTGGTGAGCACCACGGCAATCGCCGGCTCAATGTGTTCGGGCGCTAATTTCGACCAAGCGATCTGAAATGATTTTTCCAGGAAGGGGTTGTTTTGCATGCCACAAAGCACCCGCTGATCCCCACGGTTGTCAAACCGCAAGCACCTACCAGCCGTAGGCCACGCTGAGGGCCACCTGACGACGGGCGGCGGGCACCGCCGGCACATCCTGATAATCCGAATTCCACAAATTATCCACTTCGGCCGCGAATTCCACCCCGCGCCAATCCCGGGGTCGCCAGGCAAGGGTCAGCGCACTGAGCAAGGCGTCATGCCCGCCCATGGTGCGCAGGGGGTTGGCCTCCTGAACGCGGGCTTCGTTATCCATCCGCAGTTCCCACTCCGGGGACAATTGCACGGTGAGGGCAGCGGTCAGCCGGTGGCGGGCGTAGTTGAGGGCATAGAAGCTGGCATCCACGGCGGCAGAACCATAATCGGCATCCTTGGTCAGGCAGGTATAGCCCAACGTGAGGTTACCCCAGTCAAAGTCGCGCCTGCCCACGAATTCCAGTCCTGTGGTCACCACATCAACAGCATTGGCACTGCGCGCGGTGACCCCGGTTTTGTAGGTCCAATCAACCAGGTCGTTATCCCAGCGATGGAATAGGCTCCCGCGCAACTCCCACGCCCCCACCACACCTTCGGCGCTGAGATCAAGATTCCGGCTACTTTCACGGCCCAGGTTGGCGTTGCCCCGGAAAAGACCCGAGGCCGGGGCCGAATTTAAAGCCGTATAGCTCGGCACCTGGGTTGTGGCGGCATAACCCAGGGTGATGGATTGCAGATCCCGGTCCGGGGCGAAATGGCGCGCCAATTCCACCAGCGGGGACAGGGCTCCCCCGTCGCGGTTGGTCTTGTCCCAGGTCAGTCCGGCCAGGGATTTCCACTGCCCGGCGCCGGAGGACTTCCAGCTGTGCTCACCAGCAAGGGACAATTTGGAAATTTGCCGGGTCTGATATCGACCCGAGGTCAATGAGGTGGAGGCTATTTTGTCTCCGGCAAACTCCGCACGATAGCGCATCGCCCAATCCTCCATCACTTCCCGGCCCTCGAGCGCGACACCTGTCATCCAGGTGGTGTGTTGATAGGGATTATACTGCCCCGGAATCAGGCGGTTGTATTCGTAATCATCCTTGTTGCGCCGGTGATAAATTCCGGCCTCCAGGTATCCACCCGCCGGTCGACTCAAGCGGTGATTGAGCGCCAAAAGCACCGTTTGCAGATTCTCACTCTCATTTACACCATAGGGGGTGTAGAGGTTGGGCCAGCCAAAGAACTTGGCCTGATAGCCGGCGAACAAATCGGTCTGGGCCCGGTCGGATCGCAGCTGAATTCTTCCGCCGACCCGTTGAAAACGGTGATCCCCGTAGGCGATGGAGCCGTCCGAGGCCGAGCGGGCAAAGTCCACCTGCGCGCCCAAAATCAACCCGTCGCTCAACGGTCGGGCTACACCTTGCGCCAACTCCTGGCGGTTCAGACCATGCTGCCCCACTCCGAGGGCCATCCGCCCCATTGTATTCACCGGTTGCCAGCCATAGGCAATGGATCCCACCGTGACATTGGTGCTGCCCAGGGCATTGCTGATGCCGGTCTGGATGACTGGAGCCCCCAACATTGAGGGCGGGACGGGAATTTCGGCAAAATAGTGGCCGGTCTGGGGATCCAGAAGGGTAACGGCGCCGATCCTGAATCCGGAATTTTCAAATGTGCCGCCCCGCACTGTGACATCAGCCTGTCCTTCCGCCATGTTTCTACCCTGCACATCAACCAAGGGTTCAAAACGCAGGGCCGAAACCGGCATGGCAAAGGTCGCGACCGGCGCCTGATTGGCAATACGCGGCGAATTCACCACGAGCGGCGACAAGCTGCTCGAGAGCGTCTGACCGGTCAAAACAGTCGCTCCCAGGAGAAAAAGGCAGGGAAACCCGGGATTCATTCGATCCACGCGTAACACGGACCAGGGCTAAAACAAGCTTGGTTATCGAATTTTTACACCTCGCTTAACAAGCTGCGGCAATTGCCTTGATCCGGGCACAAAAAAACCCGCCACCACTGGTGCCGGGTTCACGCAAGACGCACCGCGCTTATTCGCCGTCGTTGCCAATCGCCTCAACGGGGCAACCCTCCAAGGCTTCCATGCACATGGCGATGTCTTCCTCAGTGGTGGGTTGCTTGTTCACGAAGGAATAGCCGCCCTCATCGTGACGCGTAAAGAACGAGGGTGCGGTTTCCCGGCAAAGGTCGCAATCGATGCATTGCTGATCGACGTAGAACTTACCGGCTACGTTTTCCTCCCATTTGTCTGATTTGTTCGCCATAAGTCTGGCGATTGAGAAAGGGAACCCTACCCCCTGTCAAGCGGTGTTACTCCAATTCAATGACAAATTTCCCACTGGGTCCCATAAGCAAAACCCAAGAATCCTGGGGAGCTGACTTGTATTCGTCGTTTCGCCGACTAGATTCGCGCCTTCCATGTTATCTGATCGTTCCTACATGCGGGAAGACTACCCACGACCCAAAACCTCCGTGGTCGTATGGTTGATCGCGGCCATTATCGCGACTTTCCTGCTGCAAACCATATTCTTACGCTGGTTCGGGGCGGGTCGGGAGTTCACCAATTTTTTCGCGCTGAGCGAATCCGGACTGAAGTCGGGCAAGGTTTGGACGCTGTTCACTTACGCGATGCTGCACAGTCCGGCTAATCTGCTCCACATTGTCTGCAACCTCCTGGGTCTGTTCTTCCTGGGTCGCGAACTGCTGCCCATGATGGGCGAAAGGCGCTTCCTCGGATTTTTTGCCTCCGCTGTTCTGGCTGGAGGGCTGCTGTGGACTGGAACCCATTGGACGGAAACGGGCCCATCATACCTGCTGGGCGCCTCGGCCGGGGTGATAGGCTTGCTCGTGATCTTCGCCTGTTTCTACCCCAACCGGCAGGTTACTTTTCTCCTGTTTTTCATCCTGCCGGTTTCACTCAAGCCAAAATATGTGGCCTTCGCCCTGCTCGGCTTGGATCTTTGCGGCTATGTCTTTTACGAAGTGATGGGGGCCTTGTCCCCCTTCGGTTTTGCCCATTCCGCCCATCTCGGCGGCATGTTGGCGGGCTGGCTTTATTATCGCTACGTGCATGAAGGCAAATGGAGCCTGGCCACCAGCACCGCCAGTTTTGAATTGCCCGAATGGGCCAGGAAAAAGAACCGCGTGCCCAGCCCGCGTTATCAAGTCAACCTGGGCAATCACACCGATCTCCGGGCCGAAGTGGATCGAATCCTCGACAAAATCAACAGTCAGGGTTTCGGTGCTTTGACCGATGACGAAAAACGGGTGCTCGACAGCGCCAAAGACATGCTCAGCCGACGCTGAATGGTCAGCACTCTGCCTGCCCGTCCCTTCCCCACCGGGAAACCCAAGAATTCACTGAAACATTTTTCCCGCGCGACAATCCAACTTTGACCATGTCTTTCCGCTCCCGTCTGCATCGCCAGCTTGGCCCGCTGGTTCTATTCGCCCTGCTGGCCGGCCCGGTATTTGCGATTACCGATCGCACCTTTACGACCTCCCCCACGCTGGCGACCGAAGTGCGCACCATGGTGCAGTTGCTTTCCCAGGCCCACTACAATCGCGATGCGATCAGAAGCAGCAGTTATGCGGAAGTGGTCACCGATTACATGGCCGTGCTGGACGGCCAGCACATGTTCTTTTTGGCGAGCGATCTTGAGGCTTTTGACAAGCGCTACAACAGCAGCCTCTACTGGAACGTCAGTCGCCTGGGTAACATTGATGCCGCCTACGAGATCTTTGGCGTTTACGAGCAACGGGCCGAGGACCGGGCCAATTGGATCTTTGCCCAAATCGACAGCGTGGCCGCAGAGCTGAACACCAACGATCTATACCAGGTGGACCGCAGCAAGGCGGATTGGCCGGCCAGTGCGGCAGCCGCCGATGAGCTATGGCGCAATCGCTTGAAATTCGAACTCATAGCCGAGGTGCTCAACAAGAAGACGCCGGAAGAAGCCCGGCTGGCCGTGCACAAGCGCTACGAGCGGATGCTCAAGAATCTGGGCGACATCGAAGGCTCGGATTTGGCCGAACTGTTTTTGTCGACCATTGCGCGCCTGTATGATCCCCACTCCACTTATTTTTCGGCCGAGACCTTTGAGGATTTCGGCATCCAGATGAAGTTGGAGCTGGTCGGCATTGGTGCGCTGCTCGGCCTGGAGGACGATTACTGCGTGGTCCGCGAAATCATCCCCGGGGGGCCGGCCGACCTCGGCAGTCAGCTCAAACCCAATGATCGCATCCTCTCGGTCTCCCAGGATGGGACCGAACCGATTGAGATCATCGGGATGAAATTGCGGAAAATCGTGGATATGATCAGGGGGGAAAAGGGCACGCATGTGCACCTTACCGTCCAACCGGCGGATGCGCCCGATCCCTCAACGCGCAAGGAAATCATCATCACCCGTGACGTGGTCAAACTGAACTCCGCCCGGGCCCATGCCGCTATTTTTCAAGTGCCCAACAAGGACGGACTCAATGTGCCGATCGGGGTGATCAGCCTCCCCTCATTTTACGGTCCCGCCGAGGATGGCGACACCGATGGTGAAAAATCCAGCGCCTCGTTTGATGTCGCTGCCCTGATCGACCAGCTCAAGGCCGCCGGGATCGAAGGTCTGGTGCTGGACCTCCGCCGCAACGGCGGCGGTTTCCTCTCCGAGGCCATCAATGTCACCGGCCTGTTCATCAAGGACGGACCGGTCGTGCAGGTTAAAAATTACGCCGGTGAAATCCAGGTGGATGCGGATGAATCGGACAAGCTCGCCTACAACGGTCCCCTGGCCGTGCTGGTGGACAAATTCAGTGCCTCGGCCTCCGAGATCGTAACCGGTGCCCTGCAGAACTACGGCCGCGCCATTGTGGTGGGCGACAGCTCCACCCACGGCAAGGGGTCGGTGCAAACCGTGCTGGAAATGAAAAATTTTGTGCCGCAGCTGGCCCGTTCACCGCTGAAGACGGGCGCGACCAAGCTGACGATTCAAAAATATTATCTGCCCAACGGCAACTCGACCCAGCTCAAGGGCGTGATTCCCGACATTGTCCTGCCCTCCATCGAGGATTACCTGCCGATTGGCGAGGGCGATCTGCCCCACGCCCTGGTCTGGGACGAAATCCCCACTTCATTCTTCAACGGCAAGCCGCTGGATCCCGAACTCGTCTCCTACCTGAAAACGGCCAGTCAAATGCGCCAGGAGGAACTGCCCGAGTTTACTTATCTGCGCAAAAACGTCGAACGCTTCAAGACCCGCCAGCAGGAAAAATTGGTTTCCCTCAATCTGGAACACCGGCGTGAGCAGCAGAGCCAGGACGAGTCGTTTCGCAAGGAGATGAAAAAACTCAAGAACACCCTGGCCGCCCAAGATTATCCTTATCGTGAATTCCGCCTGGGTCCACCGCAGCCTGAAAACATCAAGGCGGCCCCCGAGAAGGAGGATCCCTCCGCCGACGACGAGGAGGAATACCTGGGAACTGACAACGATGCCTATGCCAAGGTTGACGTTCATCTGAAGGAATCCCTGCGGGTGGTAAGCGATGCGATTTCCCTCGCCCAAAACAAACAACATTGGGTCAGCAATCGGGCACCGCTCACCGCCGCGGTGGATGACAAGGGTTAGTCCGTCCAGGCAAAGGCAAACCGGGGGCGTCCCGTCAGATCAGGGGCAAATTCACAGCGGCGATAACCCGCTGCTTCAAACCTGCGCTTGAGTTCCACATGTTGGGCTGTGCCGGTCTCCAAGGCCAACAGCCCACCCGGCCCGAGATAATCCCGCGCACCGCCGATGATGGTGCACAAGGCCTCCAAGCCGGTCTCACCCGGGGTCAGCGCCAGCTTGGGTTCGAAATTGCGCACCTCGTCCAACGTGGCCTCAGTTTCCACGGCCGACAGATACGGTGGATTGGCCACGATCAGTTGATAACGTGATCCGGCCGCAATGGCCGCAAACCAATCTGATTGCGTGAAGGTAACACGATCCGACAGGTCCAATGCCACGGCGTTTTCCCGGGCCAAGGCCAGGGCCTCGTTGCTCAGATCCACGCCCTCAACCCGGGCAGCGGCATAATGCCGGGCCAAGGCCAAGGCAATGGCACCGCTGCCGGTGCCAAGATCAAGCAGACGGTCCGGGGCAGCCGTCAGTTTCTCCACCACCAAAGTGAGCAGGTGTTCCGTTTCCGGTCGGGGAATCAAGGCCCGGCGGTCAACCTTGAGTATCACTCCGAAAAACTCCGTGCTGCCGAGAATGTATTGCAGGGGCTCACGTTGGGCGCGCCGGCGCACCAGTTGCCGGATCTGTTCCAATTCAGACTCAACCATGGGCCTTTCAAACTGGAGATACAGCTGCATCCGCTTCAACCCCAGGACATGACCGACGAGATGTTCGGCATTCAGTCGCGGGTTATCCACTCCCTTGGGGGCAAGAAAATCGGTCGTTTTCTTGATGATTTCCAGGACCGTGTGCATCACAGTATCAGGAGCGTCCTTGCAGGGGAAACCCCGAAAAAGCCGAGCCACGGTTGAGGGCCGCCAGTTTCTGCTCATGATCCGCCCGTTGCAGGGCTGTGAGCAGTGACGCTATATTGCCTTCCATGATTTCCGGCAGGTTTTGCAGGGTTAAACCGATCCGGTGATCGGTCATGCGATTCTGGGGGAAATTGTAGGTCCGAATACGTTCACTGCGATCCCCGGACCCGACCTGGTTGCGCCGCTCACTGGCATATTTGGCGTGTTCCTCGTCCTCCCGCAATTTGAGCAGCCGGGAGCGCAGCACCGTCATGGCCTTGGCCTTGTTTTTCAATTGGGAGCGTTCGTCCGCACACTGCACGATCAGCCCACTGGGCTTGTGCTGGATCTGAACCGCCGAATCGGTCGTATTCACTCCTTGCCCGCCGGGGCCGCTGGCCCGGCACACGGAAATTTCCAGGTCCTGCGGATCAATTTGCACGTCGACCTCCTGTGCTTCCGGCAGGACGGCCACCGTCACGGTCGAGGTGTGGATGCGGCCATTGGCCTCGGTGACCGGCACGCGCTGCACCCGATGCACGCCGCTTTCATATTTCAGCTGTTTGTAAACATCGCTGCCGATGATGAGAAAAATCACTTCCTTCAATCCACCGCGTTCCGAGGGACTGCTGCTCATGGATTGAATTTTCCAACCCTGGTCCTCGGCATAGCGGCTGTAGAGCCGGTAAAGTTCAGCCGCAAAGAGGCTCGCCTCGTCCCCGCCGGTGCCGGCCCGGATTTCCATCACGGTGTTGCGGGAATCAGTGGGATCGGGCGGGATCATGGCCAGCAGAATGGCCGCATGTTTTTCCGCCAACTCCTGTTGCATGGCCGGGAGTTCCGAGATCGCCAACTCACGCAAATCTGCGTCGGCTGCGGCGTCCCGACCCAAGGCCACGGCCTCGGCCAGATTGATCTGCAGTTTGGCGTAATGCGCGTGGGCCGCGATCATCTCACCCAGCCGCTGGTGTTCCCGCGTGATGTCGGCGGCGCGGCGCGAATTGTTGTAAAACGCCGGATCCGCCATCTGGGCGGTGAGTTCCTCATAGCGTTGGCGAAAAGGGGATATGTCGGGCAGGGCTTCCATGGCGGGAAAAGTGGGTCTCTGATTTGCGAATTGCGTGAACCGCGACTTTGCGGCTTCTAAATATGCACAAGCTACCGGTGGAGTTCCCTACCGGTGCTGATTCGCAATGCCCACGACGCTTTTCACACAAAACACCATCGCCTGTATTTGGGATTTCGACAAGACTCTAATCCCGGGCTACATGCAGGCCCCGTTATTTCGCCGCCATGGGGTCGACGAGAGTGTCTTCTGGGCGGAAACCAACGCCATGTTGGAAAACTACCGCAAGCGGGGCTATCACCTCTCGGGCGAGATCAGCTACCTGAACCATATCCTGACCTATGTGCTCGCCGGTAAGTTTGGCCGGCTCAACAACCAGCTGCTGCGCGAGTATGGCGCTGATATCACCTTCTACCCCGGCCTCCCCGAGTTCTTCACCCTGGCCAAATCCTATGTGAGCGAGAAACCGGAATACCGGAAGCATGAGATCCAGCTGGAGCATTACATTGTCAGCACCGGCTTGGCGGAAATGATCCGTGGCAGTGCAATTGCAGCCCACGTCGAGGGCATTTGGGGCTGCGAGTTCATCGAGAGCCCTTTGCAACCCGGATTCCTCCGGCAAAGCGAAATGGAAATCGCCGCCGACGCCGTCCTTGCGCAGATCGGCATGGTCATCGACAACACCACCAAGACCAAGGCGCTCTTTGAAATCAACAAGGGCACCAACAAGAATCCGGCCATCGACGTCAATTCCAACATCAAGCCCGAGGACCGCCGCATCCCCTTTCAAAACATGATCTACGTCGCCGACGGTCCGAGCGACATCCCCAGTTTCTCCGTCGTCAAGAGTGGCGGAGGCCGGGCTTATGGAGTCTACAATCCGGAGCACGGTGGCGAATTCGAACAAAACGACCGCCTGCTCCAATCGGGCCGGATTCACGGTTATGGTCCCGCGGATTACACCACCAGCAGCAGCACCGCGCGGTGGCTGCGCATGCACATCACGGCCATCTGTGACCGCATTGTGACCGACCGGGAACTCGCCGTGGCCAACAAGACCACCCGCCCGCCGCGCCATCTTAACGCCACGCCGGAAGAGGAAGCGGCCCAGCGCAAGGCCAAGGAACCGAAACAGTCGTCCTTTCTGGAATAGGGAGTATCAAGTCCCGACAAAAAAGGCGCACC
>JAIPJW010000097.1 GCA_021734075.1 Cephaloticoccus sp.
GGGCCAAGGCATTGGCAAGCAAGGCCGGATACACCAGCAGGGGGATCCAAGCCCCCCACGACATGGGCGAGGTGACCTCAAAGGCGAGATAGAGACGCCAGACATAAAGCTTGTGGCTGAGATCCAGAAAAAGCGCCAGCATGCCCAAGCTGAGCAGGGCCATCCCGGCCAGTGGCCCAATGGTGCAACAGACCAAGGCCTGCCGCTCTTTCGGACGCATGATCAACAGCCGAACCCCTGCAATGATCATCAGCCCGGCGACCAGACCGCCGAGAAACAGGTAGATCGGAATTTCCCAACCCCACACATGCAAGGTGGGGTCAACGCCGGGATTGTGACGGTAGTTGGTGAACTCAGTCATGGGTGCAAGGGCTCAGGTTAAATAGTAGATTCGGGGCTTGGTGCCGGCTTCGGGCAGCAAGGTGTGATGCCGGCGGGATGCGAGCAGCTGGTTGACTTCACTGAAGGGATCGTCGGCGTCGCCAAAATGCATGCAGTGCGTCGGACAGACGGAAACGCAGGCCGGGTTCAGACCCTTTTCCACCCGGTGAATGCAAAAGGTGCACTTATCGGCGTAGCCATCGGGATGTGTAAAGCGGGCATTGTAGGGACAGGCAGCAAGACAGGCCTTGCAGCCGATGCATTCGTCGTGGTTGACGAGCACCACCCCACCTCGTTCGTGAATGTGACTGGCCCCCGTGGGGCAGCAATGGACACAGGGTGGATGATCGCAGTGATTGCAGCGCTCGGTGCGGATTTCCAAGTTGGTGTTGGGATACCTTCCATTCACCGTCTCGGTGATCCAATCGCGACAGTAACCCTCGGGGACATTGTTCTCCGTCTTGCAGGCGACCACGCAATCCATGCAGCCAACGCAGCGGGTGGTGTCGATGACCATGATGTAGCGTGACATGATTTCAGGCCTCCGGTTCGATGGTGACAAAGTTGACGTTCATCCCGGTGCCGCCCATCAGCGGATCGGTTTGGTAACGGGTGACAAGTTTGGCATCGCTGGCGCCCTTGCCGAATGCGTGGCGCAAGCCGCGCGAGGTGTGGCCAAACCCGTGCACCATGTAGACACAATCGGGTCGAATCCGCTCCGTGGCTTTCACCTTGATGCGGTTGCTCACGATACCGTCCTGATTGCGCAGGCGGACGAAGTCATCACTCTTGAGCCCGAGTCGGGTGACCGAGGTATGATTGAGCCAGACGGCGTTTTCACTCATCATGTCGGAAAGCAGACGGTTCGATTGGGTGCGACTGAAAGAATGCATCGGGGCGCGGCCGAAGAGCAGCCGGAACGAGCCCGGGGGACCGGCGGCCGGTGGCGTGTATCGGGGCACGGGATCAAAACCGGCCGCTTCGAGCTGCGGGGAGTAAAATTCGATCTTCCCCGAGGGCGTGTAAAATTCCGCGGGCGCGCCATCTTCGTAATAGAGTGGCTGGCTTTGACCCAGGATGATGCCTTTCTGCTTCAGTTCCGGGTAACTCAAACCGGCCGCCGTGACGCGATGCTCCAGGTATTCCTCAATGTCGTTCCATGGATAAAAGGCCCCCAGACCCAGCTTCTCTGCGAGTTTTTTGGCGATCCACCAGTTGGGCTTCTGGTCCTGCGGTGATTCGATGACGGGTTGACGCAGCCCCAGGAAAGGCTGCTTGAAATACTCGGGGTTAAGATCGTCGAAACGCTCCAGATAAGTCGACTCGGGCAGGACAACGTCGGCCCATCCGGCCGTTTCGCTCGGAATGACATCGACCACCACCAGCAGGTCCAACTGCTTCATGGCCTCGATGGTTTCCGCCTCGTTCGGCAGGGCATGCAACAGGTTGGTCGCGTAAACCAACCAGCCTTTGACCGGATAGGGCAGACCACTGATGGTGGCGTCCCGGATGCCAGTCGAGAGACTTTCACTCGCAAACGGATATTTTTTATCGGGATTGTCGAGCTTGGCTCTGGTGGCCTTCGGGTAATCCGGATAGGGATAGGCTGGCACATCCATGCTCGAGGGTTGATAGAAACCACCTTTTCTTCCCCAACTGCCGAGCAGGGCGTTGAGCAGGGCGATCGCGCGGCTGCGCTGGGCGTCGTCGCCATACCAGTTCACATGCCGGCCCGGGTGCACCAATGTGGCCGGGTGATGGCGGGCCATTTCGCGGGCGGTGGTCCGGATCGTGTCGGGATCAATGCCCGTTTCCACAAAGGCCCACTCCGGCGTGTAGGTAGTCAACGAAGCCGCAAATTGTTCGAACCCAAATCCATACTTGGCCACATAATCGGCGTCATAGAGTTTTTCCGTGACGAGCACATGCATCCACGCGAGGAGCAGGGCGAGATCGGTGCCCGGCTTGATGGGCAGATAAAACTTTGCCTTGCTGGCCGCGACCGAGAAGCGCGGATCGACCACGATGATACTCGCGCCACGCCCGACGGCCGTCGCGAATTCCTGCACCTGCGTATTGTGCATGTTCTCGCCGAGGTGCGAACCGATCAGGACAAGACAATCGGAGTTTTCGATGTCCGTGCGCTCGGGTGAACCCACCACATCACCGAAGGTCAACTCGAAGCCCACTTCACGCGGGCCCCGGCACTGGGCAAAGGACGGCGCGGCCATGTTGATTGCGCCGTAAGCCTTGAGCGTGTGCTTGAGGAAGGTGCCGCCGATGCCGTGCGCGAAGGCGGCCATCGACTCAGGGCCATGTTCGGTCGCGATCTTCTTCATGCGCTGGGCGATGTAATCGAGGGCTTCATCCCAAGTGACTTCCTTCCATTTTTCCTCCCCGCGTTCATTGGTGCGGATCAATGGACTGCGCAGCCGGTCGGGATCGGTATGGGCCCCGATGCCACCCGTGCCACGCGGGCATAGCCGGCCATGACAAAGCGGATCTATCGGGTTGCCTTCAATTTTCCACAACTTGCCATCGCGCACGCTCGCAACCGCTCCGCACTTCCAGAAACAAATGTCACAGAATGTCGGGACCTGGCGGATCCCCTTCTCCGCTGTCGCGGCATCGGCCACGGTCCGGCCGACGCCGCTGACCGCACCGGCCGCCACAATGGACGCGGAGGAAATCTTGAGGAAGCGGCGGCGGGAGAGCGTATTCATGGACGGGAAACACAGGCACCTGTTGGATTGAATGAGGACTTCCTGATCGGTCGACCCGCCGCCTCCCACTCCACGGCCCCGTCGATGAATTGCAGCGCCGTGATCTTGCGCGCCGCCAGCATTTCACGGGCCTGATCGGCCAGCAGGCAATAGGGGCCCCGGCAATACAGCACGATGGTTCGCTCGGCCGGCAGGCTTCGAATTCGCTCGGCCAGCTCATCGAGCGGACAAGAAATGGCCCCGGGAATGTGGCCCGCCACATATTCCACACCTGGTCTCACATCGAGAAGCGTCACTGCATTGTGCTTCAGCAACTCGGCCAAGGATTCCTGGTCGACCTTGCCATGCACCGCCCGCTGCTCGTCCAAGGCGGTGCGCATCACTTGCAACTCAGGCAGACGAGTGTAGGAGAATTCGCGGTAGGTCAGCCAGAAGATCTTCACCGCATCATCTGCCAGCGAATAGATTACATGGCGGCCCTCACGACGCGAGGATACCAGATGCACCCGGCTCAAGTTCTGGAGATGATGGGATATATTGGCGACGGACAGGCCCATGGCATCGGCCAAGCTCTCAACCGTGCGTTCAGCTTGGCTAAGCAAATGGATCAACCTCAAGCGATGTGGATTTGCCAGGGCCGTGCCCACTCTGGCTAGCTGGCGGTAGAACTCTTGGGTGAGATTTGATTCCAACATTATTAATATTATTTGAATGTTAACCGCGTGAAAACCTTCTCGAAATCATCGTCTTCGCTCTCGTTGCTGTTCCTTAGGATGCGCGATCCCGGTCGGTTGCTTCGTGATCAGGTGAAAATGATCTGCCCCCCTGCGGCCAGATCATAGAAGTCGCCCACGGTCAGCACCCTTTCCATCTGTGGCACGAAGTCGTCCTTGTTCAGGTGAAACATGTCGACTGTCGCCTTGCAGGCAAAGAGATGCCCACCTGCATCGGAGATCATCTCGACGAATTCACCGATCGGCGGAATATCGAGCTTCTCCATCTCCTTCTGCATCATCTTGGTCGCAAAGGCAGACATGCCGGGTAGCGCACCCAACAGGGTCGGCAGGGCGAAACCTTTGGCATCGGGAACGCGCATGGCCGCATTGCCGACCGTGGCGATCTTGATCTTATCCTGGTAATTCTTCATCACGGCATAAAGGCCGAAGAAGGTGAAGAACACGTTGGCCTCCATACCTTCCATGCGGGCGCCATTGGCCATGATCAGGCCGGGATATACCCCGTCGAGCGAACCCTTGGAAATAACGATGGAGACTTTTTTGATTTTTTCGGGGGAAGACATGAGTGAGAGGTTTGAAGTTTGACGACGAACTTTGGCTTAGATGCAGCCATGCGGCTTCTTGATACCGGCGATTTTGGCGGCTTTCTTGGCGGGACCACTGGGGAACAATTCATAGAGCTCCTTGGTGGGCACTCCGCTTTCCTTGGTGAGTTTACGAATGGATGGCCCATCACCCTTGATCTCGAATTCTTTGCGCATGAATTCGAGGACCACCACATGGCGGTCATTGAGTTCGGGAATCCCTTCCTCCGTGGCTATCACCTTGGCAATCGCCAGGTCCCAGTCTTTGTAGTTGGTCATGAAACCCTCGTCATCGAAGTCGACGGTCTTGTTGTTGATGGTGCGAATGGGCATAATCGTAGTGGGTTATGATTTTTGGGTTGAAGTGAGATTGGCATTTGACGCGGGCGAAACCATGACGGGGTGCTCAGCCAGGTTACGTAGGAACGAAAGCAGGAAGCCAAGGGCACGGCGCATCTCGGGCTTGTTCAGCTCGCGGAACGCTTTCCAAAGTGTGACCTCCTCCATTTTGGCAAAGTCGAGTTTGCGATAGATTTCCATCGCGTTGTTCACCGCCAGCAACATCTCGGGCTGGGTGAGGTTTTTAAAGGTTTCCAACATCACCACAATGTTGTCGGCCAGCCGGCGGGCATCTTCGGGCGTGAAGTGGGTGACGACGTTGTCCAACGCATGGCCGAGCTCACGCGCCATGGCGAAATATCCCTTGCGATCCAGTTCGTCGAGTTTGGCTAGTCCGTCGCTGAACAACTCGCGGGCGAGCGGGGTGGCATCGTGGAGCAGATCTCTCGAACTTTCCACCTGCACCAGCAGTTCGTTAAGGTTGTTCGTATTGCGAATCACCCGCTTGAGTAGCGCGGTGAAATCACCCGTGGCGATGAAGGGAGCAACCTCATCCAGTTCGGCCACCGCCGTGCTGAAGAGATCCTTGCCGACACGCGTGAAATCTTCCTGGAGCTCCTCGACTTCCCGACGGATGCGGCGCATCCCCTCGACCTCGGCCAGCACGAGGTCAAGCTTGCGGTCCAGAGCGTCAAGACGCTCGGCGAGGGCTGGATTATCAGTGGCGTTCATGGTGATCAGCGGCGTTTTCCGGCCATGCTCATCTCGGCTTCCAGGGGAAGTTCAACTCCACGCAGGAGCAGATTCCAATAAGCCCAGCGGAACATCATTTTGCCGTAGTGATTCGTCTTGGTTTCTTCGAGGAGCGAGAATGGCCCGACTCCCGGCAGTGGGTATTTCCCGGGCAATGGTTCGGTCTCGTAATTGAAGTCAATCAGCAAGCCCTTGTTGAATCCGGATTCGATGAAGCAATTGGCGTGGCCATCATACTTGGCCCGCAAGGGCCGCTCATCGATTGCATCGAAGATATTTTCAAAGAGAATGTCGGATTGAAAATGCGCCACGGACCCGGCTTTCGATGAGGGTAGATCGGTGGCATCGCCCAGCACGAAGATGTTGTCCTTCACCTTGGATCGTAGCGTGTGCTTGTCGGTCGGAATAAAGTTCAATTCGTCCCCAAAACCGGAGCGTTCAATCGACTCGTCGCCCATGTTGGTGGGAATGGTGATAAGCAGATCGTAATCCACCGTGCGGTTGTCCCATGACACTATTTTCTTTCCCTCCTGATCAACACTCCCCGTCGAATACTCGGTGGTTAACTTGATGTTTTTCTTGCCGAGAAAGTCACCCAGCAGCTCGGCTGCTTTCGGTTTGGTAAACGCCCCGGGCAGTGGCGTTACATATTCGATCTCAACCTTGTTACGGATACCCTGCTTGGTGAACCACCAGTCAGCGAGGAACGCGAATTCGAGTGGGGCCACCGGACACTTTATCGGCATCTCGACAATGTTGATGATAAGCTTGCCGCCCTCCCAATGCTTTAGATGGCGGGCGAGGGCCGAGGCCCCTTCCAAAGTGTAGAAATCGTAGATGTTTCGCTGCCAGTCATCGCCCAACAGCCCCTCGGTTTGGCTGGGCACGGGATGGGCCCCCGTGGCGATGATCAGATAATCGTAACCGAGCATGCGTCCATTCGCCAAGCGCACGCGATTCTGGTCGGGCTCGATTACGTCGATCGCCGAAAGCACGAGTTCCACCCCACGCGGGAGGTAATCCCGGCGCGGTTTCACGATATCACGGGCCGAATATATCCCGAAGGGTATGAACAGATATCCGGGCTGGTAATGATGCGTCTCATCCCGATCCACGATGGTAATCTGCCATTCATCACGGGGAAGGACCCCGGCCAGTTTGTTGGCCATGATTGTGCCAGCAGTGCCAGCTCCGAGAATGACGAATTTTTTCATAACGATGGGGTGGAGGGTTGGTGTCTTTCAGAAGCGATAGCTATACATGGTCTGCAGGTTGGTTTGGCTGTGGCTGACCCCTGCCCCGGATCCATTGATCGTGTCGACCTTGAAGCCGTAGGTGAACGAGGTCTCGATCGAGGAGCGACCGTTGATCTTCCAGCCAAAGCCCGCCGTGAGGTGTTTCTTCACAATGGCCGGAAAAAGACAGTTCATGTATTTGTCGGGCACCGGGTTGTTGGCGAAATTGCCGCCAAAACGCAGGGTGAGTCGGTCGCTGGCTTCATACGCCGCACCCAGCATCACGACGGTTTGGTCATCCCAGGATTGAAACAAAGTCGCATCCAGATTCTGTCCGGCGAAAGAGCCGTTTGAGGCGTCATTCGATGCCACAAATGCCATGCTGAATTCCTTCATCACGCTCTTCCAATACACTTGGCGCAGATCAGCCGTAATCAACCAGCGCGGATCAGCATGGTAGGCAAATCCGACCCCCAGCATGGCCGGCCATTGGAAATCCTTGATGCGAAAATTCCCTTTCAAGGTCTGGGGCATCTGACCCATGCCGGGAATATTCAATTGGAAGCTGAGTTCGCCGCCATTGGTGGTCATATCGGCCAATTCCGACTGGGAGTGGTAGGTCAAACCGAGGCTGAGATCCTTCGAGGGGGTGTAAAGGATACCGATCTTGGCCCCGTAGCCGTAGGAACGGGCCGCGCCGGTGAAGGGGCTGCCATTGGAGAAATTGAAATAGGCGTAATCCACCGAAGTGCCGGGAGGCAGCATGGACAGGATCTGTCCGAAGCTCTGCACGATCGTGCCGGATGCGCTGCCGAATTGCTGGCTCGTCGGCATCACCAGGTCGAAGAACTGGTTGCCGCTCATCGCCATCTTCAGATCCATCCCCGCCCACATGAAATCAACCGTGCCACCGATTTGCAGATTATCATTCACTTTGTAGGCCAGAGGCACGATTACCCGACCCACCGATACTTCCGTGCGGTTCTTGAGGTCATAGCCAAGACCACGCCAGGTATTGGCATCGTATTCGCAGCCCATGCCACCCTGCCCCATTACACCCAAGCCGTAGACAAAATCGCCGCTGCGCCGGGTGTAACCAAAGGCCGGCATGAAGAATGCCTTGGCGGTTGATTTCGCCGTCTGATTGGCTGGCACCCCAAAAATATTCGGCGCTGTGGCGGGACTGGTGACCTCGATACTCGGACCTAGGATACCAAGAGCCAGATCAAATCGCGCCGCACCCTCCATCAAACCCAAGGTGGCGGGATTATTGATCATTGCGGCCGTGCCATTGTCGTAGGCCATCGATGTTCCACCCATCGCGGTGGCAACGGGACCGTAGCCTTCCATATTCATCCCATTGGTGGCTCTCAGGGACGGTATGGCGCTAATAAGAACCAGGGAAGCCAGGATCTTGATGATCGTTGTGGGATTGGTGATGTTCTTCATGTTGGGTGGATTTTCTGCAGGCTGTTTGATTCGACTGGGGCCAGTATCTCAGCTGGGGACCAATACCGCTGCGCGGCCTTTGCTAAATTATATGCATATGTTGTCATATTTGCATAATATTAGCTCTGCTCCCGTGCCGAGCTGCGCGGCTGTGCAAAACCGGCATTATTTGGGCTTATGACGAAGATCCCGCTCTTTCCGAATGCATTTGGACCACGGGTCGCACCAAGTAGCCATTGGTTCGGTGCAGATTCTCCCGTGCCTTTTCCTTTGCACTTTTCCCAACCCTTGAACCTCTTTTCACCCGATGGATTTCGAACTCAATTCAACGCGCCCCAGCCAGATCCCGCCGATCGATTTCCGCGCGCTCCTGAATGAGGAACAATATAACGCGGTGACCGCAGAGCCGGGGCCCTTGCTGGTGCTGGCCGGCGCCGGTTCGGGCAAAACCCGCACCCTCACCTACCGGGTCGCCTATCTCCTTTCCCAAGGGGTCAAACCCAGCGAAATTCTCCTGCTCACCTTCACCAACAAGGCCTCGAAGGAAATGCTCCACCGGGTGCACGATCTCACCGGCATCGAGCCGCAGCGATTCTGGGGCGGCACGTTTCATTCCCTCGGACATCGCGCACTGCGCATCTACGGCGAAAGCATCAAGCTCACCCGCAACTTCACCATTCTCGACGCCGACGAATCTGAATCCCTCCTCAAACAGTCGGTCGAGGCAGCGGACAAGACCTTTTTCAAGGACAAGACCCATCCCCGCCCCGGGCCCTTGTTCAATGTGCTCTCCCTGGCCCGCAATACGCAGTTGAGCATCAATCGGACCGTCGACCAGCAGTTCCCCCAATATGGCGACATCAAGCACCGCTTCGAACCGTTTGCCGACACCTATGCCAAACGCAAACAGGAACAAAACGTCGTGGACTACGATGATCTGCTCGAGCTCTGGCTGAAGCTCCTGGTCGAAGCCCCGGAAGTCGCCGCGTATTTTGGCCAACGCTTCCGCCATGTATTGGTCGATGAATATCAGGACACCAACACCCTGCAGGCGCAGATCGTGGACCAACTCGCCCCGCACCACCGCATCATGGCCGTGGGCGATGATGCCCAGTGCATCTACTCATGGCGGGGGGCTGACTTCGAGAACATCATGACGTTTCAACACCGGCATCCGGGCACCGTCATCCACCGAATCGAAACCAACTATCGGTCGACCCCGGAGATTCTCGCCCTGGCCAACGCCGTCCTGCTGGCCCAACCCGTCGGCCGCCATTTCGACAAGGAATTGCGCGCGGCGCGCGGTCATTTGCAAAAACCCTACGTCGTGCAAACGATGGACGACCGGGAACAGGCTGAATTTGTGCTTAAGCGCATCCGCTCCCTTATCGACGACGACGGAGTCTCCGCCAACGAGATCGCCATTCTGTATCGCTCGCATTTCCTCGCGCTCGAGGTGCAACTCGCCCTGTCCCGGGCCGGCATGCCCTACCAGATCACCAGCGGGGTGAAATTCTTCGAGCGGCAGCATATCCGTGATCTCGTGGCGCTGGTGCGTTTTGTTTACAATCCCGCCGATACCCAGGCCTGGCAGCGCATCGCGGTGCTGCTGCCCAAGGTCGGGGAAAAGGGTGCGCAAAAGATCCACGCCGCCGCCCTCGACCATGGCCGCCTGTTGCAGAAAAACTTTCTCGAGGCGCTCTCCACCGACGATGTGAAAAGCAAGGTTGCCAAGGATGCGCGCGACGACTGGGAAAACTTCTGCGTGTCCCTTCGCCAGGTCGCCGAGGTCATGGAAAACGGGACGCCGGCCGAAGTCTTTGAAACCGCCATCGACGGCTGGTATGGCGACTACCTCAAGGGCGCCTTTGCCGACTACGTCGAGCGCCTGGATGAATTGAAGGCCATGATTGGTTTCGCCAGTCGCTTTGAGGAAATGCAGGACCTGCTGGCGCAAATTGTCCTGCTCAATGGGGAGACCAGCGACCGCCACGTGGATCCCGATGCCGAAGCCATCAAGCTCACCACCGTGCACCAGGCTAAGGGACTCGAATATGATGTCGTGTTCGTCATCGGGCTCGCTGACGGCCAGTTCCCCGGGCGCCGCTCCATCGAGGCCGACGACGTGGAGGAGGAACGCCGCCTCTTCTATGTCGCCGTCACCCGGGCGCGCAACGAACTCTATCTGTGCTACCCCAAGGTTGCCAGCCGCGCCGGCCCCGGCGGCATGCTGCTGCAACCCAGCCGCTTTCTCCTGGAAATCCCCGGTGACCTCTATGATCCCCTAAGGATCAAGCGCAGCTTCGGCTGGTAAAGGCTGACCGGGCGCAGGGGGCAACTCCCGCACCGAAATGATTTCGGGTCCGAGCCCTGATGATTGATTCTGCTTTCGTCCACCCTAGGGGAAACCTAGCGTGGATCCATGCGCGCTGTCCGTCTGCATGGTCCCCTCGATCTTCGCCCAAGCGAAGACCCATTTCCCGGTCCTCCCGCCAACGGCGAGGCCCTCGTCAAGATCGAAGCGGTGGGTGTCTGCGGATCCGACCTGCACATGTATGAAACCGGCGGCATTGGCGGCCGCACCGTTGATCATCCGTTTCGGTTGGGCCACGAATTCGCCGGCACCGTGATCGCGGCCGGAGCAAACGCGTGCACGGAGGATGGGATTTCCCTCAAGCCCAACCAACGCGTGGCGGTGGAGCCGGCGGTGCCCTGCGGCCAATGCGAAAATTGCCGGGAAGGAAACCCGAACCTCTGTCCGCATCACCAGTTCTTCGGGGTGCCACCGGATGATGGAGCGCTCTGCGAACAACTTCTGGTGCCGGCCCGGAATTGTTTTGTCCTGCCCGATACGGTATCGCCCGAAGCCGGTGCCCTTTTGGAGCCCCTCGGCGTCGCCCTCCACGCCGTGGATCTCGCGAAGCTTCGCCCGGGCAACAGCGTGGCCATTTTCGGGGCCGGCCCCATCGGGCTTCTGATTCTCAGTGTCGCGCGGATGGCTGGAGCATTTCCGCTCTATGTCTTCGATCCCATCCCGGAGCGCCGGGCCAAGGCGCTCGAACTCGGGGCTACCGCGGCCTGGGATGTCGCACCCACGGATAACACCACCCTGCAACCGCTGCTCGTGGCCACGGCCGGACGGGGGGTCGATGTGGTAGTGGAAGCCGCCGACGCGGGTCGTTCCATCGACTTGAGCTTTACTGCCGTTCGCCCCGGTGGCCGGGCCGTCCTCGTCGGCATTCCACCCCACGGGGAGTCCCAATTCAATCATGCCAATCCCCGCCGCAAGGGCCTGACCGTGCGTTTTTCCCGGCGAATGAAGCACACCTATCCCCGCGCCATCGCCCTTTATGCCCATCCCATGATGAAGGGAGCGATTGATGGTCTGGTAACCCACCGCTTTCCCTTGAGTGAAACCGCCCGGGCTTTCGACTTGGTGCACCACTACCGCGACGGAGTGCTCAAGGCGATGATCGGTCTGGCGTAGAAACCCGCAACCCGGATCCGAGCCATGCCAGGCGCATGAGTCATCCTGGACGAACCCTCCCGGAACGTGACAACTGCGGTTTTGTCGCATGGCGGGACATCAAAATACGCCGCCGGACACTTTGCCCTTCCCATGTGTGCTATGTTACGGCTGAACTTTACCTTCCGCCATCATGACAAACCCTGTTGAAAACGTCGTCATTATCGGGACCGGCTGTGCCGGCCTGACCGCCGCTATTTATACCGCCCGGGCCAGCCTCAATCCGCTGGTGCTCGAAGGTCCCCTGCCCGGCGGCCAGCTTACGACCACTAGCGAAGTGGAAAACTTTCCCGGCTTCCCCAAGGGCGTCGACGGATTTGAACTCACCCAAGCCATGCGCGAACAGGCCACCCGATTTGGCACCCGATTTGAACAGGCCTACGTGACCGCGGTCGATTTCTCGTCCATGCCGCGCAAGCTTGTCCTCGGCGACCGCACCATCCTCGCCAAGACGGTCATCATTGCCACCGGGGCTTCGCCGCGCATGACCGGGATTCCCGGCGAAAAGGAACTCTACGGTGGCAAGGGTGTGACTACCTGCGCCACCTGCGACGGGGCGTTTTATCGTAAAATGGAAGTGGCCGTGCTCGGCGGGGGCGACTCCGCCGCGGAGGAGGCACTTTTTCTCACGCGTTTTGCCAGCAAGGTTTATCTGGTCCACCGGCGCGACGAACTGCGTGCATCCAAGATCATGGCCGACCGCGCAATCGCCCACGAAAAGATCGAGCTGGTCTGGGACACGGTTCCCGTGGAAGTCATGGGGGTGCCGGAAGGCTCCGTCAGCGGGCTCAAGGTCAAGAACGTGAAAACCGGCGTCGAAAGTGTGCTTCCCGTGAAAGGCATATTCGTGGCCATCGGCCACATCCCGAACACCGGTCCGTTTGCCCCGCCTCTGGAAGTGGACGAGGGCGGCTACTTCAAGCCCCAGCCTGGTTCCCAAGTGCTGACCAATATTCCGGGTGTCTATGTGGCCGGCGATTGTTCGGACCACATTTACCGTCAGGCCATCACGGCTGCGGGCATGGGCTGTCAGGCTGCGATCGAGGCCGAACGGTGGCTCGCCGAACACGGGGGCTGAGTCCCTTTGGTAAGCTCGGTCTGCCCGGCTCATGCCGGGGGCCGCAAAAAAAACGCCGCGCCCTTTCGGGTGGCGGCGTTTGCGCAAAAGCGAAAGAATACCCGCAGTCTTACTTGAGCTCGGCCTCGTGAAATTCCTGCCAGCTGTCGAGATCGTTGAGCCGCACGGCGTCCTTCACGGCCGTGGCATCATCAGGAAGCCCGTTGTTCTTGAGAATGCCCTGACGGGTCTCGTCGTCGTGGTTGTAGCCGAGCACCGATGCATTGTGCGCTGCGACCGTGGCGGCGTCCAATTTGACGCCGGGCTGGGCCTTGACCCAGGCCTCGAACTGCGGATAGGTCGGGCTGCTGGCCTTGATGTAGGCGAGCACGGCATCGCGGGAAAGTCCCAGCGCACTGATCGTCATCTGATCGTAACCCTGACCGGCACCCGGATAGCGGGAATCGAGTTTGCCTTTCGCTTCCAAGGAAGCCTTGAGCCAAAGACGGGGCAGATGCAGAACACCGAGGGGACCGGCGGTGCCGGAGCTGATAAGGGGAATAAACGTAGCCATAGTTGCTGAATTTTGAGGTTTGGAATTTTGAGGACGAATTCGCGAATTCGCCTCGCCGCCAATCTGACGGATGGGCCAGCAACTTGGCAATGCCTCTCTGTGTTTTATTGGAAAGAATTCGGCCACAAAAGCCTTGGCGACCCCGCCCGGTCGGGCATCGTTGCTCAAACCCATGTCTGCCACGCCCAACCAACCCATCTGGGGTCTCTACGAGCGGCT
>JAIPJW010000098.1 GCA_021734075.1 Cephaloticoccus sp.
CCCCGATCAACACCTTCGCATTGGCCGGACCTCCGACATGTTCCGCCGCCAGCTCACCGAGATGCAACTCGGAGGCCGACACGGACGAATGCATCAGATCACGTCCGTTTACGCGCAGGCTGTAATCGCCGTCATGCACATGCAGCGTCAGGCTCTTGCCGTCAGGGGTGAGGGTTTCGGCGAGTTTGATATGCGGCTTCATCGCCAGTAAGAGCACGCCGGGTTCCAGCAAACGCAAGCCCGCTCGCTGCCTGGCCCCTATTGTCGTATTTTGCCACGGAGGCACAGTGACGCGGAGTTGAGACATCAGGTGTGGGGCAACCGTTTTCCATCCTGGGCTTGAGTCCACTTCCTGCCTATTGTTGTCTGCTTACCGCCCGACCATGTCTGCCTTTATCAATCTTTCCGTTTACAAGTTCACGCCGCTTGACCGTCTGCCGGAGCTGAAGGCGCGTTTGTTGATGCTGACCACCGCCGCCGGGCTCAAGGGCACGATTCTACTCAGCCCCGAGGGTATCAACCTTTTCGTGGCCGGCACCCGAGAATCGACCGACGCGCTCATGGCCGCCTTGCATGCTGTGCCCGGTCTGGAGGACCTCACCCCCAAGGAAAGCTTTAGCGCCAAGCAGCCCTATAGTCGCATGCTGGTGAAGATCAAAAAAGAGATCATTGCTTTTGGCGTCCCGGGCATTGATCCCGCCAGCCGCCCCGCGCCCAAACTTTCACCGCACAAGCTCAAACAATGGCTCGACGAGGGCCGCCCCCTCACGCTGATTGACACCCGCAACGACTATGAGGTCCGCATGGGCACCTTCAAGGGCGCCATTCCCGCCTCGATCGAGAACTTCCGCGATTTCCCTACGGCCGTCAGCAAGCTCCCCGCTGAGTTGAAGGAGCAACCCATCGTCATGTTCTGCACCGGGGGCATTCGCTGCGAAAAGGCCGGCCCTTACATGCAGCAAGCCGGCTTTAAGGACGTGCACCAACTCGACGGCGGCATCCTTAAATATTTCGAGGAATGTGGTGGCGCGCACTACGACGGCGAATGCTTTGTCTTTGATTACCGCGTCGGCGTGGACCCAAGCCTGCAGGAAACCAAGTCCGCCCTCTGTTTCACCTGTCAGATGCCGCTAAAAGAGGTGGAACAGACGGACCCGCGTTACGTCCCGGGCAAGACCTGTCCCCATTGCTACGAACAGGTCACCGCGGCGAATTCGCTGCTCGCCGCTCAGCTATAACCGCGTATAGGTGGGGTTGGGTCACGGTGTCTGGGATGTTGTAGCGCCAAACCGCGAAGCCGCAAAGGCTCCGATTCGTTTTTTATTAACCACGGTATACACGAAATGGTAGGGACGTGCAGGTTGCACGTTCGTGTTTGGACCAATCCTTTTGCCACCGATTACACGGATGGGCATGGATTGAATCAATTTAGGGCGAGAGATCCGAATCCCGCCTAGCCCCGGTATTTACTCATTAACGACAGATCTTCGCCGCCTCGCGTCTTTGCGCAAAAATTCTGGGGCTACGATTTCTGCAGCACATGATAATTCGCCATCGAGATGCCGCTGAGCATCGCGCCGACGATCCCGAGAAATCCCTGGTCCGTGCCGCAGAGATAGAGATTCTTCAGTGGCGTGCGGCCATCGCGCACCTTGTCCGGCGCGCCATAGATCGCCCCGTTTACGTGGCCGGTAAACTTCGTGATCGTGCGCGGGGTGAACATGTCGGTGGCCACCACCGCGCCCAACAATGTCGCATCCTCCACCCCCGGCAGAAATCGTCGCGCACTCCTTTGCACTTCCCCGAACCAGTGCACTTTGTTCGCCCGGTATTCGGTTTCCCCCAACCTGAACCAGGGGCCGGGATTTGCCAGACAGGTCACGCGAAAAAAGCCCTCGGCCAGATTGGCCCCGTTGTCGTAGTTGAAGTTGTTGGGGAAACAGATCACCCCGCTGCGCGGATCCACCTGTGTGTCCGGGCACGCGTAGTCGAAGACCGTCGAATCGTTGAAAAACACAATCGTGTCGTCACTCCATCCGAGCTTGGCTGGTTGCTGGTTCAGCACCGTGATGGTCTCGACAAAGGAATGCCGCCCCGGGCGGTGTTCGAGCCCGGTCGGCGGCATCGGTGTCCCTTCCCTGCCCATCGCGCACAGGCCAAATGTTTCCGGAACGCCAATCGAGGAAATCACCTGCGTCGCAGTCACTTCCTCGCCGGTGTCGAGCACGAGGGTGTCCACCCGGTCGTCTCGCGTGATAATTTGCTTCACGCCGCACTTCATGCGCCGCTCGCCCCCGGCTGCACGGTATTTGTCGAGCAGCACACGCAAAATCACCCTCACACCGTCTAGTGGTCGGGCAAAACCTTCCAGCAGCAGCGCCTTGAACATGATCACGAACTGTCCGAATTCCATGTCGCGCTCCTGCGCACTACCGTAATACATCACCGGACAAAATAGCATGTCTTCGAGCAGTGGATCAGTGATATGCCGTCGCACCACTGCCCGAGCCGACTCCGGCTTCGCCTCAAGCGACACGTCATCGTGGGTTTTGATCACCTGCACCAGTTGCCGGAACCCGTCGATCTGAGCCGGAAACACTGTCGCGACCTCGGTTTCGAACACGGTAAAATCATTGGTGAACCGGAGATTCGTCTCGCCATGCGGGCCGAAGGAAACCCGAGACTGTTTTTGCTCGCAAAGGGCAAACTCCGCGCGGTCGATCCGCAATTGGCGCAACAGCTTGGTCAAGGGCGTGCCTCTCACCCCCGGGCGCACATAGTTGGTCATCGCGTGCAGGCCCACGTCGTATTTGCGGCCCGCCAGGCTGAAGAAGCTGTTCAACCCGCCCACCGCGTTGTGCCGCTCGAAGATGCAGACCTTTTTGCCGAAGTGCGCCAGTCGAATGCCCGCCGCGAGGCCCGACATGCCCGCGCCAATGATGACGACATCGTAATGGGTGGAAGAATTCAAGGGATGGATTTGAAGCTTAAGGACGCAAAGAGGCAAAGCGACTTCATTGGCTATTGGTTATTTGAGCTTAACGGAGTCCCCCTGCCCGGGTGAAACTGCGTCCATCTGTGGCGATTCTGGCATGGTTGGGGAACCAAGTCACGAGTGACCACCAGCACAGCTCAGCGGTAAAAATGCCTTGTTCACTATTTCGTGTGTTTTGTGATTGTCCAAATTTCTCGATCCGAATCCATGCAATCCTTGGCCTGTCACCTCACAAAAAAGCCGGGTTTGCAACCCGGCCTCTGACCCAGCTTAAAGCACTTCGCTTTTGCTCACTGCTTGAACTTCGGCGTAAGGTATTCCGCGCAACTGTCGAGCGAGGCGAGTTGGACATAGTCCGCTTCCGGAACCTCGATGCCATGCTGCTTGCGCAGCTCCATGACGATATCGAGGAAATCCATTGAATCGAGTTCCAGTTGGTCGCGCAGGCGCACGTCTGGTTTGACGTTACTCAAATCCTCGTCGGGCGCGATATCCGCGATGATGTCGAGCACCACCTGTTTGCATTCTTCTTTAGTCATAATCAGTAGTCGAAAGGGAGATATTAGGGTGCAAACCGTTTAACAATCAACGTGGAATTTATCCCCAGCATACCAAAGGAGTTATTTAGGATGGTATCAACTTTCGCAACCTTGCGCGGTTGATTCAGCACCAGCCCCGGCAAATCGCATTTCGGGTCTAAATTGTCCACGTTGATGGTTGGATGCACCGTCAAGTCGTCAAACGACGGCAGGTTGCCCGCAAGTTCCAATGCTCCCGCCGCACCCATGCAGTGGCCGATGTAGCTCTTGGTGTTATTGATTGAGGTGTCCGGGCAGTTCTCGCCAAATACTGCCCTGATTGCCTCACACTCCTGGATGTCACCCATCGGTGTGGCCGTGGCGTGTGTATTGACGATATGGATGTCCGCCGGGGTCAGCTTGGCATTAATCAGGGCCGCATGGATGCATTCCGCCTGCCGGGTTGGATTGGGGAGCACATAGTCACTGGCGTCGCTGTTGACGTGGTAGCCCCCGATTTCCCCGTAAATCTTCGCCCCGCGGGCTAGCGCATCCTCGAGTCGCTCCAGCGTGTAGAGAGCCCCGCCTTCTGAGATCACAATCCCGTTGCGGGCCAGATCGAAGGGCCGGCTGGCCTTGTGAGGATCCTCATGGGTCGCTAGGGCGTTCTGACTCTTGAAGCCGGCAAATATGCCAAAAGTGTGGATACTCTCGCTCACGCCCCCGCAAATCGCGAAATCCACCTCGTCGAGCCGCAGCATCTGCGCGGCGTGAATCAAGCCCATGTTGCCGGCGGCACAGGCGGCCCCGATCGTGTAGGCTGGCCCGGTCACGCCCAGATTGAGCGAAGCCTCTCCCGCCGGGTTGTTGGCCACCGTGCGGGGATTATGGTAATGCGACCAGTATTTCACGTCGTAGTCGAATTTCGATATGTTATATATCTCGTTCTCTGTCTCTACGTTACCGTGTTCCGTGCATCCGATATAAATGCCTGTCCGGTTCTTTGGCAGCGCCGCAAAATCCACACCACTGTCTGCGAGTGCCTCGCGGGCACAGTAGATCGAGATCGAACCTGCCCGCGTGCCAACCCGCACCTCCTTCTTCTTCTGATACTTAAGCGGGTCATAGTGGCAGACTCCCGCCAATTGCGGGCCCATGTAGCGGATATCCATCCTCTCGATCCCGGCCACACCGGCCAACAGGTTTTGCCGGAATTCCGCTAGAGAATTTCCGTTCGGGGCCGTTAAACCGACGCCAGTGATTACAATTCGGGTCTGCTTCATCACGATTAAAAGGAAAATCGCTAGCCAATAAGGGCAACAAAGCAATACAACCCTCAGGAAATGAACGTTCTTGTTGTTGGAGGTGCCGGTTACATCGGCAGTCATTGTGTCCGTCAATTGCTCGCCACCGGCCACAAACCGATTGTGCTCGACAACCTCGTGTATGGACACCGGGACACTGTCCCCGAGGAGGTTGCCTTCTATCCGACCAACCTCGGCAACGAGAAGGAGGTCGGCAAAATCCTCCGCAAGGAAAAGATCGAACTCGTCATGCACTTCGCCGCCTACGCCTATGTGGGCGAAAGCGTGACCGATCCGCTAAAGTATTACTTCAACAATGTCGCCTCCACCCTGCACCTCCTGCGCTGCATGATAGGATCCGGGGTCAAGAAATTCGTCTTTTCATCCACTTGTGCCACCTACGGGGAGCCCGCATCCATGCCCATCGTCGAAACGATGCCGCAGGCGCCGATCAACCCCTATGGCCAGACCAAGCTCGACGTGGAAAACGCCCTCAAGGCCTTTGCGCACGCCTACGGACTCAGCTTTGCCGCCTTCCGCTACTTCAATGCCGCGGGCGCCGCCGAGGATGGCTCGATCGGCGAACACCATGATCCCGAGACCCACCTGATTCCCCTCGCGATCGATGCCGCCCAGGGTCTGCGCGACCCGCTCAAGGTTTTTGGCAACGACTACCCCACGCCCGACGGCACCTGTTTGCGCGATTACGTGCATGTCGACGACCTCAGTCGTGCTCACATCGCGGTCTTCGAGAAATTGGCCACTCCCGGCACCGCATTGTTCTACAATCTTGGCACCGGTAAACCCACCTCAGTGTTGGAAGTCATTCAGGCCGTGGAAAAGGTTTTGGGCAAACCTGTGCCCCGCACCGCCGCTCCCCGTCGTGCTGGCGATCCGCCGGAATTGTATGCCGACTCGACCAAGGCCAAAACCGAACTCGGTTGGGAACCCCAGTTTACTGATATCGAATCGATCGTCGCGACCGCCTGGAAATGGCACGAAGTAAACCCTAAGGGCTTTGCGAAATAAGGTAAACCGCAGAGCGGCTTAATCGGTTATTGGCTATTACTTGGATATTTTCGGAATTTCCCTATCTGTGCGCGCCCACCGAAGCCTTGGCGAAGGTGGGTCCATCTGTGGTTAATAAATGCTTTGTTCCAAAACAGGGATGATAAGCGATCATTAGCCTAGATTGGCGGTTAAGCCCCAGCCCCGTTGCCTTCGCGACTCCGTGGATAACTTTGCTGATCACTGATTGCTTTTACCTAACCGCTGACCCCTAGCTGTAACCGTTTATGCCCGTGGCTTACCACTTATCGCATATCGCTTTCCACAGCACCTCGCCCTGCCATAAAATTCAAAATGCCCCATATCCCTTTCATCTCAAAGCGTCTGGTCCTCCTTGCCCTGGTTTGTAACTGGCTCGCGTTGGTCCCCCCTGCGACCGCTACCGAAACGGCCACGGCTGCTTCGCCAGTCTCATCGGAGACAAGCATCGCTCAGGAAGCGGGGAAAATCGTGTCGGCCTATGTGAAGATGGGATGGTTCAGCGGCACGGTATTGGTGCAAAACCAAGGCCACACCATTTACGAACAGGCGGTCGGTCTGGCTGACCAGGAACAAGCAATCGAGAACCGGCTTGATACCAAATTTAATCTCGGATCGATCGCGAAGAATTTTACCGTTGTTCTGACCTTACAGCTGGTCGAGGCCGGCAAGCTCCAACTGGACGATAAACTTAGTAAGTTCAATTTGGGGTTTTCCTCCGATATCGCTGATAAAATAACAATTGAACATCTCCTGACCCACACCGCCGGGTTCGGTGACATCTTCACCGCTGAATACCAGAGTAATCGCTTGGGCTACGATACCTTGGCCAAGAAGCTCACGCTCTTGATGAACGAGCCACTGTTGTTTGAACCAGGCAGCAAGTCACGTTACTCGAACTACGGCTATGTGGTTTTGGGCGTCATCCTTGAGCAAGTGTCAAAGTCATCGTTCGCCACTCTATTGGAGAAGAATGTCTTCAAACCACTGCATCTGCAGCACACTCGATTCGCCCCGGATACCGCAGACAAAGAGCAGTCATTACGGTATTCGCTCAAATACGATGGTTCGTTCGTCTTTGTTGGTATTACGGAGCACCCGGGGCCGGATGGAGGCATCGAGTCGAGTGCCGGGGATCTGGCCCGGTTCTACGAGCGTTTGTTTAATTCCGATCAATTGCTGAGCAAGGAAGGCGTATCCATATTCAAACGCTTGGGCAAAAAGTCCGATTACTGGCGCGCCTTTGGTGGTGGCCTAGGCATCAGTTCGGCGTATGAAGCCGACTTTGTGACCGGCTATAGCGTTACGGTGCTGGCCAACGTGGATCAACTGGTGGCCGAAATCATTTCCGGTCGGATCATGGACTTCATCAAGACCGGTGAGTATAGCAGAATAAAACAGCAAGCGAACGTGTTTACCTACCAGCTCTACACCCGCCTTGGGGCTGAGCAGTTCCAGGAGCAGTTCGCCGCCAGTTATACGGCCGCAGGCTACGACGGATTCAACGGCCGGGTAATCAATGAAGTTGGTATGCAACTCACCACCGAAGCTCGATTCGAGCAGGCCTTTGATTTTTTTCAGACGCTCGTGCATCTCTATCCCAAGGCACCGCAGGCCTACGACAGTTTGGCTTGGTGCTATGCCAAAAGTGGCCAGGGTGAGTTGGCTCAGAAGATTTTTGCCCAAGCCCTCGAAATTAAGCCCGACTTCAGCAGTGATTACAGCGTCGACAACTACCAATCTCTTGGAGCCTCGGCCAAATGATGATTAAGCAGCTTCAAATAGCGCCCACGAGTGTGGATCAGCGGTTAAACCTCGGCGCCTCCGTGGCTAACTTTCTGATCATGGATTGTTTTTACTGACTTCTGATCGCTGACGGCTTCTCCCTTACAACTCGCTCCCGACCAACGCCAGGATCGCCTCGTCATTGAGGTTGTGTTCCTTCACCTGCCCAAAGGGCACCCGATTCAGTCACCCCTCCGCCAAGCTTCGAGGCAAATCACAGGGTGATTTACCATCTTCGCGCTTACGCGCTACGTCAGCCGTCGCTTAAAGTTCACTACCGACTAGTTCCAGGATGGCTGCATCATCCAAGTTGTCAGCTGTAGCCAGGGCCACACCGGTATCGACCAGCTTCGGCACCGATTCGCCCCGAAGCACCTGCACGATCGATTTCACACCGAGGTAACCCATCTTCACCGGATCCTGTAGGACGAGCCCTTGCAGCTCTCCGGTTCGTAGTGATTCGATGAACATCCGGCTGTTGGCGAAGCCCACCAGCTTGACCTTGCCTTGATTGAGACCGGCATCGCTCAACGCCACCATCATCCCCGCTGTGGTCGATGAGTTGGGGCAAAAGATTCCGTTCACCTTCTTGCCAAAACGAATCAACAGATTCTGCGATGCGGCCAGCGCGGTGTTGCGTGTGGCGCCTCCGTGTTGGTTGGAGGAAAGCACTACGATGGCAGGAAAGCTTTCCGCGATCTCATCCAGGAATCCTTGTTCGCGTGCTTCGGAGCTGGCCGATCCCACTTGCACGCGCAGGAGGATGACATTGCCCTTACCTTCCAACAATTCGCCCAAACGTTTGCCGGCCAAGCGACCACCCTTGTAGTTGTTGGTCGCGATCGTGCTGATTGGCGCTTCGGATTTGAGCGGCGAGTCCACGATCACCACGGGAATGCCGGCAGCCACGGCTTGTTCGACGGGTGCGGCGAGTGCACGGTTGTCGAGAGGCGCGAGCACGATCCCGCTGACGCGCTGCGTCATGAAATTCTCCACAACCTGCACCTGCTGATCACGATCATCTTCTCGCAGTGGACCTTTCCAGATGATCTTCGCGTCCACGCCCTGCGCCTGCAGTTCAGCCTCGGCCTTGAGGGCCCCGGAATGGAGCAGTTTCCAATATTGATGCGTTGCCCCCATCGGCACCACCGCGATGCGGCAGGACTCTTCCGCGTGAACCGCCACGGATGTAAACAGACTGAGACACAGGAAGGGTAAAAAGCGCATGGGGAGAAGCTGTAGGCAATTTGCGGTAATCGAACAGAAAAATGCTGAAGGCATTCAGTGCAAAGCCACGAAGCCACCAAGCATGTCATGGGCGTTAAATGGGCAAAAGAGAGGGACATGCGGCTCACGCGCCGCATGCTTCCCATTAGGCACCCATCTCGTTTCCGTTACGGTAGTCTTGGTATGGGTTTTCGTATGCTTCGAAGTGCCGCGTCTCTTCGGGCAAGCCACGATATATTCCGATGTGACCATTTTTTGCACTTACTGCAGATTGCCTCTCTCCGGGACCTTTTCCAAAGGCTTCCTTGGCGCCTTCATTGCATGGATGGCGGCAGCCTTGTCCGGCACGTAGGTGAAATGCACTCCGGCTAGATCCGGCAGATCCAAAGTTAAACTCCATGACTTATTGCCCAGTTGGCCCTTTGCCTGCAGTCGCTCCGGTCCCGGGGTCAAGGGGTAGAACAAACTGCCCCGCAGCGTGGCCCCGGGAGGCACGGTCATTGGTAACTTCAAATTGCGGCGACCAAACTCGGTCGCGATGATCTTGCGGTGTTTAGGGTCAATGAAGGCTTTGTTAGCCACCCAGACCGGAACATACAATGAACCCACGCCGACCGCTAAAAACGCCACACCGGTGCTTGCACCTGCTGGTCCCGCCACCATGAAGGCGAGGGTCGCTCCACCGGCTGCATTGACCACCGTGTTCCGATTTGGATAAACGCAGGCATAGGCATCGGCTGGCAGGCCCTTGGACTTCAGAAACTTTTCGTGATTGCGACCGGCCTTTTCCAGAACCCATGGATCGGTGCCCGGCACCATCGTGCGGTCGAATACATCGCCCAGGATGAACGTTTCAACCCTCAGGGGTTCACTCGTCCGATTGACCAGACGGATGTAATACTCATCCCAATACGCGTGCCGCCGCCACGAACCAGCTCCATCATACACTATTACCGCCTCAAGGGCGAATTCCACACCATCGGTAGTCTGCCTCACTACTGTCGGCAATGTTGGGGTTCCCTTCTTGATTTCGGTCATCCTGTAGGCCGTCGAGCCACAACCACCGGCCATACTGGCGACTATTGCCAGTAGCACCCCCAAACACGCACACTGCCACGTCGATGGCACGACGCCTGACTATCGAATCACCCTGCAGTCGTCAATCGGCGAAGCTTGAATAGCGTCTTTTAACGGATAAATACAGTGTTCGCCGGCGATCTGCATCCGACATGCCAACCCATATCCATTATTCCCCTCTTGATTCACTCACTTGCCCAATCCCAATTCGTAGCCGCGGATCACTCCCGCGTATGGGACTTTTTCTCCACCCCGCACAACCTCAATGTGATCACGCCGCCGGAGATGAGGTTCCAAATCAAGGGCGATCCCGGACCAATGCATGAGGGCCAGCTAATCTCCTATCGCATCCGGGTGGCACCGGCAATCTGGGTCAATTGGCTTACCGAAATCCGTCACATCGAGAGGGGGCGCCGCTTTGTCGATGAACAACGGCTGGGGCCCTACCGTTTTTGGTATCATGAGCATACTTTCGAACCCGGGGATGGTGGAGTGCTGATGCACGACCACGTGACCTACGCCCTGCCTTTCGGTCCGTTGGGTGACCTGGTTCATGCATTTTGGGTCAGACGTCAGTTGAGGCATATCTTTGAATACCGCTGTAACGCGGTGGACCGAATATTTGGTGTGGGACCGTGAAATCCAAAAGCGCGAAACGGCGAAGCCGAAGGCTGGAAGACCGGTTGCTTTCACTTACCGATGGATGCAAACCACTAAGCAGTGATCACGCTGGTGGGTGCTCAACTATCGCCGAGCGAATGTTTGAGTTTGCCCAGCTCCGTGCGCAGGACCGCCATTTCTGCTTCGAGCGAAGCCAACCTTGCTTCAACTTCAGGTGGCAGCGCCATCGCGACTTTGACTTTGAGGGTTTCGGCAGACGCCACCGGGGTCGCGGCAGGCTCGCCGGTCAATAGCTGCGCCCAACGGGTTTCCTTTTGTCCAGGTTGACGCAGCAACTGCCGCACCAGCGCCCCACTCTCCCGGTCGGCCAATTCCTCCACCAGTTGGGGAAAGTCTTCCAAGCTTGGCATCGGCTGCATCCGCTCGGAGTTGCCCCGCAATCCCGCAAGAGTCTGCGGACCGCGAAGCAGCAATTCACACAACAGAGCCCGGGCGGGTTCGGTCATGGGATAAACTTCATCCAGTTTTTGGCGAAATTTTTGCACCCGGGCATCCGCCCCGGAGAACAGTGCGACGAAACGCTTTTGCCGCAACTGATCGAGAACCACCTCCACCTCGCAGGCAGAGACCTCCATTATCGGGTCGCGATTACTCTTCTGGTTGCAGGCATTGACGAGGGCATTGAGTGTCAACGGATAAACATCCGGTGTGGTGAATTCCTTTTCAATGAGGCAGCCCAGCACCCGCGCCTCGAGAGGCGTCAACTCCGCAGTGCTCTCCGTCACTGAATCAGCCGATTGCATTCAATCAAAGAATACTAGCGGCAAACGCCACGCAAGGCCGGGAAATCGTGCTGAACGTTCATTAAAAGCAGAAAACAAATTTCGGGAACGCATCTATCCGCGTCGATATTTTGGGGTATTCTATTATTTACGGCGGTTTTAAGCCTTGGAGTTACCGCCCATTCGCAACGAACTGCCACACGTTCGCTGTCTTGTCCTCACTCGAACTCGCGACATAAATTCCATCCGCACTGAAGGCGACATAGTTTACGTCGTTCTCGTGATTGCTGGTGGACTGAAGCAGTTCGCCTGAGGCGGTGTCGAACAGGCGCACCGTGACGCCATTGGAGCCGCCTTTATAGCCAAAATGGTATTGGAGAAACTCTCCGAGAGCCTTCTTGTCCCGCGCCCCACTGATCACAAATTTGCCATCGGGGCTGAAGGCCACGCCGTAGACACATTCGGAATCATCCCCGAGGTTGCGGATGAAGCTCCAATCGGCGGTGCGCCAAAGTTTGACCGTTTTGTCGTCGCTGCCGCTCACGAGGAGCGTGCCATCGGAACTGTATGCGAGCGAGACAATGGCTTCCCGGTGTTCCGTGATGTCGTGTCGCCAAGCGCCACTGGTGACATCCCAGATCTTGATGAGGTGATCATGACCGGCCGTGACCAACGTCCGTCCGTCCGGGCTGAAGGCCAGAGACCAGACATCACCGGAGTCATGACCCGCGAGTTGACGCACGTTATTTGTGGCCGGAGTCCAGAGGCGAACGCGTCCCTTATTGCTGCCGCTCGCGAGGGTCCGACCGTCAGGACTGAAGGTTAGACCCCACACTACGCCGTCATGTCTGGGTGATGTTTTCAGGAGCGTGCCATCAGAGACCTGCCAGATCCGGACAAAGCCATCGTAACTGCCCGTCGCAACCTGCGTGCCGTCGGGACTGAAGGCGACGGCGGGTAGTCCCTCCGGGTGGACAAGATTGTGAACGATCTGCCCATTGCCACGATGCCAGAGTTTCGCCGTCCCATCGGCGCTTGCACTCGCGACGAGATCATTGTCCGGGCTGAACAACACCGACCAAACATTGTCCTGATGGGCGGAGAAGGTCAGGTGCTGTCTCAAGTAACCTGCTTCCTTGGTGGCGGCCCGGACATGGAGTTGTTGGTAAACGAAGAAGGCCAGCAGAAGCAGTGAAATGACAACAATCGTGCGCCGCACCCGATGAGTTTTTTGAGGATAAGACATGATTTAGGGAAGTAAGCGTAAGACAAAACCGGAAAGTTAGGTTCTTCAGAACCCATGATGACCGAACAAAGTTGCAGCTGATTTGTCATTTTCCGGAGGCGCGGTTCGCGCGCCGCAAACCTTGCGACATGTTGGTTTGCAAAATAGATGCGCTCCTGTCTTGGGTCTCCCTGCGAGGCAACCGGGCTTACCGCTTACTGCTGAGACGTGCCACTTAACCCGATACTCATTCCACCTGCCGGAGCTGCATTGAATCGATGACCTTGCCGCGGGCCAGAGCATTGGTGATCACGACCAGCCAGTTGCCGGGTTTGCACCATTCCTTGGCTTTGAGCACGTTCATCGCATTGCGGATGGTTTCCTCGGGGTCGTCCGAGAAAGGCATGAGAAACGGTTCGACACCCCAGGGCAGCAGGAGCTGACGAAAAACAGGCTGCACATCGGTAAAAGCGTAAATCGGCACACCACGCACCCGGAGCGCGCCCAGCGTGTAGGCGAGAAAGCCGCTGCGGGTGAACACCACGATGGCGGAATTTCCCAGTTCTTGCGCCAGCACGGCCGAGGAACGCAGCATCTTGGCCTTTGGTTCCAGCAGTTGGATAACCTGGTTCAGGTCCGCCGTCACCGAGGGCTCTATGCTCTGGATGATGTTTTTCATCACCTGCACAGACTCTAGCGGGTAGGCCCCGACGGTGGTTTCGCCGGATAGCATCACTGCATCTGCTTGCTCGCGGACCGCATGGGACACATCGGAGATCTCCGCGCGCGTGGGCATGGGCGAAGAGATCATGGACTCAAGCAGATGTGTAGCGACAATGACTGGTTTTCCCTGGGCCTGGCAGGCGGCGATTAGCTCGGTCTGCACCAGGGGCAGGCGGTGGTAATCGATCTCAATGCCCAGGTCACCTCGGGCGACCATGAGTGCGTCGGACTCGGTGAT
>JAIPJW010000099.1 GCA_021734075.1 Cephaloticoccus sp.
GGAGTGGCCATGTCCCCACAATAGGCCTGAATCTTGCCGGCCAAACGCAAAATGCGTCACACCTCTTACCGCTCGTAATCCCATGAAAGAATCCATTTTACGAAACTTCGTCTCTCAACATTCCGGACAGCACTGACGGGCTATATAAAATCGTAGGGCTGCACCCTGATGCAGCCTAGGCGCGACCAAGGTCGCGCCCTACAGGTTTGCCCGTCCTGGTTGTTGTAGCCGGTCCCTGCAGGAACCGCAGGGAATCCTAACCACGAATACACACGAATTTAGGGTAGGGCGCACCGGCCCGGCGCGCCGTTCCAACCCTCCCCGTGGATAGCGCGGATAACCGCGACGTGCCTGCTCAAACCAGTTTGCCGCAAAAAGGCACAAAAGCCGCAAAAGGGAACACAGAGTCTCCGCTCATTAGCGTCCATTAGTGTTCTATAATGGCCCTACCTTTTACTCACGCGGAAATTCGTCACTTCCATCCGGCTGTGCACCGTGCGCTCCGCGCGCGGTGCATTGGGTGGAGGGCGGTGCCGAGGCCGCGCGCGGAGCGCACGGCCCACCACGAGCCATGGACTATATGGATGTAGGGCTGCACCTTGGTGCAGCCTAGGCGCGACCAAGGTCGCGCCCTACAAGTTTGTCCCGCCGGGCCGACCGCGAATGTCGAATGGGCTAGTCCTGAGCCCTTCGGCTTTGATCAGGACTTTGGCCTGCCTGCCCTGACCTTGTCGAATGCACTCACGCGGAAATTCGTCACTTCCATCCGGCTGTGCACCGTGCGGAAACCGAACCAACCCGACTTGAGCGGGGCCGGATCCATGAAATCGATGACGACCTCGCCATCGCGGATGAACTGCACCCGCCCGTCCGCCGCGGCAATGAGCGTGATATGATAAACGTGATCCGGCTGCAGCAGATATTCCGCCGCGCTCAAATCGTGCTCCGGCAGCAGGGGCCGCGCCCCGGTGCCGTCGTAGCGCCGGAAGCGCGTCTTGGTGTTGGTGTGGCCGCCGTAGCCCACATAATAGGTGCGCAGATGGTCGTAGGTCGGGAAGCTGCCGTCGCGGGCATGACCCCCGGCCAGGAGGTCGTCCGGTCGCGCCGGGTCACTGGCCATCCAAAAGCAATTCAGATCGGAAACGCGACTGCGCGAGGACATCCTCACGTCGTAGCTGATGGCAACGGGGGCTTGCAGTTGCGGGCGAAACCACACGGTGCAACCCCCGGCATCGTCGATGACCAGCTGCCCGTCCTGTGCGGTGACCGTGCCCCGGGGTTGTTGCTCGACCACCCAAGACGTGAGCCCCGAACGAAAATCGTCGGAGTGGATCACGGCATCGGATTGTGCGTTGGGTTCCATGGCGAGGAGGGACCCCGCAAGAAAAAACACCATCGCCCGGCGGTCAAACTTCATTGTCCCAGCACAGCAGTCATTCCTGCATGCGCGAAGCAAAATTCTTCGAACAGTCCGCGTGTTTAGGTTTTGTGTCGCCCCGTCCCTGACCCGAGACTGGACCCATGCGCCTGCCCCTGCTTTTGCTTACCCTCGGTCTCGCCTCGGCCCCGGCCCAGACCCCCGCTCCGGATCTCGCCACCAATCCCTCGGCCGCGGTCGGGCAATTGAACCCGGACCTGCCCACGCTCTTTGTCGCAGGCGACTCCACCGCGGCCCGCGGCACCGGGGTTGATCAAATGGGCTGGGGCCTGCCCTTCGCCGATTATTTCGATCCGACGAAGATCAATGTCTCCAACCGCGCCCGCGGTGGACGCAGCAGCCGGACCTTCATCACCGAGGGCTTGTGGGCCAAATTGCTGGCCGATGTGAAACCGGGCGACTACGTGCTCATTCAGTTCGGGCACAATGATGCGGGGGCGATCAACGAGGAACCCCCGGGTTCGACGCGTCCGCTGCGCGCCCGCGGCACGCTGCCCGGCCTGGGCGACGAGTCCGAGGCCATCGTCAACGCCCTCTCCGGCCAACCCGAGACCGTCCACACCTTTGGCTGGTATATGCGGCAAATGATCGCGGACGTGAAGGCGAGGGGAGCGACCCCCATCGTCCTTTCCCTCACGGTGCGCAATATCTGGGCGAATGGCAAGGTGGAGCGCGGCTCCGGTGCTTACCGTGCGTGGGACCGCGAACTCGCCCGGCGCGAGGGCGTGGCGTTCGTTGATGTCACCCGGCTGATTGCCGATGACTACCAAAGCCGCGGCGAGGCCGCCGTGCAGCAGCTTTTCAAGCAGGATCACACCCACACCAACGCGGCGGGCGCCGACAACAACGCCGCCCTCGTGGTCGCCGGTTTGAAAGGCCTGCGTCCCAGCCCCTTTGCCGGGCTGCTCTCCGCCAAGGGTCAGGCGGTCACCGCCGATGGCATTGGCTGGCTCAACCTGCCCGAACCCGCCAATCCCGACCTGCCGACCCTCCTGCTGATTGGCGATTCCACCGTGCGCAATGGCGGCGGCGACGGCGCGGGCGGACAATGGGGCTGGGGCGACCCGCTCGCCGATCACTTCGACGCGGCCAAGCTCAATGTCGTCAACCGCGCCATTGGTGGCTTGAGCAGCCGCACCTTTCTCACCCAGGGTCACTGGCAGCGCGCGCTCACCTTGCTCAAGCCGGGCGACGTCGTCGTCATGCAATTCGGCCACAATGACAACGGACCCCTGAACGACGACTCGCGGGCCCGGGGCACGATCAAGGGCACGGGACCGGAAACGGAAACCATCTTCAACCTGATCACCCATCAGCGCGAGGTCGTGCACACCTACGGCTGGTATCTGCGGCAATACATTCTCGAGGCAAAGGCGGCGGGGGTGATCCCGGTCGTCTGCTCGCCGGTGCCGCGCAAAACCTGGCAGGACGGGAAAATCGTGCGCAGCAGCGGCGAGGGCTACGCGGGTTGGGCGCGTCAGGTCGCGGAGGAGGAAGGCGTCGCGTTCATCGATCTCAATGCCCTTATCGCCGAGCGCTATGATGCGTTGGGCGAGGGAAAAGTGGACGCGCTGTTTGCCGATCCGCACACGCACACCAGTCGCGCCGGTGCCGAATTGAATGCGTCCATCGTGGCCGAGGCGCTGCGCGCCCTACCCGGTGCAGCCTTTGCTCCGTTGGAGAAATGAACTATCAGCAATTTGTAGGGCTGCACCTTGGTGCAGCCTAGGCGCGACCAAGGTCACGCCCTACTGGTCTATTTCTTAAGGACGTTGGTATAATGTGACATTCATCAATTGTCCGATGCATGTTTGCCCCGCCGAATGCGCTGAGGCCAGATCTCCCATCCGCCCCGCGTCAGCGGGTCTTGGCGCCCGACGTGACTGCTGGCTTGTTCCTCGGCTCCGCCGGGGCGCGGGCCCGCAGGGTCGGGCCGTCGGTGAACAAGGCCGGGATGGTGGTCAACGAAGGCTTGGTGGGGACGCCGAATTCATTGTGCAGGAGCTGGCCGATCACCAGTTCGCAGGCGCGGCTGCCCAGAATTGGAGTCTGGAAATCCATGCTGGCGCACTCATCGACGCGGGTGGTGCGGAGCGAATTCAGGCAGACGAAGGCGTGGGTCTGCGGAATCCTGGCCCCGCAACCCTTCATCCATTCCATCACCGCGGGGAAATGACCCATCACGACGTCGGGGTTGTATTTGCGGAACCAGGCTTCGAATTCCGTCCGCTCGAGGGTGGAGAACTGCAGGGCCGGCACCTGGGTGATGCCGGGCAGGTATTTCTGCAGGGCCAGAAAGGCGCCCTCCCAGCGGTATTGCAGCCGCTCATCGAGCGCGATTTCCATGAACAGCCCCGGCCGCCGGTAACCGCGGGCATGCAACTCCTGCAGCAGGGCGACCATGGACTGGTAATGGTCGGAGCAGACGCAGTGCAGACGGGGATGGTCGATGTAGTAGTCGGCGTAGACGGCCGTGTAACGTTCCCAATTGAGCGCGGTGAAATCGGGAAAGCCGACCGCGGGCAGCAGAATCAGGCCCTGGATGCCCCGGGTGTGCAGGATGGTGTCCAGCCGCGGCAGCGTCAGATCCTGCTTGCCGATCATAAAACGTTCGACCTTGAAGCCCAGTGCCTCGGCCCGGTCGGAGATGCCGCTCATCAATGAGTCGTTGTAGCGCGCCGCCAGGGGAGTGTGATCCGCCGTGACAATCTCCACCGCCGCCAGCACCCCGCGAAACTGCTGGCCGCGCGAGCGGCGAAGCTGCGACATCACCGCGCCGGTGAGCGGGTTACGTTCATACCCGGCTGCTTTGGCCGCCGCCAGCACCCGGGCCACGGTCTCGGCCTTCACGCGGGGTGAGCCCCGCAGCGCATCGGACAGGGTGGTGCGGGAAAGCCCGAGTTCGAGGGCCAGGGAACGCAGGGTTGGGGTAGGCATCCGAGTTTAGGAGCCAGTTTTCGGCGTTTAACTCAACGAAAAACCCGGACCGTCCGAATTCCGTAATGTAGGGCGGGGTCTCCGAACCCCGCCATCGTTTGATCCGTAGGGGGGGTACGAAGACCCCGCCCTACAACCATCCAAAACCCGGACCGTCCGAATTCATCCGGACGGCAAAACGGAGATTATTGTGCATGGTGATCCCACGCCGCACATTGTCATGCCGGCTTTTCTTCCCCACTTTATAACCCGCGATGAGGCTTGAATTCCCCCTCAATCTGTAAATCCAACCCCGACCGCCATGCCCCCCATTACCCGTCGTGAATTTGTCGCCAAGACCGCCCTGGCCGCGGCCGCCGCGCAACTCGTTTCCTCCCTCCGCGCCAGCGAACCGGCTGCGCCCACGCCCTCGGCGCCAACCCCTCCCGGCACCGCGCCCGTGCGCTGGCTCGACGGCAACGCGCCCCCGGCGCAGGTCGGCACCACGTGGGGGACCGCCTGGCCGCGGGGCCGGCACGCCAGAGACACGACTTTTGCCTTGAACACCGTCGCGGGTGACGCCGTTCCGGTGCAGAGCTGGCCGCTGGCCACCTGGCCCGATGGCACCTTGAAATGGACCGCGCACGCCATTCCCGCCGACATCCTCGCGACGGAGTCTTTCCATCTTGCGGCCGGCACGCCCCTGGCTCCAACCAAAACCCTGAGCGTGACCGAAACCGCTGACGCCATCGAGATCGACACCGGGGTCATCCGCGCCCGGCTTGCCCGCCGCGGTGACGTGCTCGTGCCTAGCCTCACGCGCGACGGAGTGGAAATCGCCACGGATGGACGCTTGGTCTGTTTGCGCGAGGATCGCAGCGATGCGACCGCGCCGCGCACGGAGCAATTCGGCGGGGTCATCAACACAGTGACCGTCGAGCAATCGGGTCCGGTGCGGGCCGTGGTCAAGTTTGAGGGCAAGCATGCCACGACCGGTCGCGAGTGGCTGCCGTTTGTGGTGCGCCTGTATTTTTATGCCGGAGGTGAGGCGGTGCGGTTGATGCACACGATCATTTATGACGGCGAAGCGCAGACGGATTTTGTCCGCGGAGTGGGGGTGCGCTTTGCGGTGCCCTTGCGCGGCGCGCTGCACGACAGGCATGTGCGTTTCTCCGGACAGGAAGAAGGTTTGTTTGCCGAGGCCGTGCGCACCCTCACGGGCCTGCGTCGTGATCCCGGGGCGGCGGTCAAGGCCGCACAGATTGCCGGCGCAGCGACCCCGCCACTCGAGACCTGGAACAAGCAGGTCAGCGAGCGCCTGGAATTCATTCCGGCCTTTGCCGACTACACGCTGTGCCAGTCGAGCGCCGACGGCTTTGTCATTCAGAAGCGCACCAAGGCAGGCTACACGTGGTTGAACTCCGCCCAGGGCCAGCGGGCCGGTGGCCTGGGCTACGTGGGCACGCCGCAGGGTGGGGTGGCCTTCGGCATCCGCAATTTCTGGCAGAGTCATCCCGCGCAACTCGACATTCGCGGGGCGACGGGCGACGTCGCCGAGGCAACCGCGTGGGTCTGGTCGCCGGAAGCCCCCGCGATGGATCTGCGTCCCTACCACGACGGGCTGGGGCAGGACACCTACGCGAAACAATACAACGGCGGGTTGGAGATCACCTACGAGGATTACGAGCCCGGTTTCGATTCTCCGCAGGGCGTGGCCCGCACCAGCGAACTCATGCTGTGGGCAGTGGCCGCGACCCCGTCGCGCGACCGGCTCGCGGCGCTGGGTGCCGTTTTGCGCACTCCCCCCGTGTTGGTGACCACGCCGGAATACCTCAACGGTTGCGGCGTCTTCGGCGGCATGTGGAGCCCCGCGGACCGTTCCTCCCCGGCCAAGGCTGAACTCGAGGACAAGCTCGCGTGGAACTTCGATTTTTACCACGGCCAGCAGGAGCAGCGCCGCTGGTATGGTTTCTGGAATTACGGGGACGTCATGCACACCTACGACGCGGACCGTCACGAATGGCGCTACGACGTCGGCGGCTTTGCCTGGGACAACTCCGAGCTCTCGACCGACATCTGGCTGTGGCTCTATTTCCTGCGCACCGGTCGCGCCGATGTGTTCCGCTTTGCCGAGGCCATGACGCGGCACACCGGCGAGGTCGACGTGTATCACCTCGGCCGCTTCGCCCCGCTCGGTTCGCGGCACAACGTCCTGCACTGGGGTTGCAGCGCCAAGCAGCTGCGCATCAGCACGGCGGTCAACCGCCGCTACTATTATTACCTGACGGGCGACGAGCGCGTGGGCGACCTCATGCGCGAACAACTCGAGGCGGCCCGGGCACTGGTGCGCATTCCCCCGGGGCGGAAACTTTTCTCGGCCACGGTGCAGGGCGATCTCGCCCGCGCCGCGCCACAGGATCCGAATCTGGCCGGGCTCGGTTTCGGCACGGACTGGGGCTCGATTGCCGGGGCCTGGCTGACGGAGTGGGAACGCACGGGCAGCCCGCTGATGCGCGAAAGGCTGCTCAACAGCATGCGCTCGATAGCGGCCCAACCCCGGGGATTTTTCTCCGCGAGTGCGCCCATGCATCTCGACACCGGCACCTTCGACCGCAGCGACTCGGACAAGGTGGCCGTGTCGCACCTGAGTGCGGTCTTCGGCCTGCCGGAAGTTTGCGCGGAGCTGATCCAGTTGCTCGATGTGCCGGAGTTCAAGCAGGCGTGGCTCGAGTATTGCGAACTCTACAGTGCTCCGAAGGAAGAACAGACCGAACGACTCGGTGCGCCCCTGCGCGGCAACAACCTGCGGCAAGGTCACTCCCGACTCACGGCCTATGCTGCCAAGCTCAAGGGTGATCCCGCGCTGGCCAAGCGCGCCTGGGTGGAATTACAGACTCCCGAGTGGGGGCCGCGTCAGGGCAAACCCAGTGCCAAACATCTTGTGGGACCGGCGGTCCTGCGACCGGTGGACGAGGCACCTTACGTTTCGACCAACGACACCGCGCAGACCGGCCTCGCCATAATGCAATGCCTCGCCCTCGCCGGCGAAGCTTTGCCGGAGAAGCTGTAGGGCCGCACCTTGCCTGTGGTGAGCCTGCCGAATCCGGTGCGTGCCTCTGACTGTTGATTATTGGTTATCGCGTTCAGCTTTCAGGAATCAGCGTTCAGCTCTCGGCCTTCAGCCTGCATTGCTGTAGCCGGCCACGCTTGTCGTGAGCTAGTCGAATGGGTGAGGCCGGTTCGGGGTATGTAGGGCCGCACCTTGGTGCGCGCCTCCGTCGATTGCTGCGGATGGATGCTGTGCTTACAGCCTTCCGCTTACAGCTTCAGAATCCGCTTACAGCTTATCGCTTAAAGCTTTTCGCGACGAAATCAGTCTTGCGCAAGCTGCTGCGCAAGATGAGGCTGCCAACCGAACTCCTCAGGCTCCCCACCGGCACGGACGGGTTCGAAAGTCAGTCTCCTGCCATGCCATGATAGTCTATCTTCAGACCAAAAAGCAGTTTCAAGAGGACGTCCTTTCCAATCGGATTGAAGAATCTGTCTTAGAATTATTTAAGCAGAAATTAGGCAAGAAGGTCGGTGATGCTGAGATTGCTTCTTGGAGAAACTCACTGCCCTTCATGAGCAGGCTTCTCGAGGATGATGAAATCCCGCATGACGTGGGTATTGCGATCGAATTCAATATTCAAAATACAGCCAAAAGAATTGATTTTATCTTAACTGGGAAAAGAGCGGATCAACAACGCACGGCAGTCATTATTGAGCTGAAACAGTGGCAACATGTATCGCGCACGCCAATGGATGCAATTGTTCGCACTTTTGTGGGCGGTCGGGAGCGTGAAATGAATCATCCCTCATACCAAGCTTGGTCCTATTCAATGCTTGTTGAAGACTACAATGAGACTGTTCGACTAGACCCTATTCACCTTCATCCATGCGCCTACCTGCACAATTGTGATGAATCGGACGTTATCAATCATCAGTTCTATAATGAGCACACTCAGCATGCTCCTTCGTTCCTAAGAGACGACGCCAGAAAACTCCGAAGCTTCATTAAGGATTTCGTCAAATACGGTGATTCAGGTGAGACAATGTATCGGATTCGAGATGGCAAAATCCGTCCCTCGAAAAATCTTGCTGATCATCTTTTGTCTCTACTCCAAGGAAATCGTGAGTTTTTCATGATCGATGATCAAAAAGTAGTCTACGAAAAGGCGCTCCACTTAGCTGAAATATCTACTCCTGAAAGTAAGAATGTTCTCATCGTAAACGGTGGTCCTGGCACTGGTAAGACCGTTGTTGCGGTCAATCTTCTCGTGGAGCTAACGAACCAAAAACAGGTTGTTCAGTATGTGACCAAAAATAGTGCTCCCCGGGCCGTATATGAGAGCAAACTCACTGGTTCCTTTAGAAAATCTCGGATATCAAATCTTTTTGTTAGTTCGGGCAATTTCACCGAAACGGCAGCAAATACATTCCAGGCATTATTGGTCGATGAAGCTCATCGCTTGAATGCAAAATCCGGTCTGCTCAGTAATTTGGGCGAGAATCAAATAAAGGAGATAATCAATGCTTCGAATTTCTCGGTCTTCTTTCTCGATGAAGATCAGCGAATCCACTGGAAGGATATCGGAAGTAAGACAGCAATACACGAATGGGCAGAAGCATTGGGTGCAGAAGTCACCGAGCTATCTTTGGAGTCACAATTTCGTTGTAATGGCTCAGATGGCTACCTCGCATGGATCGATCAGACTCTTGGGATAAGAGAAACTGCGAATCCGACTCTCGAGGGTATTGATTACGAGTTTAGGATATGTGATTCAGCTGCTGAATTACGGGATCTTATCTATGCACGTAACAAACAGGGTAATAAGGCGCGTATGGTTGCAGGTTACTGTTGGGATTGGATTACAAAGACAAAAAATCCTAGCGGCTATGATATTGAGTTTCCCGACCAAGGATTCGCTGCTCGATGGAACCTAAAGGACCACGGTTCTCTCTGGATAGTAAAACCGGATTCGGTCAAAGAAGTTGGCTGCATTCACACATGCCAAGGACTAGAACTGGACTACATTGGCGTGATTTTAGGTGACGATTTCTTGGTTAGAAATGGTGCGATCATCACCGACGCGACAAAGAGATCATCGCAGGATCGGTCTATGCATGGATATCGGAAGCTGCACAAAGTTGACCCTAGGGAAGCCCGTAAGAAGGCTGAAATGATTATCAAGAACACCTATAAAACATTAATGAGCCGAGGGCAGAAAGGCTGTTACGTTTACTCCGCTGACAAAGTGACGAATGATTACCTGAAAGTAGCCGCGGTCGGGGCGAAATGGCATGATTCTATCCTGGTTGCACCGCGACACGAAGGATTGAATCTACGGCTAGTTGAATCGGATAAGGTTCTCCCCTACATCAACGCTGTTCCACTATTTGATCTACGCGTGGCTGCTGGCGATTTCAGTCCGCCTCAAAATGTAACCGACGCAGAATGGGTAGAATTGCCCGATGCATTCACGTCTCGCGAAGGTTATTTCGTAACACGTGTTGAAGGTGAATCGATGAATAGACGCATTCCAAACGGAGCTTGGTGCCTGTTCAGATCAGTGCCGGAAGGGACCCGTAACGGCAAAGTCGTAATTATTCGTCATCGTGACATCCAGGATCAAGAAAGTGGCGATTCTCTTACTATAAAACTTTATTTCAGCGAAAAGATTCAAACCGAGGATTCATGGGAACACTCCAAAATAATCCTCAAGCCAGACACCAATTCGCTCGGTTTTTCGGATATCGTTCTAACGCCTGATCCGACGTCGTATCCGCAAGTAATCGGTGAGCTTGTCGCGGTTTTACCTTAGCATGGATAACGATCTAAAAATAGCCACCGCAACCGTCGCCGAGCTGAAACAAAAAGTGGAGCGTATTTCCAACTGTGCGATTCGATACGAAAGCATTCCTGCAAACACTGATTTGATTTCTACAACCGAGATCGCGTGGAAGAGGAAACGGACTTACCATGTGGTGAAAGTGAACGAAGGTTTGGGGATGCCTGAACAGCTCCATAGCCGTGCCCATGAGCTCTACCACATTATTTTGGAGTCCGAGGCACGGTCAATTGGAAGGAACCAACAGGTCGTATTTTCTAACGAAAATCACCTACGCGCGGTAGAGTCTATAGCTGGCGAATTGGGACCCCTGAGTAAAATTTACCCGGCGATGGAAGATCTCGGGCCTGTTGTTCAGAGGTTAGTAGAAGATACCGTCAGTATCCTCTACGACACACCCTTGGATATCATCATCGAAGATATGCTTCGGCAGAAGCACCCTGATTTGAATAGCGTTCAAAAAGTGGGCGAAATCCATGCATTGAAGGTGAACTTTCAGTCAGTTTCCGACCCTGTGGCGGAGCAACTTCTTCCACCGAAAATCCTAAATATCCAACGCCAACTTCATGCCAGTTATGCATTGTCTGCCGAACATAGGTGGAATGGGGAAATCAATGTGATTGGGCCATACAATAGCTATGGTGTGATGCAACTTGCTGAGCAGTTGTTTGAGAGCTGGAAAATTCGCGAAATCTCAAGAGCACCAGGCGACGAATATGTTCTGATAATGGATTTTGCTGTCCAGCTTGGCATGGATGGCTGGTTTACACTGCAGGACGATCCAACCTAATAACATGCAACTAAAAGACGAGATAACTACCCTTGCCCAACTAAAGAATCTTTCGGCGAATTTCACCAAGGAACGAGATTGGGAGCAGTTCCACGCGCCAAAGAATTTGTGCATGGCAATGGCTGCCGAAGTAGGGGAGTTGATGGAGCACTACCTATGGCTTACGGTAGAGGAATCCTCCTCACTAACGGCTAACCCCGATAAGAAAACTCAGATCGAAGAAGAATTGGCCGATGTATTTCTTTTCTCCCTCCAGTTCGCAAATATGACTGGGATTGATATCGCAGCTGCAATTGAAGCCAAAGTCGCAAAGAACGCGTCAAAATATCCAGTGTCAAAAGCTAAGGGTCGGGCCGATAAATACACTGACTTGTAGGCGCGAGAATATTGGTTTCCCGAATGCACCTTCCCAAGAATTAGCCACTTTCCTTATACATGAAGCTATTCGTCGGAGTGACAAATAATGAGTGGTTCCGATTTCTTGCGGAGCGATTGCCGGATGAGGTGAATTTCTGGAGACCTCGCAGTCAGATGGATTTTAAGGCACTCCAAACAGGAGATATCTTCCTGTTCAAGTTACACTCTCCACTTGATTATGTCGTCGGTGGTGGAATTTTCCTGAGGCATTCTTTCTTGCCGATGTCTTTGGCGTGGGAGGCATTTGGCGAAAAAAATGGGGTTCCCGATTACGATACATTTGAACGTCGTATTCTGGAACATCGTTCACCAGATGAACTCCATCAGCAATTAGGATGCACGATATTGGTCGAGCCGTTCTTCTGGCCAAAAGAAAAATGGATTCCTGTGCCTTCGGATTGGAGCAAAAACATTGTCACCGGAAAAGGTTACAATGTCAGCAATGGTATCGGTGCTCAGCTTTGGTCGGACGTGCGTTCGCGATTGAACGGGGAATTGTCGTCGGTAGGCACCAAGGGAGTTGAAGAACCAAGTGCACGCTTTGGTCCTCCAGTCACGGTTCGCCCTAGATTGGGGCAAGGCGCCTTCAGGGTGGAGGTTACCGACGCATATAGTCGGCGATGTGCGATCACCGGTGAAAAGACTCTCCCTGCTCTGGAAGCAGGTCATATATTACCATACGCCAAGAGAGGGCCTCACGAGATTCGGAACGGACTGCTGCTGCGGTCAGACCTCCACAACCTTTTCGACCAAGGATACCTAACGGTGACAATAGATTATAAGGTCAAGGTGAGTCGTCGAATCCGTGAGGAATTTGAGAATGGGCGGCATTACTACGAACTCGATGGTCAGCCTCTCGCGGTATTGCCAGCAGATGGTAATTCAAGACCGGCACCCGAATTTCTAGAATGGCATCACAGTATTTTTAAGGGCTGAAGGACGGAATTTATGACTGCCACCGATGCCATAGAAATCCTCTATCGCCTCAATACTGGGGTGATAGGTAAAGGCAGTGAAAGGCATGAACGCCCGCACAAGCCTGTGATGCTTTTGGCCGTCCTTGATGGGATTGCCATGGGAAAGGCCCATCCGGATCGGGTTGAGTGGAGTCAATGGCTTCGGGTGCGCTTCAAGGCCTTTTTCGACCTGGTCAAGACTCTGGACGACAGTTGCACCCCGGAACTCCCATTTTTTCATCTCAAGACGGATGGGTTTTGGCAGCCATGTGTCATTGAGGATGGTCACGAATCACCATTAAGCGGCCCTCCACATGTCGGGGACGCGGACACGGGTCGCGTGTTTGCGAGTTTTGATCAGAATTGGGAGTCGCTCTTGGCGGAACCTGTCATCCGAATGGCGTTTCGGGACGCGCTTGTGTCTCGATACTTCCCTAAGTTTCGGGCGCAGATCATGCCGATTATTTGCGAACCCGGCACCGATTTGGTTGATAAGCAACCGACCGCAGTGGAGGAAAGCGATGACGTTGGATTATCTGGTCGGAGCGCGGCATTTCGTCGAAAGGTAATTGAACTCTATGATCACCAGTGTGCGGCATGTGGATTACGCATATGGCTCAAAGAGCAGGAACTCACATTTGTGGATGCTGCGCACCTCATCCCATTTTCAGAAAGTAGAAACGATCATCCGACTAATGGCTTGGCTTTGTGCAAGAATCATCATTGGGCACTAGACCAGCGACTCATCGCGCCAGATCCGGACAGAATTTGGCATATTTCACGGCGCCTTGAACCTCGCCGCTCTCAAGGTGAAAAGGACTTGGCTCACTTAGCTGGGCAGAGGCTATTGGCACCTTCAGACGAAGCGTTTCAACCTCGCCATGAAGCTTTGGCTTGGCGGCTTAGTAGACTGCTCCAATAGCAGATCCAACATGAAAGGTCAGCGTATGACGTTTCATCGAATTAAACATTTTGAGGTTGCCCGGATTTGACGGACACGGGAAGAGTCCAAAGAAAGGACTCAACCATGACCAAGAAGCAGGTAGCCGGGGCAACGCCCCGGCAGTATGACGAAGCATTCAAGCGCGAGGCAGTGCGCCTTTGGCAGA
>JAIPJW010000100.1 GCA_021734075.1 Cephaloticoccus sp.
AGGGCGCCCTCAATTTGGGCCACGTCGGTGGAGACCCGGCTGGTGAGTTCGCCAACCCGGTGCTGCGAAAAATAGGTCATGGGCAGGGCGATAAGCCGGCCGTAGCAGTCGCGCCGCAGATCGGCGAGGGCGCTTTGGCCCACCCGGTTGAATGCCAGGGCACTGTTGAAGGAGCAAAGTGCCTGCAGCGAGACCGATGCCGCGAGGAGCAAGGCCACTTGGTTCAGGCTCAGGATGCCGAGACCCGGCACCGAGGATACGCCCGGATGCAGGGCGGCATCGATCAACGAACCCGCCAGCAGCGGGAAAGCCAGCCCCAGGGTTGCGCTGACAAAGAGGGTGGCCAGACCGGAGTAAAACCGGGTGCGGTAGGGCCGCACGTAACCGGCCAGTGACAGGGTCTGGCGAATGCTTTCCCGGTTGAGCGGAGCTTTCGGCAGACGGTCAAGGGCGATCTCGTCCGAGGATGGAGTGCGGCGGGCCATGGCTAACAGACAGTGGGCAGTCCGCTCGATAACACAAGCGGTGGGGAAATCCCGACCCGTGGATTGGCTCCTCGTCCCGTTAGGGCTGTCCTCAGGTGAGCGTGGCCAGGTCGATCACGAAGCGGTATTTCACGTCGCTTTTCAGCATGCGTTCGTAGGCGTCGTTGACCTGATCCATCCGGATCAGCTCGATGTCGCTCGTGATGTTATGCTTGCCGCAGAAATCCAGCATTTCCTGGGTTTCAGGCAAACCACCGATCAGCGAGCCGGAGATGGAGCGACGGCGGAAGACCAGGGGGAGGATGGCCACGGCCAGGGGTTGCGCGGGGACACCGACCTGCACCAGGTTGCCGTCCCGCTTCAACAGGTTGACGTAGGCGTTGATGTCGTGGACGGCGGACACGCAATCGAGGATGAAATCAAAGCTGCCGGCCTGTGCTGCCATCTGAGCCTCGTCGGTGGAGACAACCACCTCGTGGGCGCCGAGGCGCTGGGCATCGGCCGCCTTCCCCGGGGAAGTGGTGAACAGCACCACCTGGGCCCCAAAGGCCTTGGCAAATTTTACCGCCATGTGGCCGAGCCCGCCCAGCCCGACGATGCCAACCTTCTGCCCGGGGCCGACCTTCCAGTGGCGCAGCGGCGACCAGGTCGTGATACCCGCGCACAACAAGGGGGCCGCGGCGGCGAGATCGAGATGGGCGGGAATCCGCAGCACAAAGTCCTCGGTTACCACGATGCTCTGCGCATAGCCGCCGAGGGTGGGACCGCCGAGCACCTTGTCCTCGCTGCCGTAGGTCATGACCATGCCGTTGTCGCAGTATTGTTCCTGCCCGGCCTGGCAACTCGGACAGGTGCGACAGGAATCAATGAGACAGCCCACGCCGACCGTGTCGCCCACCTTGAATTTGGTGACCCCGCTGCCGATGGATTTTACCCGGCCCACAATCTCGTGACCGGGCACGCACGGATACATCGTGAAACCCCATTCGTTGCGTGCGAAATGGAGGTCGGAATGGCAGACGCCACAATAGAGGATATCGATCTGCACATCACTCGGCGACGGAGAGCGACGCTCGATGGTGGCCGCGCCAAGCGGGGACTGGGCGTCGTTGGTGAGATAGGCTTTGGTGGAATAGCAAACAGGTTTGGTCATGGGGATATGCGGTTTCAGGGATGAATATCGGGCGGGCTGCAAACTGCAACGTGAGAATGGAGCGATGGGTAATTGCTTATGGGTTTTCGTATTTCGTTTTCAGGCCAGCGCCTGCCGGATCATCGGCGCGACCTGGGTGCCGAGCAACTCGATGGCGTGCATCAGCGGCTGGTGCGGCAACGACGCGACCGACATCTGGAAACTGAACCGATCGATGCCGCCGAGCGCCTCGTGCACCCGGAGGATTTTCTCCACGACATGGTCGGCATCTCCGACATGCAGGGCCCCGGTCGGGCCGATCAGCGCATCGAATTGCGCCCGGGTGGTGGGTGGCCAACCGCGCTCCTTGCCAATCGCGGTAAAGGCCTGCGCGTAACCGGGAAAAAACTCGTCCGCCGCCTGTTGGTTGGAATCTGCCACATAACCGAGACAATGCAGCCCCACCTTGAGTTGTTCCGGGGCGTGTCCGGCCCTGGCCCCGGCATTGCGATAGAGCTCAATGAGCGGTTTGAAGCGGTGCGGTTCGCCCCCGATGATGGCGACCATGAGCGGCAGACCGAGGGTGCCGGCGCGGATGAACGAGGCCGGGGTGCCGCCGACGCCGAGCCAGACTGGCAGCGGATTTTGCAAAGGCCGCGGAAACACCCCCTGGCCGGTGAGGGCCGGGCGATGCCGGCCGGACCAATTAACCTGCGTGCTTTCGCGCAGCTTTAGCAGCAGATCGAGTTTTTCCGTAAAGAGGTCGTCGTAATCGTCGAGGGCGAGGCCGAAGAGCGGAAAGGCCTCGATGAACGACCCGCGGCCGACGATCATCTCGGCCCGGCCTTGCGACACCAGATCGAGGGTGGCGAATTCCTGGAAAACCCGCACGGGATCCGCCGCGCTGAGCACCGTGACCGCGCTGGTGAAGCGGATCTGTTTGGTGCGGGCGGCGGCAGCCGCGAGCAGGATGGTGGGGGCGGAGTCGAGGTATTCCCCGCGGTGGTGTTCACCGATGCCGAAGTGATCCAGCCCGACCTGATCGGCAAGGGCGATCTCCTCCATCAAGTCGGCGATTCGTTGCACCGGACTGACGGTGGTCCCGGTCACGGGATCCGCGTTGGTCGCCACAAAACTGTCGATGCCGATTTGCATGCGGGATTAGGTAGTCAACATGGCCCGCAGCGCAAATGAGTGTTGGCGGACCGCCGGACTAACGGGTGAACTTCGCGAGCTTGGCGTCAACATCTTCACGAAATCGGTCGATGTAGGCCCGGGTGTAGTCGCGCAACGACAACTCGGGATTGTGCACCAGCGGAGTGAGATCCATGGCCCAGGTGATGCCCTGGAATTTGTCCGTGGCATGCGAAGTGTAGTAGGTCGCATGGGCAAGTCGACGGCCGGCCGTGGCGAGATCGTAGCGTTTGCCGCCACTGATCTGGGAATCGAACACGCCGACCAGTGAGGCGGCGACATTGGGATAGGCCCCGACATCGAGCACCTGCTTGTCCTCGTCGCACATCCAGTCGAGGTCACGCCAGACTTCGCAGCCGAGCACGCGCTGCGGACGCTGGTCCGCCGGCAGGGACCGCAAGGCGGCGAGGGAGTGTCCCAGCACGCCGATATGGGTGTCGTGCTTGTCGGCGGGTTGATGCAAATACACCACCTCCGCCTTCGCGGCGGAGAATATCGCCACCAAATCCGCGTGAACATCGGCATTGTGCGGGTCCTTCACGGCCGCACTCGGATGGGCCAGCTGCAACTGGATGGAATAGTCGCCGACATAAGCGGCCTTGCGCTGCTCGCGCCGCCGCACGGTCTGCATCTCCAAGTCGGTATACTTTTCGTAAATCCCGCTGCGCGAACTCCCCGATCCATTGGTGACCACCACGCCGGAAAAAAACCGGTCGTCGCGTCCCAGGCATGCGGCGATGCCGTGATAGGCCATGATCTCGATGTCGTCCTGGTGGGCGGCGACACAAAGATGAGTCGTGCGGGCAAGCGCGGTTTCGGGGGAAACCTGCTCGTGGGGAACAAATACGTCGGCGTCGGAACGGGATAGTTTCATGAGGTCAATTGCGGGGCAGGGCGGGCAGACTGGCGGCGGCAACGGCCTGGCCGTGGCGCTTGACCTTTTCGTCCGGCGTGTGCAGTTGGATTTGGTCGGCGAGGTCGGGAAATTCCGTGCGCAAAACGTGACGGGCCCTGGCCAGAATGATCTCGCCACCGGCACCCGATGCCACGCGGCCGAGCAGGAGGAGATTTTGCAACGCGTAGAAATCCGCGTAATGCGCGAGCGCGTAGCCGAAGCACACCCCGATGGATTCATAGACAGCGCGGGCCCGGGCGTCATCCGCCTGCATGGCAGCCTGCACGAGAACGAGACGTTCGGGCAACGGCATGGTGTCCGGAAATTCGAAACCGGCGAGGGCCGCCAGCCGGGCGACTCCCTGTTGGGAAAAATACTGCACCCCGCAGCCGACGTCGCCCGACCATTCGTCCGCCGGTGCGTCGGGCCGGTAATCGATGGGGGCGAATGCGAGTTCGTTGAGCCACGGCGTGATGTGGCCCGTCGGGGTGACATAGCCAGCGGCCAGACTGGTGCCCATCGCCACGCCGAGGACCGCGTTGGCCTGCAGCGACATCGAGCCGGCGAGGGCCGTGACTTCGCCATCGTTAACCACTTCAAACGGCACACCGCCCCACTTGGCTTGCAGGGTGAAAAACATCCGGCGGACCTGCTGTTCGAAAAGCTCCGGTGGCACCCCGCGGAAAAGCGAGGCGACGCGCACCTCGTTGTTGACATAGACGCCGGCCGAGCTGCCCCCGATGGCGTCGACCCGCGGCAAATGCGCCGCGGCGCGAGTCAGCGTGTCCTGCACCCCGGCAAGATGATAGGCGGGATCCTTTTGGAAATACGGATCCCAGGCGATTTCCTCGGAGTAGACCACCTGACCGTCGATCAATGCAGCGGCCTTGCGGTCGCTGCCGCCAAGGTCAAAGCCGATGCGGCAACCCTCCAGGTTGCGGCCGAGGGGCAAAGTCGTTTCCGCAGTGGGGGGCAATGCATCCGGCGCACAGGCCTCAAGGGAGAAGGGCTGGCCCTGGATTTTTTCGCCCATGAAGGCATGATCGAAGGCCCGGGCCCCACCGGGCGCATAAATGAGCTGCAACGCAGCGGTGATCTCATCGGCGCCGGCCACGAGCACACGGCATCCTCCCTTTTGCCAGAGGAGGAACTTCAGCAGCCGCTCCACGTAGCGCAACGTCAGTTCGGCCGCGGGGTGGTTGGCACTCAACACGCGGGTCGAATGGACCGATGCGCCGCCGTCACTGCGCACCAAGGCAAGGGCCAGCGCCCGGGACCCGGAATCCTGCGACACGAGGTCCGTGTAAGCGCGGTTCCAGAGCACGGCGGGCAGAAAGCCGGCATCAAGCGGCGGGATGATTTTGACGGTGACGGAGAGGTTCATACGTAAAGGCAAAGCTGATAAGTTACCCTGAGTTTTTTGGCTGAAGAATAAGTGGAACAGTCTCCATGGGGACGTTGAAAAGTGAAATAGCCAATCGCACAATCTTGGAAGTAAAAGGCACGCCGTGAAATTTCAAGACGGCCCGCAGTGCCACCCGGATGCAAAGGGGTGCAGACGGCGCGATGGGGGCCAACGAAAGCGGGGCCGGGGAATGGTTCAGTCTGGTTAGCCATCGGTGGTTGCTGTCGCCGTGCAGCCATCCGCTCTCAGTCTTGACAGGAGAACCATGTAAAACATAGTATTACATCATGATCAAAACCATCACCAAGGTTGGCAATTCGCAGGGAATCATGTTGGACGCGGCCATCATGGACCTGGCGCGTCTTAAGGTGGGTGATCAGGTAAACCTGACCGTTCACGAGGGTGGGGCGATCTACCTGGCTCCCGTTCGACCCGTGGTGACGCCGGAGGAGGCAAGTGCCTCGGCCAAGTCCATCATTTCAAAGAATAGCGAACTCTTCCGCCGCCTCTCGTGAGCCGGGAGTGGAAACACCTGACGGCAGAAGCGGTTAAGGCCATTCATGCGCAAGTGTTGGCAGCGCATGGGGGGGGCGAAGGTTTGCGCGATCTAGGTTTGCTGGAATCCGCAGTGGCATCCCCACAAGCAACATGGGGCGGAGAGCCGATCATGGATGATCCGCTTGAAATTGCCGCCGCCTATCTGTTTTACCTTTGTCGTAACCGCCCGTTTGTTGACGGCAACAAGCGGGTGGCATTGGCCACTTGTCTGGTTTTCTTGGACATGAACGATCTGTGGAATGTGAAAAAACTTCCGGTTGATGTTTGGGAAGCACTCACGCTCGACGTGGCGGCGTCCAGGCTGGACCGGGATCAGACCACGAAGCGCTTGAAGGCGCTGTTGGTGAAACCAAGAAAATCGAAACGAAGCGCGAAAGCGGAGGGGTGAGTCGGAAATGGACCAGGTTTTGAAAAAATAAACGAACCTTGCGCGAGGGCGGCGTGTCACACGGCCCATGAAGCGAGCCGTTGCCATCGTGCCCTGGCGTGATGGTCTGCATCTGCGCCCGGCAGCCAGGCTGGTCCAAGAGGCGCGAAAATTTCAATCCACCGTCATTCTGAAGTGCGGGGGCAGAATGGCGGATCTACGCAGTGTGCTCAGCCTGCTGGCCCTGTGCGCCGCGCTCGGGGCGACCTTGGAAATCGAGGCCGTGGGCGACGATGAGCAGAATGCCGCCGAAGCCGTGGAGCGCGTGTTTGCGCCGGAAGCCGATCCGACCGACAGTGCCGACATGATGTAAGCGATGATAGAATGGGTTGAGTCTGGTTGGCTCAAAACCACTTTGGATAGCTGTTCGAATGACAATTGATGGGCAGGACTTCGCGGCCACGCCGCATGATTATTTTCGGTTGAGTGCTTGAAGGAGAGGACTTCCAGTGCGGATTGCATGGCGGTTTGAAACAAAAATTTGCACGTCGCATGGCGAAAAAAAACAGGCATCCTGATCCCTCCTCCATGCTGGTGACTCCAATCCCACCGCTCCATTTGCCCAAAGATTACCATGAACTCCAGACACTCCACGCGCCATGATGCCTGGCAATGGCCGCACGGCGCCAAAGCCGCGATCAGCCTCACCTACGACGATGGCAACGCGAACAATCTCGACCAGGCCATGCACGATCTCGAAGCCGCCGGCTTCCGCGGCACCTTTTATTTGCAGACGGCCCGCGAAGACATGCAGCTTCGGGTGGCCGATTGGCGCGCGGCCTTTGGCCGCGGTCACGAAATCGGCAACCACACCGTCCACCATTGGTGCCGTGCCCAACCCTACATCGAGAAGTTGGGTCATGCGCCTGCTTGGATGACCCGGTCGCTGGAGAACGTGAGCCCCGAAGAAATTGCCACGGAAATCACGACCGCCGCCGATTGGCTTGATCAACACATCGGCACCGACCCCGACCGCACCTTCGCCCATCCCTGCGGTGCCCTGGCCATTGGCGTTGAGCCCGATGAGGCCTCCTACGATGCTGCGATTTTGCAGCGCCATTTTGCCGCCCGCACCTGTCTCACGACGGTCAATCACCCCACGACGGTGCAAATGCTGCGCATCGGCGGCTTCGTGGGCCAGGGTGCGGACGCCCGACCCGTGATCAAACACTGCGAGGCCGCCCATGCGATCGGTGGTTGGACGGTGCTGATATTCCACGGCATCGGCGGACCCACGCACACCTTCGAACGTGCCGCGCATCAGGAGGTGGTGGCGCATTTGCGGGCGCAGGACTATTGGGTGGCACCGCTAAAGACGGTGGGGAGGTTCGTCGAGGCCGGGCAGCGGGCGAATGCCCGGGTCGCTGTTGGCGATAAGTAATTTCCGGTGGTTGGTCTGGAAAGTTTGAACAACCGTCGCCCTGAGAAATGTAACCCGCTGCTAAGGTTCGCGATTATTGTGCCTTTAATCGTCCGAATGGCATGGCCCACGAGGCAGTTACCTGCCTGCCCCGCAGGCTTGGTCGATGGGCGTCGCGTTTCACAGCTGCTATTTCTAGAATACATGGACCAGCCGAGAACAACGGGGGAATTATTTCCCCGCTCAACGCCGACCCAACTCCTCCCAGTTCATGAATCGAATCCTAGCCACTGTCATACTTTGCATCGGCACCGTGCTCAGCATCTATGGGCTCAATGCCTTGGACTCTATAGGCTCCTCGCTTACCCGCTTTTTTACCGGCACACCCACCGACGAGAGCATTTGGCTCCTGATTAGCGGTGTCCTTCTCCTCGTCATCGGCGCCGGAGCTCTGGTCCGCACTTCCAAACGCACCTGACCGTTGCCATGAAATTATTTCCTGCTTTCTCCCCCGGCCGCATCGTCGCGACAATGGCCGCCAGTCTGCTGCTGACCTCCCTGTTTTTCACGACCGGATGCATCGCTTTACTGGCCGGAGCTGGAGCAGGTGCCACAGTAGCTTATGTGCGCGGCGACCTCGATGTGACGCTGGATTCCGGTTTTGCCCAAGCGGTCCGCGCCGCGGAAAAGGCTTTGGCGGAATTGAAATACGCCAAGATCAGCGCCAACCAGGATGCCCTGCAGGCCACGCTCATTTCCCGGACTTCATCTGACCAGAGGATCGAGTTGTATCTGGAGAGGGCCACCGCCCACACCACCAAGCTGAAAATCCGCGTCGGCACTTTCGGCGAGGAAACCCTGCAACAGCAAATTCTCGCACTGGTGAAGTCAAAGCTCTGAAGCGCTTCAGGGTAGGTCAGAGATGGACCAGGGCAGGGCCAGAGGCCTGAAAGCGGGCAAGAGCCGGACGGATTTTCATTTTGAAAGTTGACGGGAGCCTTGGTCTGTTACACTACCTTGATAAGAAAAGGTAGCTTTATTGAAAACCAGATGGACCTAAGCGAAAAGTTCACTCCCATCCGCAAGGGACTCCTCGAGTTCCTGGTGCTGAAAATCATTGCGGCGCATCCGGTCTACGTGGCGGACATTCTGAAGAAACTGAACGCGACTGAATTCTCCACGCAGGAAGGCACGCTATACCCGCTGATGAGCAAGATGCGCCGGGAGGAGTTGGTGGACTACGAGTGGAAGGAATCCGCCGCGGGTCCCCCGCGCAAATACTACAAGCTGACCTCCAAGGGGCAGGCATTGCTGCAGGAAACCGCCGCCTACTGGCAGAAGATCAACAGCACGGTGAAGAAACTGGGTCAGCCGTAATACGACCGCAACGGCAGAAAAATCGACGCGAACCATGAACAAAGTAATCATCATCAATCTGAACGGCCTCGCCTACCAACTGGAGGAGGCCGGTTACGACGCCCTGCGCGACTATCTGAGCAACGCGGCCCGCCGCCTGGAGGGCAACCCCGACAAGGACGAGATCATCGCCGACATTGAGCAGGCGATTGCGGACAAATTCCATGCCTTGCTGGGCCCCCACAAAACGGTCGTGGTCACGCGGGAAGTGGAGGGTGTGATTGCCGAGATGGGTCCGGTGCAGGATGCGGCGATGGAGGAATCCTCAGCTGGGGCGGACAGGCCCCACGGGGCCGGGGCGGAGGACAATACGGCAGCGGCGGGGGCATCCGACGCGACTGGCGGGTCGAGAGACGTTCGTCGGCTATATCGGATTTATGATGGGGCGCAGCTCAGTGGCGTGTGCAATGGCCTCGGAGCCTATTTTGGCATCGACCCGACAATTTTTCGGGTGGCCTTTGTCATTCTTGCCTTGGCTTGGGGCTCGGGGGTGGTGGCGTATTTTCTCCTGGTTCTCCTGATCCCGGCGGCCAAGACACCGGAGGAAAAGGCGGCGGCTTCCGGCATGGCCGCCACGGCCCAGGAATTCATCCGTCGCGCCAAGGAAGGCTACTACGAAGGAATGAGGACGATCAACGACAGGCACGCCCATCGAGAGTGGAAGCGGAAGTTCAAGCAGGAGATGCGCTCATGGAAGCATAGTTTCAAGCGAGAGATGCACGAGAATACACACCATTGGCAGCAGAACTGGCAGCGCTATCGCAGCCAACATCCCGGGTTCACGGCCGGGGGATATGTCTTGGCGTCAATTTTGTCGCTGGCCCTTTTCGCCCTGCTGATAGTCATGCTCTTTGCCATCTATTCGCTCGTCACGAGCGGTCTGGTCTTTGGCTTGTCGGTGCTGGCAAACATCCCGCTGTGGGTCGGAATCCTGGTGTTGATCGTAGTCTTCCAGGTCCTGAGCTGGCCGTTGCGGGTGGCGCGCCATGCGTGCCATTATCGGGGGGCGTGGGGTCCCGTTTATTATGCGGGTCCCTTGCATGGATTGGTCGGCTTGGGGTTTCTGGTGCTCGCGGTCTGGCTGGCGGATCACTATATCCCGGAGTTTCATGAGTGGTTGCAGCAGCTGGGACCGGTGTTGCATCATGCCCTGGACTCGGTGAAAGCGTGGTGGAATGGCCCGGCGGCAACGGAGCTATCAGGCTGAGCCCAACATATGAGCGGGAAACCTAGCAGCTGAAGGCTGGTGGCAGGGGAAGACTGCGGATTGCCAAATCCGGGGAATTACGATTAATCTCCGCTCGTGCCGCGAATCCGTTCGGTGTGAAACGCCCCCAAATAATCCCAGACGATGGACCCCTATTGGCAGCATCCCCGTGAACAGTTGGTCGAGGCCATGGCGCGGATCTATCGCCAGCGCATGACCACTACCTCCGGGGGCAACCTCTCGATTCGAGACTCCGACGGTTCGATTTGGATCACGCCTTCCCGGGTGGACAAGGGGTCACTGCAGGCGGCGGACATCGTGCGGATGAAGCCGGATGGCGACCGTGAAGGGATCCACCCACCGTCGTCCGAATGGCCATTTCACGTCAAAATCTTTCAAGGTCGACCCGAGCTCAACGCCGTGGTGCATGCACATCCCGGCGCCTTGGTGGCGTTTTCCATCTGCCGGCTTTTGCCCGATACCCGGGTGCAATCCCATGCCTTCGCCACCTGCGGCAAACTGGCCTTTGCGCCCTACGCCTGCCCGGGAACCCAGGAACTCGGGGACAACATCGCGGCAGTATTCGCCCGGGGCATTGACTGTGTGCTTTTGGAAAACCACGGCGTGGTGATCGGTGGCACCGACCTGCAGGATGCCTTCCAACGATTTGAAACGCTGGAGTTTGTCGCCCGGACCCTGGCGTATGCCGCCTTGCTCGGCCCGGTGACGACCGTGCCGGCAGCCAGTCTCGGCAACGATACCGTGCCCACTTACGCTGCCCTGCCAGTGACGGAACCGGACAATCACGAAAGGGAACTGCGCCAGCAGATCTGCCGCTTCGTGCACCGGGCCTATCAACAGAAGTTGCTCATCAGCACCGCCGGGGCGTTTTCCACGCGATTGGACCGGGATCGGTTTGTCATCACCCCGCGCCGCCGGGACCGTTTCAACCTCCAGCCCCCGGGCTTGGTTCAGGTTGCGGGCGAGGCTTGCAGTCCGGGGCAGTCGCCCAGCCGGGCGGCGAGACTGCATGCGGAAATTTATGCCCGTTTGCCCGAGGTCGGTGCGATCATCAACGCCCAGCCGGCGTGCGCCTCGGCCTTTTGCATGACTTCTGCACGTCTGGATACCCGCACCATCCCCGAGAGCGCGCTGGTCCTGCGCGATGTGCCCCGCCTGCCATTTCTTCGCCTGGTGGAGGACGCACGGGAAATCGCGCAGCATCTCTCGCTGAAACACAGCCCGGTCGTTTTGGTGGCCAATGAAGGCACCGTGATTGTCGGGCGCAACCTGCTGGAGGCCTTCGATCGTTTGGAAGTGCTGGAAGCGACGGCCGAGGCCCTGCTGACCGCCCGGCCCCTGGGTCCGCTTGTCCCCATGTCCAGTGAAGCCATGGCCGAGTTGGACCGGGTGTTTGGTGGCTGAAATCGGGCATCCGGGCAGGGCACAGTAGGCCCGGTCTGGTTGAAGGCGCGCTTGCTTCATCAGGTCGGGGAGCCTTGGCTGAAACCATGACGTCCGCCACGTCCTTGCGTCCGACTTCCCCCAAAGCCAAGGCTCCGTTTCACCTGATGACCAAGCCCATCGGGTCGCGTTGCAATCTGGACTGCAGCTACTGCTTCTATCTCGAGAAGGAAAAACTCTACACGGATACCGGGGGCAGGCGGATGCAGCCGGAGGTGTTGGAAACCTATGTGCGCGATTACATCGCGGCGCAGCCGGGACCCGAGGCCAGCTTTGCCTGGCAGGGCGGGGAACCGACCCTGCTGGGCGTGGAATTTTTCCGCACGGCCCTCGCGCTGCAACGCAAGCATGCCCAAGGCAAAACCATCACCAATGCCTTTCAGACCAACGGCGTGCTGCTGGATGATGAATGGGGTGAATTCTTTGCGGCGAACCAGTTTCTGGTGGGTCTCAGCCTCGACGGTCCGGCGCACCTGCATGATGCCTACCGGGTGGACAAGGGCGGCAAGCCGACCTTTGGACAGGTGATGGCCGGCTTGAAGGTGCTGAAAAAACACGGGGTCGAGTTCAACACGCTCACGACCGTGCACCGCAAAAACTCCACAAGCCCGCTCGAGGTCTACCGTTTCCTGCGCGAAGTGGGTTCGGGTTACATCCAATTCATTCCCATCGTGGAGCGCAACGCGCCAGATCACACCAATGACGGACTGTGGCTGGCCCCACCCCCGGATCACGAGGATGCCGTGGCGCTCGACACCCAGGTCACGCCGTGGAGTGTGCGGCCGGCGGATTACGGAAATTTTCTGTGCCGCATCTTTGATGAGTGGGTGCAGCGCGACGTGGGCAAAGTCTTCGTGCAACAATTTGATGCCGCCCTGGCCAATTGGGTGGGAGAACCGGCGGGCGTTTGCATCTTTACCGAGCAGTGCGGCCGTGGTCTGGCCATCGAGCACAATGGTGACATCTTCAGCTGCGATCACTACGTCTACCCGCGCTACCGGCTCGGCAATCTCATGGACACGCCGCTGGCCGACCTGGTCGATGCGCCGGCCCAGCAGGCATTTGGCGAGGCGAAGTCCACGAGCCTGCCGCGCTTTTGCCGCGAGTGTCCGGTGCGGTTTGCCTGTCACGGTGAATGTCCAAAACACCGGTTTTTGCACACGCCGCACGGCGAGCCCGGGCTCAACTACCTGTGCGCGGGTTACAAGAAATTCTTTACCCATATCGATTCGCCGATGCGGACCATGGCGGCGATGCTGTCGATGCAACAGGCTCCGGCCGCGATCATGCAGCTGCCGCGGGCGCAGTGGATCAAGGGAGGCAGCAAACGGTAGGCGGTAGGCACGGGGATGCGGAAACCATAACGCCGAACCCACCGGCGCATGACGAATGGTTGGGCCCGGAGAGCGGAAAGCCTTGCGCTATGCCTACGGGTTTTCCACCGGCCACATGACGGGAAACTGAGGCCCGCGGAAAGTCTCGCCGGGTTGCGGATAGTCGGCGTGCAGTTTCATCCATTCCTCGTTCTGGTGATACTGCCCGGGCCGGTAGGTGCACGCGGTGGACATGACGTGCGAGACGAAGGCCCGACGCCGGCTGGAGGAAAAATTCCGGTCGCTGCCATGGAGCAGCAGGCCGTGGTGAAAGGAGACACTGCCCTGGGGAATGATCACGGGCACATCGCGACCTTGAAAGTCGGCCGGGAGGGGCGGGCGCATTGTCTGATCACCCGTATAGGTGTTCGGGGTCGGGCACACGCCCAACTTGTGCGAACCCTCGACGAGGACCATGGGCCCGGAATCGGGCCGCACATCGTCCA